>CAZUWY010000026.1:0-24214 GCA_964624395.1 uncultured Mageeibacillus sp. | reverse complement strand
CCTGATAATTTTAATTAAATTAATGACAAGATTGAATAAATATAAAAATAATAGAACAGGGTCAGAGATAAAAAAACAAGATTGGATAATGGTATTATTTAATATATTCAGATAATTCTTCTACTACTGGGATTGGAGATGAAAAATGGGAAAAGAACTGGAGACTAGACCATATATTTCCTGGCAACTGATCGGCTCATTCATGGAAGAGGCGTTCAAAGCCTATGGGCTTCCACCCGAGGATGCAAAAATCTGTACCGATGTCTTGCTGGAAAGCGATCGGCGCGGGATAGAAAGCCATGGCTGCAATCGTTTTAAACCAATATATATTGACCGCATAAAAGCAGGTATATTAAAGCCTGTAACCGATTATGAAATAGTAAAAGAGACTGCCACGACGCTGGTTGTGGATGCCAATGACGGTATGGGCATGGTCGCCTCCTACAAGGCTATGAACAGCATCATAGAGAAGGCAAAAGATTATGGAATGGCCATGGCTGTAATACGCAACAGCTCTCATTACGGCATTGCCGGCTATTGGACAAGCATGGCTGTGAAAGCAGACATGATCGGCATCTCCGGCACCAATGCCCGTCCGAGCATTGCACCAACTTTTGGCGTGGAAAATATGCTGGGCACCAATCCTTTGACTTTTGGCCTTCCAACAGATGAAGAGTTCCCCTTTACTCTGGACTGTGCCACCAGCATAAGCCAGAGAGGCAAGATAGAGTTTTTTGCCCGTCAGGGCGAAGATACTCCGGCAGGAATGGTTGTCGGCAGAGATGGATCTGCCCTGACCGATAGCCCAGCAATTTTACAGGGCCTGACAGATGGCACAGCGGCCCTGGCTCCCTTGGGTGGAATCGGTGAAGAGCTGGCCGGCTACAAGGGTTATGGCTATGCCACGGTCGTGGAGATCTTGTCTGCGGCACTGCAGGCCGGAAGCTTTCTTAAGATGATCAGCAATCTAGATGAAAAGGGCGAAAAAAGGCCTTATCGTCTGGGTCATTTCTTTATTGTCATCAACCCAGAGGCTTTCTCCGGAAGCGATACATTCAAAAAGATTGCCGGCGACATCCTGCGCGAGCTGAGAGCATCAGCAAAAGCTCCGGGCGAAGATCATATCTACACTGCAGGTGAAAAGGAATGGCTTGTCTGGCAGGAGCGAAAAGATAAGGGCGTACCTGTAGGAGAAGCGGTACAAAAGGAGCTGATAGCTATCAGGGATGAGAAAAATCTGCCCTTTAGATTCCCCTTTGAATTAGAGTAGCTAAATAGAATTGTAAGTGTCGCTTATGGTTAGCTCGATCTAAATAATAAAGATGACTAGCTTAATCATTCTTGCCAACTGGAGTATTAACCAAAATTGTTTTGCACTTTATGAGTAGCTGTATCAAATAGGAGGCTGTTTTGGACAATAGGCAGAGACCGGCATCAAAACGGTTAATAATAGAAAAAGCAATTGAAATTATCAAGAGAGAAAAAATCGACTTATTGACTATGCGCAAAGTGGCCAATGAATGCGGTTATGCTGTGTCTGCGCTATATCATCATTTTTCCAGCAAAGGGGAACTTATGCTTTATGCTTCCGTTCCTTATCTTCGCTCCTATCTGAGAGAGGTCTCAATCATTTGGAACTCCAAGCAAGGCAGCTTGAACAATTATTTTGAAATTGAAAGAGTTTTCGCAAGCTATTCCTTCCAAGAACCTTCTCTTATGTACAATCTCTACTTTGGCCAGGAAAGCCATAAACTGGATAGTGTTATTTTGAACAGCTTTCAATTATTTTCGGATTGGTACTCTTTTTTGGACGAGGATCTGTACGATGTCTTGTCACTGCCGGGAGGAATATCAGGGCGCAACCTTGAAATGCTGCAAAGGCTGAGCTTAGATGGATACTTGATGATAACAGAGCAAAAAAACCTAGCACTGTTAAATGAAGGGATAGTACATATATATCGAGGATTCTTAAACAGGGCCATAGAATTGAAGTCTCAGGGACTGGATTTTGTAGAACTGACCGAAGAGTATCTCAAAATCCACCGTTTTATTCACGAGCCGTATATCGTCTCTCAAGCACAGTCACCCACATAGGTATATTTTAGGAATCTTAAAATATTAAATTGGCGAGGACGTATTAATATTTATTAATATGTCCTTTTATTAATGCCTTATACTGATTGAATTCCTGACAGTGCTTTATAAGACCTATAATTCAATAAGCTGGTATAATTCGATGATTAAAGGATTATGCTCAATAATATTAAAATTAATATAGTTATAAATCATTGACTCAAATAAATTTACATGTTATTATTCCTGCATATTCACGAACGCGTTCACCAACGCCAGAGAGGAGATGAATATGAAGAAATATCGTTACTATATATTGCTTTCTTTACTGATGATTCTCGTTTTTGCTCTCTTTTTAACTGCTTGTGGAAAGACAGCAGATAAAGCTGAAGTAAAGCAAACCGAAGAAGTTCAAGAAGAAAAAAATGGTCCTAAAAATCCAGATGTGCTGACAATAGCACACTTTTATGATGTGGTTACCTTGGATCCGCATGGTATCCAAACAACGGGTACAAATTTGGTCAAAGTAAATATTTTCGAAAATTTAGTCAAACAAGAAGAAGATGGCAGCATAGTTCCTGAGTTAGCAGAAAGCTGGGAGCAAGTAGACGATATTACTTATATATTTAATCTGCGCGATGATGTTAAATTCAGCAATGGTGAAACAATGACTGCTGAAGATGTTGTCTATTCATTAGCGCGCTCAGCCTCCTCACCTACAACATCAGCTATTGCAGGCATGATTGATCATGAGAACTGTAAAGCACTGGATGAATACACAGTTGAGATGAAAACCTTACAGCCTTTTGCCCCGATTTTATCGCATCTGGCCCAGGAATGTATCGCCATAGTTTCGCAAAAAGTAACAGCCGCCAATAATGATGAAGTAGATACTGATCCTTGTGGCACAGGCCCCTATATGATTTCTGAATGGGTGACCGGAGATCATTTGACCCTGGTTGAGAATCCTCACTATTGGGGAGATGCACCTAAAATTCCCACTTTGCTGTTTCGCATTATTCAGGAAGGCAGCACTAGAACTCTGGAACTTGAAGCAGGCAGTGTAGATATCGTCCTAGATCTACCCTCTAATGATGTGTCCCGTGTTGATGACAATAACAATCTTATTCTAGACATTAAAAGTAATTTTTATAATTACCATATCTATCTAAATCAGCTGAATGAATATTTGGCAGATGAGAATATTAGAAAAGCTATCTCTTGCGCCCTTGATCGCGAAAATATTGTCAAGGTGGCTTCTGAAGGCAATAGAATTCCTCTTTATGGGTATATCTGTTCCAGTGTCTGGGGCTACAATGACGAGATTGAAAAATATGAATATGATCTTGAGCGAGCCAAAGCCTATATGGAAGCTGCAGGGTATCCGGATGGCGGAATTTCAATAAAGCTCGCCACCATAAATGGCCAAGAATATATAACTGCCAGTGAAATTATTCAGCAAAACCTTGCCGACATAGGGATCACACTTGAAGTACAAACCTTTGATTCACCTGGTCTGGTTGAGGTTATGTATTCCTATGATTTTGATATGGCTATAAGCACCTGGGTTGCAGTGGCTGGAGATCCAGATTATGGACTATACCCTGTTTTCCATTCTACGATGAGCACAAGTGGAAACATGTCTCAGGTTAATGACTCTAAAGTTGATCAGCTGCTTGAAGCAGGTAGATACGAAAGTGATGTTGAAAAGAGAAAAGCTATCTATGCCGAGCTGCAGGCTTATCTAGCGGAGAACGCATATGATTTGCCCCTTTGGGAAGATGTAAATATTAATGCTTATCAGTCTTATGTTAAAGGCTTTGTCAATGATGCCAACAAATTCTACCATTTCAACACAGTATATTTTGACTAATAGAAAAGGACAGAAAAGATGACAGTTACAGAAATAATGGTAAGAGATGCCCAACCAATTTGGGCAGAAATAATGGAGTGTGCTTTTATACAGGGGATAATTGATGGCAGTCTGTCTCCCGAAAAATTTAAGCACTACACCATTCAAGACACTCTTTATATACGGGAGTTCGTCAAGGTGTATGCATACGGTTTCATCAATTCCAATGATATTCATATTATGCGCAGATTCTATGACCGCATGAAAAGCAGTCTGGCAGATGAGACAACCCTTCATATTCGTTATCTGATTGAAGAATACAATCTGACCGAAGACGAAGCTCTAAACTATCCAATGGAAAAAGAAAATGAAGCCTATACAAGCTATATGATCAATATTGCCAAAGAGGGAGATGCCAAGGAAGCACTTGCCGCCGTAATGCCTTGTGTCTTAAGCTATCTGGACATTGCCCGCTATATTAAAGAAAAGGCAATAGAAAACAATACTCACGCAGGAAGCCATTTTGAATTATGGGTTAACGAGTATGCATCTCAAAAATATGAAGATGCTTGTAAAGAGATCACGGCTTTTATGAATGATATCTCAAGTGATTGTACGAAGGAAGAGATTAAGCATTTGTCTCAGATATTTTCTGAATCAAGCAAGCTTGAGCTAGATTTCTGGCACATGTCCTTTAGAGCTTAAAGAAAACTGCTGCGGCAGGGCCAATCTTGCTCTGTCGCAGCAGTAATTCTGGAATTTCAAAGATACGAGGTGTCGTCTTGCATAGATATATATTAAAAAGAATTGCCATGCTGATCCCAGTTTTACTAGGTGTCTCTTTTATAATCTTTGCTCTCATGCATTACGCACCAGGAGACCCCGTAAGAATGATGCTGGGAAATTCTGCAACTCAAGAGCAGATTCTTGAGGTGCAAGAAGCAATGGGGCTCAACAAATCTCTGATCGAACAATATCTCATCTATATGAAAAATCTTCTCTTTTCCGGAGATCTGGGCAGCTCCTATATATCCAATTTGCCTGTCTGGCAGTTGGTCTCGGAAAGGTTGCCCGCCACGCTTTTATTGTCGGTACTAGGCATATCTTTCGCACTCTTGATTGGTATCCCTGCAGGGATAATATCTGCTGTCAAGCAATACTCGCTTTTGGACAATTTGGTCATGCTGATTGCTCTTATAGGGATTTCCATGCCTAATTTTTGGCTGGGTATTATAATGATCATATTTTTTGCGGGTCAACTTGCGATCTTGCCAGTTTCAGGCTGGAGTGGGCCAGCCTATTGGATTTTACCCATGATCGCAGTAGGTGCCAGCAGTGCTTCAACTATTGCTAGAATGACTCGTTCTTCCATGCTGGAAGTTCTCTCTCAAGATTATCTAAACACAGCCAGAGCTAAGGGGAAAAAAGAAATATCTGTCATCTTAAAAGACGGACTTGAAAACTCTCTCATCCCGATAGTGACTTCAGCTGGTTTGCTCTTTGGCATTCTCCTAGGCGGTGCAGTAGTGGCAGAGACTGTTTTTGCAATACCCGGGATAGGTAAGCTGATGATAGAGGCCATCTCACAAAGAGATTATCCGGTAGTAACCGGTACCGCTATAGTCGTGGCAGCAATGCTGGGTATAGTAAATTTACTGGTGGATCTCAGCTATTCTTTCCTGGACCCACGCATTAAAAGCCTTTACCGCTCTGCCAATAAAGCTGGCAAAGGAGGAATTTGATGATGGCCAAGATAAATCCGGCAGTAAATAGTGAGATTGATTATGGTACCGGTCTGTGGACACTGGCGTTCAAACGTTTACTTAGAAATAAGGCTGCAATTGTCGGTGGTATTATTATCGTTCTTATTGTATTGGTGGCAATATTTGCTGATTTTATTGCACCCTATAACTTTTCCGATCAATTTTTAGACAAAAGATTCGTCAAACCTTTTTCTTCTGGGCATCTGTTAGGAACAGATAATTTGGGTCGAGATATGTTTAGCCGTATTGTTTACGGATCTAGATATTCTTTGTCTATTGGCATCTCTTCGATCTTATTTGCCATGATTATAGGCAGTATAACTGGAACTTTGGCAGGATATATCGGTGGTGTTATAGATAATGTTTTAATGCGTCTGATGGATATATTGCTAGCCATCCCGCCAATATTGCTGGCGATTTGTATTTCAGCCAGCCTGGGTACGGGGCTGATAAATCTGATCATTGCCATCGGCATCAGTAATACGCCTACTTTTGCTCGTATTGCACGAGCCTCAGTTCTGGTGACAAAGGACCAGGAATATATTGAAGCTGCCAAAGCAACAGGAGCTAGGCATTTAAGGATTATCCTCAAATATATCCTGCCCAATATAATTGCACCCCTGATAGTACAGATTACACTGGGTGTTGCTGTTGCCATCCTTTCTGCCGCCGCTTTAGGATTTTTAGGCCTTGGCATCCAGCCGCCGCAGCCAGAGTGGGGAACAATGCTAGCCAGCACCAGAGCTTATATGCTTACTGAACCATATTTGAGTATTCTTCCGGGCCTTGCCATTGCTATTAGCATTCTGGCCTTAAATCTCCTCGGCGATGGACTCAGAGATGCTTTAGATCCCAAGCTTAATAGATAAGGTGAGATGATGACTGATAATCTACTAACAATAAATAATCTGAAAGTGCGCTATGTTTCTAAAGAGCGGGTGGTAAAAGCTGTCAACGGGATTTCTCTGGTGATAAAAAAAGAGACAATCGTCGGTCTGATTGGCGAGACAGGTGCCGGCAAAACTTCTACCGCCCGTGCAATCATGAGTCTTTTGCCTCCCCATGTGAGTAGAATTGATGAAGGATCTATTCTTTACAAAGATATTGATCTCCTTCAAGCTCCTGCCAGAGAAATGCAGCAGATTAGAGGCGCTAAAATAGCCATGATCTTTCAGGATCCGATGACATCCTTAAATCCGGTAGCGACTATTGGTGATCAAATAAGTGAAGCAATTGCACTTCATCAGAGATTAAAGAAAAAAGAAATAAGACAGCGCGCTTGTGAAATGCTTAAACTGGTAGGTATTGATGAAGGGAGATTTGCTGACTACCCCCATCAATTTTCCGGAGGCATGAGGCAAAGAGTTGTTATTGCCATGGCTCTGGCCTGCAATCCGGAAATTATAATTGCCGATGAGCCCACGACTGCGTTGGATGTGACCATTCAAGCACAAGTGCTGGATCTTATCTTGGAGCTGCAAAAGAAATTTGGTACATCTGTTCTTTTGATCACGCACGACATTGGTGTAGTAGCACAGATGAGTGATTATGTAGCGGTTATGTATGCTGGTGAAATTGTTGAATACGGAACAGTGCGGCAAATTATAAAGAATGCTAAGCACCCCTATACTAAAGGTCTATTTAGTGCGCTACCCAATTTAAATGAAGATGTCGAGCGCCTTGCCACAATTAAGGGAGTAATGCCAGACCCTTCGAATTTGCCTGCGGGCTGCAACTTCGCTCCGCGCTGCGATTTTGCTTTTGAGCGCTGCCTAAAAAATAATCCTGCTGCCTGCGAGATTGAGCCAGAACATTTGGTAAAATGCTTTCTTTTTGACGACAAAGATCAAGGCAAAGGCGGTGATCAATAATGTCAGCAATTTTAGAAGTTCAAGCTCTTAAAAAATATTTTCATGTTTCCTCGGGCATGCTCCATGCGGTAGATAATGTGACCTTCTCTTTGGCTGAAGGTAAAACTTTAGGTGTTGTCGGCGAATCGGGCTGTGGCAAATCTACTCTAGGCAGAGTTATCTTGCATTTACTAGAACCAACTGGGGGTAAGATTTTTTTCCAAGGTGAAGATATTACCAATGCCAGCCAGAAGGAAATATATAAACTGCGGCGTGAAATGCAAATTATTTTTCAAGACCCCTTTTCTTCTTTGAACCCTAGGATGACCGTGCAAGAGGTCATTGCAGAGCCGCTCAAGATTTATAAGCTTTATAAAGGAGAGGAACTGAAACGAAGAATTGCCGAGATGATGGACCTGGTGGGCCTGGCCTCTCGCTACAAGAATGCTTATCCTCATGAGCTGGATGGTGGCAGAAGACAAAGGATAGGGATAGGTAGAGCTCTGGCGCTCAATCCTCGCTTCATTGTTTGTGATGAACCTGTTTCCGCCTTGGATATTTCCATTCAGGCTCAGATTTTGAATTTAATACAGGATTTGCAAGCAGCTCAGGGATTATCTTATTTATTTATAACTCATGACCTTTCAGTTGTCAGGCATATCAGTGACGATATCTGTGTTATGTATTTAGGCCAGCTGGTTGAGAAATCTGCTACCAAAGCTTTATTCAAAGAACCCTTACATCCCTATACTCAAGCACTTTTATCCGCAATTCCGACTATAGATATTGACAAACCAAACAAGCGGATTCTTCTCAAGGGTGAGCTTTCGTCACCTATAAATCCAAGCCCGGGTTGTCGTTTTGCCCCCAGATGCCTCTATGCTAAAGATGAATGTTTTAAGCAGGAGCCAGTATTGGAAGAGAAAAGGAAAGATCATTTTGTTTCTTGCCATCTAGTTTAAGTATCTGCTAAAGAAATCTTAACAGTTTGCAAATATGCTGAAAAGACAATATTTGTAAGACTATCATTTCATAACTTAATTCTGTTTAAATAATTTTGCCTATGAGGAATTTTGACCTTTATTAAAAGCGGCATTTATTCGCTGGAAATGTTCTTATCCGACAATTTTTAGTTCATGATCAAGCGGTGGATAAGTTGGTGTGAGACGCTCTGCTCCACTAGCATGTAAGAAGAGTATATCTTCAATCCGCACGCCATATTTTCCAGGGATGTATATGCCCGGCTCGTTGGAGAAAGCATACCCAGCCTGCAAAAGCTGAGGATTATCTGCTGAGATATAGGGGTCTTCATGGATATCCAGGCCAATCCCATGTCCCAACCGATGAGTGAAATATTTGCCATAGCCACCCTTTGTGATTATGCCACGGGCAATTTTATCTAGTTCTTGGCATGGTAATCCAGGTTTAGCAGCTTCATAGGCAGCCTGATTGGCCTTTCGGGTTAGCTGATAAATTTCTTCAAAGCCTTCCGGAATATATCCCACACAAAAAGTTCTGGTGGTATCTGCCTGGTAACCGATGCCATCTTCTTCACCGCCAAAATCTATTACGACAACATCGCCATTTTCAATTATTCTCTCTGTAGGAAAATGATGAGGGATTGCGCTGTTAGGCCCGCTGGCAACAATGCCACCGTCACTTTTTATTCCTTCCTGGGCACAATAATCTATCAGCAGCCGAGAGACTTCAATCTCTTTCATACCTAGGACTCCATGCTCCATAACTTTTACCAGTGCATTAGTGGCCTTTTCTTGCACTTGTTTTAGCAGCCGGTATTCAAAATCATCTTTGCTACTGCGCAGATCGCGGAAAAGATTTTCAGCTGAAATCCAAGTAAAATTAGGAAATAACTCAATTAATCTGATTAAAACCCAACTGGGCACATCTTTGCCTATAGCAGCCCTTAAGCTAAGGCCGGCTGGCACGATCATTTTAACCAGGGCAAAAGGATCTTGCCCGTCATCCCAGCCATGGCTTTCAAGACTAAGAGCATCACAAGACGGATCGTTGATTTCAAAAGCTGGAGCAATGAAATGAATTTCCGTTTGAGTCAAGATAAAGCAAGCCAGCCTTTCCAGCAAGCGGCCTCTGATTCCCGTTGTATAAAACAAATCAGTTGAATGTGACAAAATAACAAGATCAATAGCTTGCTTCTTCATTTCTCTTCTAAGATTAAGCACTCGGTTGTTGTACATATTCGCCTACCTTTCTAGACCGCTAAATTCAATAATTGGCTGTAAAAAATTAGCTTATCGGTGCTGTATGTTTGAACAATTATTTGTTTATCTTCCTTAATCTTAGTGCATGGTTATATTTAATGCTTGAAAATTAAAAATACTATAATCTGCTGAAAGAATTTTGCCAAAATATTCTGATCAATAGAGCAAAGAAAATACTAGAAATATATCAATAAATCCGCTGGAAAAATTACAAAATATATTAGAAATGAGTTAAAGCCAAGCCTAATTACGGTTGGACAAATTGAATCGTCCAGTGTTATACTTGCGCTATCAGTGAAGCTTACTGCTGATAGAACTGATATTTAAATATCTTCCTAATTGAAAATATTAAGTAGATATTTAACTGCAACTAAAAAGCAAAGAGCATATTTCTTTTTTCTTTGCTACAAGTGAATATAAAGATGAATCCAGAGGAACGCGCACAAGAGAGCTGCAGGTGTGGAGCCAGCAGCGAGCGCACTGTCCCATTCAGGGATAGCTGTATTGTGGAGCTTCGTCCATTTATGTCATTGTCGCAATAGTAGAAGATTGCGGCGAGAAGGCGGAACGAGGTGTTGAAGCATAGCCAGAAGACTTATTCGTAGCTTTGTTAACCGCTATTGTGAGAGTTTTTCTGAGAATTTGACGATAGTGGTTTTTTATTGCCTGGATATTTTAGGCAGCGAGCAAGAAAGAATTGCTCACCAAAAATAAATAATTGCTGTGAAAGGAGCATAACTTCAAATGAAAAAAACGAAACTTATTGCAGTATTTATCTCTCTGTTTATGCTGATCTCATTGATCGCAGGCTGTGCTAAAAAAGAAGAGACAAAGCCAGCAGAAACTTCTGATGAAGCAAAAGCCACGGAGACGGAAGAAGTAAAAGAGCCAGCCGAGGAAACAAAAGAGGTGGAGGAGACCAAAGAGCCTGAAAAAGAGCCTGAACCTGAGGACAAATCCATCACAATTGTTGACATGAAAGGTCGCGAGATCACTTTGGCAGAACCGGCGACACGTATTGTTGCTTTGACCCCATCTGACTGTGAGATTCTCTACGCTATCGGCGCTGGTGATACAGTTGTCGGCAGAGGGGAATACTGCAACTATCCGGAGGAAGTATTGTTACTACCGGCAGTGGAGTCGGGAGCCAATACCAATCTAGAACAGATCATTGAACTAGAACCGCAGGTTTTGCTGATGAACACCATGGCACAGTCTAAAGAGCAAGTTGAGATCCTAGAAGAAGCAGGCATTAAAGTTGTAGTGTCCGATGCCAAGGATATTGAGGGTGTGTACACTTCGATCTCTTTGATCAGCACTATAACAGGTAAAGAAGAAGAGGGCAGTGCAGTTATTTCCAACATGGAGGAAACTTTTGTTGAGGTCTCAGCTCTGGCTGAAGATCTCGGTGACAAAACAGTCTATTTTGAAGTTTCGCCTCTGGAATACGGCTTATGGACAGCTGGCAATGGCACCTTTATGGAGGAAATTGCCAATATGATAGGAGTTAAGAACTGCTTTGCTGATGTTCAGGGCTGGAGTGAAGTGTCGGAAGAACAAGTTCTTGAGCGCGATCCAGACTATATTGTAACCATTGCCATGTATTTTGGTGAAGGCCCCGAGCCTGTTGATGAAATTTTAGGTCGTAATGGCTGGGGTGATCTCAAAGCAGTAAAAGCCAAAGCAATCCTTAATTTGCAAAACGATGAGTTTTCCAGACCCGGTCCGCGTCTGGCTGACGGAGCAAAAATGCTGTTTGAATTTATTAAAGCACTTGAAGAAGCTTTAGCTAATGCAGCGTGATATAAACTAATTAAAGATTACTGACTGCCGGAGGATTTAACCTCCGGCAAGTCAAAGAGGTTTAAATGGCGAAAAAAAGAGATAGTTTCACGATGCTTGAGTATCTACTCTTTTCGGCTGCAAGCATTCTGGTCTTTACACTTTGCGTATCTAAGGGCAGCGTGCATATTCCCTTTAAGGACACAGTGCTTCTTATCTGGAATGCTCTGAGAGGATTACCACCGCCGGAGACAATAGCTTCTCCGGCTATAATTTTATCGGTGCGCCTGCCCAGGGTAATCTGTGTTGCCCTCACCGGTGCCTCACTTTCTCTTTGCGGCGGCGCCATGCAGGGTCTTTTACGCAATCCCCTGGCTGATGGCTCAACCCTGGGGGTATCTGCGGGAGCATCTTTGGGAGCGGTCATAGCGATAGCTTTTGGCATTACCATGCCTTCGCTGCCCTTTGCCGGTACCATGGTGCTAGCAATCTTATTCGCCTTTATCTCTTTGATCATCATCCTAACCTTGGCCTATAGACTGGATTACTCACTCTCGACTAATACAATCATTTTGATTGGCGTCATCTATGCGATGTTTGTCTCCAGTATTTTATCTTTGATCATTGCTTTTGCTTCAGACCGTGTCAGACAGATTACCTTCTGGACGATGGGCAGTCTGGCCGGCAGCAGTTATGGCAATGCTTTGGTGCTTTTGGCTGCCTTAATTATTTTCGGGGGCATTATTGTCCTTCATGCCAGAGAACTGAACGCCTTTGCCATCGGTGAAGATAATGCCCGCCATATTGGTATTAATACTAAAAGAGTCAAACTCATTATTATGATCTCAGTGTCGGTTTTGATCGGTGTCTCTGTTTCGATCGGCGGCACAATCAGCTTTGTTGGTCTGGTAACACCCCATATGGTACGCATGCTGACGGGGCCAAATCATAAGAGACTCTTTCCCGCCTCCCTATTTGGCGGAGCAATCTTTTTGATGCTGGCAGATCTTTTAGCAAGAGTGCTTTTCAGCCCGACAGAATTACCCCTGGGAGTGGTGACATCTTTTATCGGGGCGCTGGTTTTTGTCTATATCTTTTATTCAACAAGGAAGTCTGGAAATGCTTGAGGTCAAAGATCTGACAGTTCAATATGGGGATCTGGTTATTCTTGATACTTTAAGCTTTAAGCTAGAAGAAGGGCAGTGGCTGATGATAGCCGGCCCTAACGGGGCCGGCAAGAGCACCATCATCAACGCAGTGTCGCAGGGTGCACCCTACAGCGGTGAAATCCTGGTTGGCAAAAGAGATGTTAAATCGTACAGATCCTACGAAAGAGCTAGGATGATCGGTATTTTGTCCCAGCATCATCATCTCAACTACTCTTTTTCAGTTGAGGAGATAATAAGACTTGGCCGCTATGCCTATAACCCCGGTATCTTTTCCAAGCAAAAAGATGAAGACGAAGAATATATAAAAGAGGCGATCGAGATGACGGGGCTAGGTACTATCCTCTCCCAATCGGTACTGACTTTATCCGGCGGGGAAATTCAGCGCGTATTCTTAGCCCAGCTCTTTGCCCAAAACCCCCATATTTTGATGCTGGATGAGCCAACTAACCATCTGGATCTGCTCTACCAAAAGCAGATTTTCGGTCTTTTGCAAGAATGGCTTAAAAAGCCAGGCAGGGCAATTGTGTCCGTCATGCATGATCTTGGCCAGGCCAAGGCCTATGGCAGCCAGGCCTTATTGTTAAACAAGGGAAAGCTGGCGGCTTCAGGAGCGATAGAGCAGGTTTTAAGCAAGGAAAATCTGGACAGTGTATACGGGATGGATGTTTTCTCCTGGATGCAGGGCCTGCTGCAGCAGTGGCAATGAAAGAGAGATTAAAAGAGCAGCAGTATATCTGGCCAGTGGCGGCAAGAATAAAAAAGACAAGAATAAAGTAGCAATAAAAAATATAAAGATGATGGAGCTTACAGGGATTCAAGATGAAAAGGGAAATTGATAAAGAGGCAATGCAGGAGGCCAAAAGGCATTGGGATGACATTGCCAAGCCGTTGGGCAGCTTAGGAGTTTTAGAAGACCTGATTGTCCGTCTGGCGGGGATGACAGGAAATTCTAATCCAGTTGTGGATAAAAGAGCAGTCATAGTGGCCTGTGCCGACAATGGCGTTTTGGCCCAGGGCGTGGCTATGACACCGGGTGAGATTACAGCGGTTATGGCAGGTTTCATTGCCGCAGGACGCTCATCTGTCTGCATTATGGCAAAAAAGGCCAAGGCTGATGTCATCACGGTGGATATGGGTATGTTCAGCTCCTTGCCGGAGGCAGAGATTCTTGACCGCAGGCTGGGCAACGGGACCAACGATATATCGATGGGCCCGGCCATGACTCTTGCACAGGCCAAGCAAGGGATTGAAACGGGCATTGAGCTTGTCGGTCAGCTAAAAAAGGACGGCTACCAGATCATTGCCACAGGCGAGATGGGCATTGGCAATACTACCAGTTCAAGTGCTGTTGCCGCAGCTCTTTTGGATCTTGAAGTCGAGGATGTGACCGGCAGAGGAGTGGGCCTTACGGATGAAGGTCTTTTGCGCAAGATCAATGCGATTAAAAAGGCGCTTGAGATTAATAAACCGGATAAGAAAGATGCACTGGATATTCTCTCTAAACTAGGTGGCTTTGACATTGCGGCCCTCTGCGGCGTCTTTTTGGGTGGAGAAATCCATGGTGTGCCAATTATTATCGATGGCTTTATCAGTTCCGTGTCTGCTCTTTTGGCGTATAGGCATAGCCCGTCCGCCAGAGATTTCATGATTGCCAGCCATCTTTCCGCTGAGCCCGCCGCTAAGAAAATATTGCAGGAATTAGAGCTCTCAGCCCTGATAGATGCCAGATTTAGGCTGGGTGAAGGTACGGGCGCGGTTGCCCTTTTGCCTCTGATAGACATGGGGCTGGCTGTGTACAGAGATCTCATGACCTATAAGGATATAGGAATGTAGGTGATCTAGTTGCAAATATTGCTGACCGGAGGCTCTGCCAGCGGGAAAAGCACCTATGCTGAAAAATTAGCCCTTCATTTCCCGCCGCCGCATTATTATATTGCCACTATGCGCATCTTTGATGATGAGGGTCTGGAAAAAGTAAAACAGCATCGCCTTATGCGTGAGGGCAAGGGCTTTCATACGATCGAAAAGGATGTAGATCTTGCTGAAATTGTCCTGCCGCAAACAGGCACTGTCCTGCTGGAATGCCTATGCAATTTGACGGCCAATGAGATGTTTGACCAAGATGGCGGCATCAGAGATGTGTTTGAGAAAATACTTGCAGCCATAAAATCACTGGCAGACAAGTCTTCTGCTATTATAATTGTGACCAATGATGTGGGCAGTGATGGCGGCTGCTATGATCAGGGCACAAAAGAATATATCCAAGTAATTGGCCGTCTCAATTCTGAACTGGCAAAAAGATCTGATCATGTCGCTGAACTGGTCTGCGGTATAGCTCTGCCTTTGAAAGGGGATCTCAATGAAATGGCTTAGATCAGCAATTCTTGCCTTTTCTTTTTTTTCCAGCCTTCCCATGCCCAAAATAAACTGGAGCAAAGAAAACCTTAGCTATACCGCCGGATTTTTCCCCCTGATCGGTGCGACTATTGCTCTTTTTTTGCGAGGCTGGCTCTGGCTATGCAGTGAGCTATCTTTAGGGCCAATAATCTTTGCTGCGGGCTTGGTGATCTTACCGGTGGCCATTACGGGCGGTATTCACCTCGACGGTTTTTCTGACACTGTTGATGCCTTGTCCAGCCGGGCTGATCAGGAGAAAAAAAGAAAAATTCTAGCTGACCCGCATATTGGTGCTTTTGCTGTTATTTCCCTGCTGCTTTATTTTTTGCTCTATTTTGCTTTGGCAACTGAAATAAGGCCAACAGCTGCAAACATCTTATCTATCGGTATGATTCATGTCTTAAGCCGGATTTTAATCGGCTTCGGTATTTTATCTTTTCCCAGTCTCAAGCAGGAGGGCTTGTTTTATTTTCTCAAAAGCTCCACCGCGAAAAAGGCGACAGCCGCTCTTTTGGTTATTTTCTTCATTTTAGCCTCTCTTTCGCTCTACCTTCTCTTAGGCTGGTATTTTCTGGCCCTGATCGCTGCCACAGCTCTTTATTCTTTTTATATTTTCTTTAAGTTCAAACGGGAATTTGCCGGGATAAATGGCGATCTGGCCGGGTTTTGGCTGCAGACACTGGAGCTGCTTTTGCTGGCTGTGTTAATTATTATTGAAAAGGTGAGCTTATGATACTTGTGATCGGAGCTATTGCTTCTGGAAAAATAGAATATGTCAAAGCGCTGGGTTTTTCGGACAAAGATATTGCCGATGGAGTAATAGATGAAAGGCCGGTAGTAAACAATCTGCAAGCTATTGTTTTGCAAGACCCCCAAAATGGCCAAAATCTTTTCGATCTGCTCTTAAAAAAGGAAGTTGTTATCTGTAATGAAGTTGGAAGCGGTGTCATCCCGGCAAATCGTCAAGAACGTGAAGGACGTGAGGCTGTAGGCAGGCTTTGCAATCAGCTGGCCAGAGAGGCAAAATCCGTAGTCAGAATGGTTTGCGGCATCCCCAATATTATCAAGGCAGACAGTAAATGAGAATAATCTTACTTCGCCATGCTGAGACCGCGGGCAACCGAGAACAGCGTTATATCGGCAGAACCGATGAACCTTTAAATGATTTTGGGATCAGGCAGGCAATGGAGGCAGGTCCTTTAAAAGAGATAAAAAGAGTCTACCTCAGTCCCCTGCAGCGGGCAAAGAAAACGGCTGAAATATGCTTTCCCGAGGCCGAGTATATTTTTGTTTCTGATCTAAGAGAGATGGATTTCGGTGCTTTTGAAAAGCGCACAGCTGAGGAAATGAAAGATGACCCCTCCTATATCGACTGGGTAGCAGGGGGCAGTGAGGGTAAATGTCCAAACGGGGAGAGTCTTCAAATCTTAAAAAAGAGAGTTCAAGCAGCTTTTCGTGACCTTGTCGAGGAGGCACTGCTATTAAAGCTTGAACAATTTGCGATTGTAACTCATGGCGGCTGCATCATGGCAATCATGGATGGCTATACTAGTACAGGCAAATCCTATTTCTCCTGGCATATTCCAAACTGCCAGGGCTATGAGCTTTTAATTGAAGAGGATCAATGGCAAGATAAACATCTTATCTCCTCTTATCGGCATTTTGAGCAATTAAACTCAATCTAAAAAAGCAGGCGCAAGAAGAGTTAGGCTTTATTAAGTCGAGATTTTAATTCAACTGTCTATTAATCGATTTAGCTATGGATAAAATAATCATTCAAAGCAGTATGGCTTTAGTCCTAGGATTTATTTTGGATCTGATCTTTGGCGATCCGCAAAACGGCTTTCATCTTGTCAAAGTCATGGGCTGGATGATCTCTAAGCTGGAGAAATTATTTTTTCCAGCTTCTCCTCAGACCAAAAGAGCACAACTAAGGGGTGGAGCTATACTGGTCTTGTTAATTTCAATTTTTTGGACTGCTGTCCCTCTGCTGGTTTTATTTCTTGCTTATAATTTGTCCCCCTGGTTGGGTCTGGCGATAGAATCCTTGCTGATCTACCAGCTGCTAGCCGCCAAAAGCCTTAAAACTGAATCTCTCAAAGTGTATCGGGCACAAAGGAAAGGAAAAGATGACGAGGCCAGATTTGCTCTAAGCATGATTGTGGGCAGAGATGTTAAAAGTCTTGACGATGAAGGTATTAGCCGAGCCGCTGTGGAGACAATAGCAGAAAATACAAACGATGCGGTTATTGCTCCTTTGCTCTTCATTTCTCTCGGCGGAGCTGTGGGCGGCTCCTTGTATAAGGCGATTAACACCATGGATTCCATGCTGGGTTATAAAAATGAGAGGTATATCTATTTTGGCAAAGTAGCAGCCCGCTTAGATGATGTAGTAAATTATTTTCCTGCACGTTTAGCGGCCCTTTTCATGATCTTGGCCTCTTTTTTTGCCGGGCATGGTTATAAAAATACCTGGCGAATCTGGCGCCGGGACAAGAGACTTCATGCCAGCCCTAACTCTGCCCAGACAGAGGCGGTGATGGCAGGAGCCTTGGGCGTTCGTCTGGCGGGGGATGTAGTTTACAAAGGTGTTTTGCACAAAAAAGATAACATAGGCGATGAGCTTAGAAAGATTGAGGCAGAAGATATTGTCAGAGCAAATAAGATTATGTATTTAACCTCCCTTTTGTGTTTTGCTTTTGCTCTCTTGCTGCGTTTATTGATAATAGGAGTATTTTTTCATGAACAGCTTAAGCCATGGTGGTGATATTTTCTCCCAGCCGATTGAGCTAGATTTTTCGGTCAATATCAATCCCTTTGGCATGCCGGAGGAAGTGAAGCAGGCGATCATCTCAGGCCTAGATAGATATGAAAGCTACCCTGACCCTTTAAGTAGAGAACTGCGAGAAAAAATAGCTGTGGCAGAAGCTATAAGCAAAGAGAATATTATCTGCGGCAATGGTGCAGCAGACCTTATCTATCGCTTTTACCTTGTGATGAGACCTAAAAGAGTTTTGCTTTGTGCACCAACATTTTCAGATTATGCCCGGGCGGCAAAGCTTGCCGGAGCAAAGATAATTGAGCATCAATTGAAAGAGAGCAATAATTTTGCCCTGAGAGAAGATATCTTGACCGAAATTAAGGAAGATATTGATCTCTTATTTCTATGCAACCCCAATAATCCCGATGGTCTTTTACTGGCAGATGATTTACTGGCAAAGATCATTGAGCGCACAGACAAAACCAATACCCTATTGCTGCTTGACGAATGTTTTTTACCCTTTACTGAAGGAAAATCCCTAACGGAAAAAATTAATGAATTTAAGCATCTTTTTGTACTCAAAGCTTTTACCAAGATTTATGCCATGGCCGGCATCCGGCTCGGTTATCTCATCTCAGGAAATCTAGACATTTTAACTAAAATTTCAGAATTTGGTCAAAGCTGGAGTGTTTCCGCTGTAGCACAGCAGGCGGGCCTGGCGGCAATTGTAAAAAGAGAGAAGCTGTCAGATCTTTGCACCTATCTAAGAGGAGAAAGAGAGAGAATGCAGCTTGCTCTAAATAATATGGGGATTAAAACCTATCCCTCTGCCGCTAACTTTTTTCTTATCCAGAGTAAAATTAGACTTTATGATCATTTGCTTAAAGAGAAGATCTTAATTAGATCTTGTGCAAACTTTTCTGGCCTTGATGGTAATTATTTTCGGCTGGCGATTAAAAGAAGAGAAGAAAATGATATCTTGCTTGCTGCCATAGAAAAAATAGTTAGGAAGCAGCAAGAATAATTAAAAAAGACAAGGTCAAAAAAGAAAAATAAGGTTAATCGAGATTAATCATCAAGAGGGAAGAGTAATCATAAAGAGGGGAAATTTCTCAGTAACAATTAAGAGCAATTAATAGTTGCCAAAAAAACAAAGCAATCAAGCCAAGCAAAAATTGTCAAAAAATAATCAGTAAGAGCCAATAGTAAGTATTTTTGATTTACCGGTAAAACAAATTGCCGGCAAAAAAGTCAAAGAATATATTCAGTAAGCTTTCTACAGGCTGAAATTGCATCGCTTAGAAAAACCTCAGGCGCAAGAGAGGGCTCCTGATAGGCTTCATTACTGTTTTCTTTGCTGTAGTCAAAAGGAAAGCTGGCCTCGAGCATTAAAGGGCCAGAGAAATTTGTTGCTTGTAGAGCTAGAACAAGTTTTTTCCAGTCAATCGTGCCCAGACCCGGCAGCAGATGCAGGTCACGAATACCATCATTGTCATGCAGATGAAGCGCGAAGAGTTTATCAGGATATTTTGCTAAAAAGGAAAAATCGTTGGGATTAGTTATATGGGCATGGCCGCTGTCAAAACAAAAACCGACAAAAGGATTATCTGAAAATTCTTGCATCAATTTGTCCAGCAAGTCGAATTCTTTTAAATTTTCAAGCGCAAGTTGTATTTGAGAGTGAAAGGCAGTGTCTGCCAGACTATGCAGATGTTTGATAAAAACATTATAATCACCAGCCTTTAGAATCTTTACATCCTCATAAGGATGCATAACCAGTGTTTTTATTCCACAGCTGGAAGCATTTTTAATTTCCCTTTTATGGATCTCGGCTAAATCGTAGCCGGGCAAAGAATCCTGCCATAAAGCATCCAGACCAGCATAGGGGAGATGGGCATGGGCAATGGATAGGCCATAGCGGGCAGAAAGCTCTACATGGTCTTCCTTTTTTTGGTCCAAAAGGATAAAATCGTCACCCCACCAGCTGCAGATGGAATCAAAACCTGCCTCTTTAATCAGCTGAAGTCTGGTCTCAAAAGGGCGCATGTAGCCAAACCAGGTGTAGATACCTAATTCTTTAAATCTCGGTCCCATGGAAATACCCTTCTTTCTACACTTTTTGTTTATCGGCTCTCATAACAATTTTACCCTTTAGCTAAGCTGTTGCCCATATTTATTACATTCAAGCGTTAATTTCTTTGCCAGAAAGGAAAAGAAAAGCGGCAGGCATTTTACTCTCCTCTCTAATTTAACTATCTGCCCGTTTTCCTGCCAAGACAATCGTCTCTGTCGCAAGGGAAAATCTAGGAGATAATTTTAAGCTCAGATAAATTTGTTTCTTTACTTTACACAGCGATCTTTTAGGAGCTAAAAAACTGCATAGAGATTAAATCTGTTGAGCGCCAACCATGGGTAAAGAATTGTTGTTTAATCTCTTTGAATAAATTGTGCTTCAATGGCTTTTACAGTACAAAGATCAATCGCCTCTTGCAGTTTAACTCGATCAATTTCAGCTGACTGTTGATCTTTAAGCATAGCTTTGCCTTGCTTGCTGGCAAAGAGTTCTGGATAATGTTCAACGCAAAGCCTGCAGCCCATGCAAGCTCCTTTATTGATGGTAATTTTTTCCGCTGCATTTTTTTGCTGGGGCAAATCTTGGTCTTTAATCATCCTTGTTGCTATCCAGGAAAATAAGATAATTGCCGTTACTGTCAATACCCAGCGCAAGGCCATGAACTTTGGTCCCAGATATTTGGCCTCGTTTAAAAGCATAGGAATCTTGATCACAGCCCAGGAGCTCAAGATAACAATAATATTTCTGATGGAAGCTCCTTTTTTATGAAGCATGACACACATAGGAAAGGCTGCGTAGATAGGGCCCGCTGAGATGCTGCCGATGACAAAAGCTATAATCAATCCTTTGCTTTTGGCCTCCTTGCCCAAATAGCGCATGATTTTATCCTTGGGCACCCAGAGATCTAAAAGGGCGGTCAGGATAAAGATCACAGGCATGATCAAGAGCATTTCTTTGAGATAATAAGCGGAATTCTTGATTGAGGTGAGTGCAAGTGCTGGTCTAAGCAGCAAGAGCAGAGTATAAGCTAAAAGAATCAAGATAAGAAAGAGATTTTCTTTGACTTTCCTAAAAATAATCACAAAATCACCCCCATAAGCAAAGCAATAATAATGGCGAAAATAAAACTCAAACCATTGCGCACAAGCGTAAATTTAGCACCGAACTCTCTTTTTTCCAGGGGAAAAGTGACAACACCTACCATGGTCAGGGTCGTAAGAAAAGCGACCGAGGGTACAACACTAATACCTGCCCCAACCAGAGTACCTATCAGAGGGAAGGCGATAAAGGCCGGGATCAAAGTAATGGTACCTAAGAGGGCAAACGCCAAAGTAGCGAGAAATACCGGCTGCTTACCAACAAATGAGGCGATCTCTTCCGGAGGCAGCAAAGTGAGAATCAAGCCGATGGCAAAGATAATGGTAAGAATACTAGGAGCCATCCCCTTGCCCATATTAAAGGCCATTTTTAAGCCTTTGACAGTTTTTTCCTTATTTTTGACAAAGGAAAATAGAAGAAAAATTAGGGTGCCAAGCCAAATGGCTAGCGTAAATAAATCCATTGGAAAACTCCTTGTCTTATTCTGCCTGCAAAATATCATTTTTTCTAAATTACCAAATATTTAGGCAAACAAATAGACACTTGGGTGTCTATTTGCTAAATTGAAGCCGGAGAAAACAAACAATGATAACTGAAATTGAAAAATATGAGCTCTTCCAGGCAGTCGAGAAGAATATGTTGAAGGATTTAATCGACAAGCGAGATATTGTCAAAGAATTTTATCCTAAAGGCAAAACTATGCACGAACAAGGCAAGATCTGCACTGGGATGCATTTGCTTTGCTCAGGAAAACTGGTTGCCTATTCTCTTGCCGCTAATGGCTCGGAAACAATGGTGTTTGAGTTTAAGCAAGGAGATATTGTCGGTGCAAATTTCTTGTTTGCAGAGCAAAAGAAATATCCTTTGAATGTCTATTGCCTGAGTGACTGCAGTGCTATCTACATATCTAAGGAGGCGGTGCTGTACTTACTGTCGAATTATGGATTTGCCTTAAATTTTGTTAAAGCTATTTCGCTCAATGCCCAAAGGATGAACAAAAAAATTGCTATCTATGCACGTGGCTCTCTCAGAGAAAATTTAAAGGCCTATTTTTTAGCTCTTGCTATTGAGCAAGATTCGGCCACTATATTTTTACCGATGACAAAAAAGCAGTTAGCAAATTACTTTGGTGTGCAAAGGCCTTCACTTTTCCGGGAACTGAAAAAAATGAAAGACGAAGGTCTGCTGGCGATCAACAATCGAGAGATCACATTGCTATACAATTTAGCAGAAAAACATGTGCAGGAACTAAAGAACTCTGCCAATTAGTATAGAGCTGAGATTAGGTTAATTAGAAGCAGGCCAAAAGCATTTGTTGACAAAAACAAATCAAAAAAGCTTCTCGCCAAGAAAAAGCTGGATAGGGGCAAAGTAGCTTTAATGATACGGTAGCCGATCATTTGTAAAATTCAAAGATAACAAGGCTAAATTATTAATAACACCAATAGACTTATGTCATCAGCGGCGGCAAGAAAAGTGATCCGAGAAAAAGATCATGTCAAGCAAATTTATTTCCCAAAGTATATTTCAGGCAAATGACAGAAAATAGAGATCTCATGCCAGATGGCATCAGATTTTATTTGCATTAATTAGAGAGATCAGGCTCTTTACGGTCCTTGTTTATTAGAAATCTGGCTGTTTGTTTAAGCTTATCTAGTATTTTTGGCCATAGCCTCTTTCATACATCTTTGCATACTCGTAAGGCAGGCCCAGCCGCCAGGCAGTGTTAGCTACCCAGTAAGGATCGCGCAGCAGCTCTCTTCCCAGAGCAATCAGGTCAGCTCTCTGGTTGGCCAAAATCTCTTCTGCCATTTCACTTGTGCTGATGAGACCGACAGCAATAACAGGGACAGCGCATTCTCTTTTTACAGCTTCTGCCAGCGGGACCTGATAACCCGGATAAGCATTTGGAGCTGCCGGGGCATTGCCGCCGGAGCTGATATGGAAAAGATCGACATATTCCCTTGCCAGCTTGACCACTTCAATTGTTTCAGCCAGATCAATTCCTCCCGGCAGATAATCCGTGGCTGAAAGGCGCAAGAGTATTGCCTTTTGCTGTGGCCAGACTTCACGAACAGCTTTTAATACTTCGAGCAGAAAACGAGAACGATTTTTCAGGCTGCCGCCATACTCATCCGGACGCTGATTTGCTAGGGGAGATAAGAAGCTACTCAGCAAATACCCGTGGGCAGCATGAATCTCAATAGCATCAAAGCCTGCTTTATCTGCCCGCCTGGCACTTTCACAAAAGGCAACTTTAATTTTTTCCAGCTCTTCCTGGTTAAGCTCTTTGGGCCGCCGGTATGATTGATCAAAGGCAATTGCACTGGGTCCGACGGTATAATTTTTATCCTCGAACTCTGCCTGACATTTGCGCCCAGCATGATTTAACTGGATTGCCATTAAAGCATTATCTTCATGGCAGTAATCAACTACTCGTTTTAGCCCGGCAATCTGTTCGTCACTCCAAAGACCCAGGCAGCCGTCGGTAATGCGTCCGTTAGGCATAATGCCGGTCGCTTCCATAATGATCAGAGCTGTTCCGCCGATCGCACGGCTGCCGTAGTGAACAAGATGCCTGTCGGTTATCTGACCGTCCTTGCCTGCAGCATACATACACATCGGCGGCATAACAATTCTGTTTTTTAACTTGAGGTTTTTGACAGAAAATGGCTCAAAAATATGCATCTGTTTCTCCTTCAAATCTCTTGACCAGATATTTTAGCTATTTTGCTTCAATCAAATAAAAACTGATTTTTCTATCTTTTTATAACTCTAACCTTTTCTACACTTCTTTGCGATAGCTGGAATTGCTTTTAGCTGGCAGAACCATGCCCGAAAAATGGTTGATCTCATCCGCCTCTGATAATTCGCAGCTGGAAAGCTGCAGTTTTTTAGTTATATGCTAATATTTTTATATCCAGCAGCAAAGGATTGAGCTTTATGTTTTGGCGATCAAGCAGAGAAGGGATGAAAGAAATCATCAAGAAAACACCTGGTGAAGAGGCTACTATTCAGGAGGCTGAGTTGGAGTCTGACAGAAAAGATTTTACCGATGATCAGGCAGAAGAAAAAATGAAGATTGGCTATCAAAAAGGTGACTTTCTTCCCTTGTTAGCCGGCTCCTTCGCCGCCTGGCTGCTTGTAATTTTGGG
>CAZUWY010000025.1:0-24270 GCA_964624395.1 uncultured Mageeibacillus sp. | reverse complement strand
CTATTCTACAGAGAAATACACGAGTTTAACTTGTACTTTTTTTATACTAGCAGGGTATTTCGCGTCTGTCGCTGTTCATTCTTTCTTTGCTTACAGATTGCGGATAGACAGAGAGCAATTGACCTCATATTCCTTGCTCTGTATAGACATAGGGCATATATCTTCTACTACCAGCACGTGACTCGGAATTTGATGTGACATTTTGGCACCTCAAATTTTCATATTCATCTTTCGTTAGTTAAAAGCATAAGGCATGTATCTTATGCCTGCGTGTTGATTTTCCTCACTTGGGGTCGCAATTTGCGACCAGTTCATTTTTCTCTTTATCATCTAGCTGAAAACAAAACTTCCATGCTGACGGTTTGATTATTCTTGTTTGAGCAGTTAGCCTTTTCAAAGCGCTGAAATCCACTGTTTGAACCATTCTTGAGTTATTGTCGCTTATTCCCACTCAATCGTGCCTGTAGGCTTTGGTGTCAGATCGTAAAGGACACGATTTATATTGTCGACTTCATGAGTGATCCGCTCCGTAATAAGGCTCAAGAGCTCATAAGGAATCTCTTCTATGGTGGCTGTCATGCCATCTACTGTATTAACTGCCCGAATAATACAAGGATAATCGTAGGAACGTTTTCCTTCTTTGATGCCGACTGAACGAAATTCTGGGATGACGGTGAAATACTGCCAGACGGTTTTATTAAGCCCAGCTTGGGCAAATTCCTCTCTCAAAATAGCATCGGATTCTCTTAAGGCCTCAAGCCGTTCCTTAGTCACAGCCCCCAGGCAGCGAACTCCAAGTCCAGGTCCGGGGAAAGGCTGGCGATAGACAAGTTCTGCCGGCAGGCCAAGCTTTATTCCTACTTCTCTAACTTCATCTTTGAATAGATCCCTTAAAGGCTCCACCAGCTTAAGATCCATGTCCTTGGGCAAGCCTCCGACATTGTGATGACTTTTAACTGCCTTTACTGTCTTGGTGCCACTTTCTACGACGTCCAGATAAATCGTGCCCTGAGCCAGATAAGATATATCGTCTTGTTTTCTGGCTTCCTCTTCAAAGATGCGAATAAACTCAGTGCCGATTATCTTCCTCTTTTCCTCCGGATCAAAAATACCCGCCAGTTTATCCAAAAACCTGGCTTGGGCATCGACATAGACCAAATTCGCTTTCATCTCTTCTTTGAAGACACGCACAACATCTTCGGACTCTCCTTTGCGCATAAGGCCATTATTAACATGAACACTGATGACATTGTTCCCGAGAGCTTTATGTAAAAGTGCTGCTAAAACTGATGAGTCCACCCCTCCGGACAAGGCAAGCAATACTTTATTATTACCAATTTCTCTTTGCAGCTCTTTGGTTTTTTCGGCGATGAATCTATCCAGATTCCAATTTGCCTTCGCCTGGCAAACATTGAAGATAAAGTCTTTTAGTTTAGTAGCTTTCTCAGCCTGATCTTGGGGCCAAGCATCAGCTCCTTCGTAATCTATGGGCAAAATCGGGAGGCCAAGATCTTTAAGTTCTGCATTGACCTTTATCTCCACCCCGTCTAAATAACGATTGGGACCACCATTCAAGATTAGACCCTTAACATTCGATTGCTGCTTAATTTCCTTGGCCAATATATCGTGGGGATGAATCTCTGCATACACATTTAAAGCGCGAATTTCTCTAGCCAGATCAATATTTCCCCTGCTGCCAAGATCTAAAATTATTATCTTATCTTGCTCCATATCAAACTCCTCAATAAATTCATATCCTTTAAGCTGGTGAAGAATTGGTTTTCTATTTAAAACGGACAGTGAAATTATGGCAGTCTGCTAGCTGTCCTTATAGTATCAAGGCCATTTTCTTCAGTCAGATAATTTGACATTTGTCTGCAAATAATAGGCCAGCAGCAAAACAAGAAATGAAGCTAAAATCACAACAAGAGGAGGAATAAAGGTATCAATTCCTGTCAGCCTGGCCATGATCCAGCCGTGGGGAATATACTGGCCAATTTTTGCCAGCCAGATAGCAGGCAGCTTCAAGAAGGCTCCGCCAGATAAGATGGAAACAAACAAAATCAAGGAAGCCGGCATAATCCTGTTTTCAGACGAAATGATTGCAATTAACTGGCCATAGGCCAGCATCATCAGCAGTAAAACCAGCATAATGGGATAATAACCGTCCGGCCTGCTGGAAGAAGGCAGCAGGAGCTGAGTAATGCCGGTCATCAGAAAAAGCAGTATTACCCCGCTGAAGGCCAGAGTCAAAACAGTGGCCAGAAAATCTCTTCTGGCTCCGCCGGCAACCGAAAGCATTCTACGCCTGGTTTTTGCATCTGTGAGCAAAAGACTGCCCACCAGTGCAAAGATAGACAGAAACAACACTTCAATCGAAAAATCCGGAATCTCAACAATCTGACCGCTGGGAGCTGCCTCCTGGCCGATATAATTCACCGGCAGATAGGCCCCTTCCTCTCTGGCAATGGCTGTATTTTGGCGCAGCTTTTCTCGCATCTCGGAAAGCGAATACCCGCTGGCTTCTTTAAGATCCATTAGAGTTTTTAGATGCTTTGCTTCACTGGCTAAAGTGACCGCCGTAACCATAACATTTTCACGCACCAGCCCAGCAGTTACAGGGTTTTCTCCTGCCGAAAACTGAAAGGAATAAGAATCATCAAGATCTTCCTTCTCAACCGCTTCGCCATAGCCTTTCGGAATGATTAAAACTCCGTCCAAAGCACCCAGCTGCAATTCTCTTTCTGCCTTATCCTGAGCCATCTCCTCCCAGTGAACCAAACCCTCATTGAGCAGGCTAATCAGTTCCCTGCTGCTATAATTGTCTGCATAGTCAACATAAGCTGCTTCCAAAATAGAGTAATCATTCTTAGTTACCGTTGAACCGGCAATTAAAGTCAAGAGAATAGGGACCAAAAGGCAGACAATCAAAATCCAGGGCTTCCTGCCAATTAGACGCAGCTTCAGCCTGATCAGATCAAAAATGGCATTAATCCTTCTCATACCCGCCTCCTGCCTTTAAAAAGCGCAAGAACTAAAGCCGGCCCCAGCGGCCAAAAAGACAAAAGAAGTCTTGAGGTCTCGACCTTGGCACCTCGAAGCGAGCCATATATGACTTTCATGCCATAGTAGAGGGGAGAGACCGAAAATAAATTGCGCAGCCAGTCAGGGAAGAGTACAAAGGGGTACAAAATTCCACCTGTGAGGATCAGGGCGAATAAAATCACCCAGCCCAGCTGAAAGACAGTAACGGTAGGTATTTCTGTCCTGCCCAAAGCCAGCATGGAAAGGGCAAAGGCTAAAAATATCGAAAAGAGAGAGAGGATAGCGGGCAGCAAAGACAGCCCTCCTAAAATACGCTTTAATGAAATAAATACTGGCCCCAGAAGTATCAGCCACCAGATCAAGCCAGCCATTAATCGCGAGATAATAGGTACGGTGGCACCGCAAGATAAGAGCAGGCGATCCTCCAAAGCTGTGCCCTTTATACGGCTGGTCTGTACCAAAATAACTATCCCGGGCAGCAAGCTAAGCAAAATCATTATTCCCGTTAGAGCATGGAAAGTGAAATTAAATGGTGGTTCAGGAGTCTCCTGGATAAAGCCTTCCCGCTCCAATAAAGAAATTACCGTATTTATTGCATGCCCTGTTGTCTCCTGCCAGGATTTTTCTTCATCCCTGGTCAATTCTTCATAGACTTTTTGAAAACCAAAGGCAGTACTGTGTATCTGATTGATGGCATTGGCGTACTGGCGCAGCAAAGTAATAATTCTAGCCGCGTCAGATTTCATTAAGGGGGAAAACCAGAAATTAATCGGTTTATGACCTTTGCCCACCTGACCGGCAGATAAAATAGTATCCGGTATCTGCATAGCCAGCAGGATTTCTCCCTCTTCAAGCCGTTCCAAAGCCGTGTCAAGATCATCATCATAAAGCTTTTCCACATAGCGGATGTTGATTAGATTTTCGCGCAAAAGATCGCCCACCATGGGCTCAGCATCGTTAATTATGGAAAAGGAAAACTGTACAGTTGGGGGTTCATAATAGGCGTCAGCCATCTCGCCCGGCTGTGCCATCTTAATAACAATTGTTGCCACCAAAGCAAAGGCCAGCAAGGTAAGAGCCATGCCCTTCCACATTCGGTATAATTCGCGGCGAAAATAGTTGACAAAAACCCGCAAATACCAAAATATGTTTTTAGTCTTCCGCATCTTCATAAACTGCTGGCGATTTTGCCTTGCTGCAGATACAAAATCTGATCACAGACTTGCTCTAGCACCCCGTATTCATGGCTGGTAACCAAAATCGTCCGGCCTTGAGTGCGAAGAGAGCTTAAGTGATCCAGCATCAGGCTGCGGCTGCCTTGGTCCGCACCCGCAAAAGGCTCGTCCAGCAAAATAAGGCTGGGTGAACCTAGAAGTCCTACCAGCAAACTTGCCCTCCTGGCCATGCCGCCCGAGCATTTCTTGATTGGTTTTTCCAAGAATTCTGCCACCAGCTGGTCTGCTTTTGCCTGGGCAATTATCTCCTTGATTTCCTGCCTATCTAGGCCACGCAGAGCTGCCCAAAAACGCAAATTTTCTCTAACCGTCAGGTTTTCATCTAAAGCCAGCTCCTGGGGCACATAACCGATCATTGGCCGCCAGGCGGAAAGATCATCAAGGCTTATACCGGCAAAACTTATCTGGCCTTTGTCTCTACTGAGAACAGATGCCAGTATTTTCAGCAAAGTACTCTTGCCACTGCCATTATCGCCGGAAACACCATAAATACTTCCAGTCTTTTGACTGAAAGATAGATCGGAAAATACTGTATTTTCCCGCCATGATTTACTCAGGCCTTCAACTTGAAGGCCTGAGCTGTTATCTGTGCTAGTTATAAGATTTTTCATTATTTACCCTAATAAATGAAGTCTCCCATATTTATGCCAAGCTTATTTAGAATACCCATCAGCTTCATCAGCAATGAGGGATCTTCCGTCAGCCTTGCCAGTGCATCTTCATCTAGCAGATTTATATAATCAGCGGGCAGCTCATTGCTGAACTCAATCTTGCTCGCTTCGATGGGATAGATATCTGCTTCTATTCCTACTTCTATGGCTTCACCATCTATTTCACCCTTAAGCAGTAGTTCTGCCTGTAGTTGCCTAACGCCAGCTTCAGTTTTAACTTGGCCGGAATAACTAACCTCTATTCCGCCCTCGCCGATCGGGGAATATTCATCGCCTTTGACATTGAGTGTAAGCTCACCAACCGGGTATAAATTGTCATCTTCTTTATCGATGCCAAAATCTACAAAACTACCGCTGATCGTCACATCATTTACTATCTGACGATTTTCCAGAACAACAAAGGTATATTGGCCAGTGAGAAGATCTTTATTCTCAGTAAATTCACTGTTGAATTCTATCCCAAATTGCTGGGTGTCAAATCTAAATTTAGCGGCACCCTTATCTCCGTCTCTGGCGACCAGATGCTCATAGGTGATTGACTCATCCGCTGAAGCATTCTCCATTTTACTAGTAATAACTATTCTATCCGCTCTGGGATTGTTTTTGGAATCTACATAGAGCTCTCTTTTGAGCTCAACCTTATAATTATCCGGTTCTGACTCAATCTCTGCGATGGCCTTGTCTATCTCCTCTGTAAAGGAAATATTTTCTTCCTCGTAATATCCGCCATATGCGTCATATTCGAAATCAAAAGGAATCTGGGCGCCGTTTATTATGCTCTCGGCAAATTTCTTTATATCCTCATTATTCTTAACGTAGAGCAAGAGCTCTTTGAGGAATTCAGGAAATTGTTCGGCCGGCAAGACGGTTTGGAAATAGTCCAGTTTTTCAGTTACTGAACCGACTGTAAGCTCAGCATCTTCAATTCTTTCAGGCTCCCCTGCGTATTTTACAAAGATTTCTCTGATGTCAGTAAAGATCTGCTCAAGCTTTTCTTCTTTGAACAATTCTAAATTGTCCTGTGTATCTCCCGCCATGTCGAAGAGGCTATCGAGCGGGATTTCACCCATCATATCTTCCATGGCCTCTTTAGTGAAGACAAAGGGTTTGTCGAAGAGCTCCGGGATTGAGATGACAAGATCGTCCCCGACATTGAAAACATTAAGCGAGAGTGCATCTTCGTCTGAGCCCTTTTTAGCCAAAGCCAAGAAAGTGGAAAATCCCATGGGGTCAGAATCGAGATCAAATTTCCCTTCCAGGCGCACACTAATATTCTTGAGTGCATTGATGATAGCCATCTCTTCGCTGGCCTGATCCATATCCGGTAGCTGATTGATGATCAGATTAAATCTGGCGCTAAAGCCAAATTTACCTGAATCAAGGAATTTATTGGCCGAAGAGCGCAAAGATCCAAATAAGGAACCCTCGCCAAGGAAACACTCGTCTTCAGCGGCACGCCAGGCTTCACCGTCAGAAGCATAAGCTTTGCCTCTGTTAAAGAAAAGGAACCAGGCTCCGACTGCAAGAGCGGCCACAAGCACAAGGGCTACTGCAGCTATCCACCAGCCTTTAGTTTTAGACTTTTTCTTTCCCTGCTGGGCAGGTGGATATGGAGGCGGATAGGCCGGGTATCCCTGTGGGGGTACCGGTGCCTTTTGTGCGGGATACTGCTGGCCGTAGTATGGTTGCTGACCATATTGACCCGGAGCTGGTTCTTGCCTTATATATTGTCCGGGCTGATTTTGCTGTAAATTAGGATCATAAGGGGCCTGGTATTGCTGGCCAGCAAACTGATTTGCGGCTTGCCCCGAATATTGCTGTTGATATGGCTGCTGGACTGCAGCTGGCGATGCGTCATAGGCTGCCTCAGTAATTATTTGCTCTGTGGTTTCAACCTTTGCTCCACAACTAGTGCAAAATTGACTATCTGAGTCAAGAATATTTCCGCATTGTGTACATCTTTTATTCTGCTTCATATTAATCTCTCCTCTCATTTAATCACATGAGAATGGTTAATCATCCACTGCGTCTTGTAAATAAAGACCCAATATCTGCCTGATTAACCTTTCCTTGGCAGATTCAATCAAATTATACAGCATTTTCATGCTTTATAACTATAGAAGCGGTTAAACTATGAAATATGTATCTAACGACTCCGCTTAAAACTCTATCCCGGGCCTGCTGTCGAGGCCAGCAGTTACAAAGGGATGCTTGATCATGACACAGTCTGTGTGATAGTCGCAGATCTCTTTGAGTTTTTCTGTGGGGTTTCTCCCGGAGAGCGCTACTTCAAGATTTTCAGGCTTATTTTTCAAAAAATCCAGCACCTCTTCTTCAGGCAATATTCCCGTTGCGATAGCTCCCATTGTCTCGTCCAGAACGAGCAGGTCAAAAGCACCACTTTGGGCCAGATCTGCCACTTCGCGGAAGCGTTTTTGATTGAACTCCTTTGCTTCAGCCAGCTCTTCTTCTGTCATTTGGATGGTGAATTTTTTTGTTGGCTGGCCGGAGATAACTTTCACACCCAGCTTTTCCAGCATCGGCAGTTCAGCAGATTCCCCGCTCTTTAGAAATTGCACAAAGCAAACGTTGAGGCCGCGTCCAGCCGCCCGTACAGAAAGTCCTATGCAAGCTGTAGTCTTACCTTTGCCGTTGCCACTGTAGATATGAATAAGACCCAATTTTGATTTATCCATAATTTCTCCTTCAAACTTTTTCAGGAACAGCCCGTAGTCTCACCACAGTCAAGACAGACTTTACAGGTACCGTTTACAACCATTCTGGTGCCGGAGCAGTTGGAGCAAGTAGAGCCGTCATAAATACGACTGCCATTTTTTACTGCCTCTCTTGCTCTTTCATGGACATATTCATCAACCCCGATTTGGCCGAAAGAAGGAGACAAGGCCTCTTCCACTACCGGGTCATTAACCGGATTTTGGTATCTTCTCTCTTCCATCTCCTCTGGAGATGGTTTGACCTGCACCCTGGAATAATCTCCCCCCTCTATGTCTAAAACCTTAGAAATCAGGTCAGAGACAGAAGTGCAATATTTAATATTGGGATGCCGCTGTACAAATCCATAAGGTTCAAACTTTTGCCCCCTGAGCATCTTGGCAATCTGCTCGGTCGGGATATCGTATTGGAGCATAACTGAAATCGTTTTGGACAAGGAGTTTAAAAGACCGGTGATCAAGGTACCTTCGCGATCAGTGGTCATGAAGATCTCGGTGATTTTATCTTCTTCATCTCTGTTGACAGTGATATAGACTTTGACATCTTCAATCTGGGCAGGATGGGTGGTACCAGATCTGATCCCCATGGGCTTGATTCTCTGGCGCACCGGTTTATGCTCTCTGGCCTGGCATTTCAGCAGTTTTGTTTCGTTTTCCTTGGCTCTGGCCAAAAGATCCTTATAGCTTAGATCCTCCAGCGGCATAGTTTCAATTTCAGAGTCAGACAATCTGACATTGAGAGGCTGGGCAAATTTTGAACCGTCGCGGTAAAGAGTAATTCCTTTAACACCCAGCTTCCAGGATTCAATCATCACATTGGAGAAATCCTCTTCAGTAGCCTCCTTGGGGAGATTGACTGTTTTGGAGATGGCCCCTGAAAGCAGTGGAGAGAGAGCGGCAACCATAAGCACATGCCCCCGATAATGGATATAGCGCTTGCCGCTGCCGCATTGATTGGCAGTATCAAAGACAGGCAAATGCTCATCCTTAAGATGAGGAGCACCTTCTATCTTGCCGTCCACTACCATGCCGTCCTCATCCTCTTGCATGATATAGTCAATAATTTCAGCTCTTTCTAGCTCGCCGTAACCCAGTTTTTTGAGCCCCTGCTCAATGACTGGATTGGCCAAGGTCATCAGGCCTCCACCCACCAGTTTTTTATAGCTGACATGAGAGAAGAAGGGTTCAATGGAGGTGCTGGAGCAATCCATGGCAAAGGATATTGTACCTGTGGGTGCCATGACAGATACCTGAGCATTGCGGTAGCCTTTTTCGCTGCCGGCCTTTTCTGCAGCCTCCCAGGCGGTTTTTAATGCTTTTGAAAGATCAGAAAAGCCAATCTTTACCAGCAGCTGGTGATCAACCACCGGCAATTTATAATTTATACCCTCCGGCTCATCTTGTCTGGCACCTGCAGCCCGGGAATGATTCCTGATCACTTTTAGCATATAGGGTCTGTTTTGTTCAAAGGCTGAGAAAGGACCAAGTTTTTTGGCCATCAGGGCGGATATATAATAACTCTCGCCGGTCAGAATCCCGGTCAGACTTGCAGATAGAGTTCTGGCTTCAGGCGAATCATAAGGCAGCCCCTGGCTCATCAGCAGAGCGGCCAGATTGGAAAGTCCCAGCCCTGTTGCCCGATAAATCCAGGTTTTTCTCGCTATGGCCTCAGTGGGAAACTGACCCCAGTGAATAGAGGCTTCCAGTACCAGCTGAACAATATGGATCAGATGGATATAGCCTTCCAGATCAAAGCTGTTTTCTTCAGGGTCAAGCAGGCTGTAAATATTTATCGAGGCCAGATTGCAGCTGGAATCATCAAGAAATGCATATTCTCCGCAGGGGTTGGTGGAATTCAAGCGATTATGGCGCTCGCCTACTTTGCCATCTTCTCCGGCCGGGCAGGTATGCCAGGCGTTGAAAGTATCAGAAAACTGCGGGGCAGGGTCGGCACAGCGCCAGGCAGAATAACAGATGTCATTCCACAGGCTTTGCACGGGAAGATCTCGGTTGACAGAACTGTCTAAACGACCGGTTAGAGAATGCATGGCGTCAGGATGGCGCGGCAGATTATCCACTTTTTTCATGAATTCATCATCGCAGCGGACAGAATTGTTGGAGTTTTGACCGGAAACCGTCTGATATGCCTCACCGTCAATATCCCCGTCATAACCCATCTTGGTTAAAGCAATGACTTTATCTTCCTCAATGGCCTTCCATTTGACAAAGCTTTCAATCTCCGGATGGTCAACGTCAAGGCTGACCATTTTAGCTGCCCGTCTGGTTGTGCCGCCGGATTTGATCGCACCGGCATTGCGGTCCAAGCCCCTTAAAAAGCTCATCAGCCCTGATGACTGGCCGCCGCCGGATAAACCCTCACCTTCGGCCCGGATGGTGGAAAAATTAGTCCCCGTGCCTGAGCCACCTTTAAAAAGCTTTGTTTCAGTCACATATTCCTCGGAAATTGAATGCGGACCCAAAAGCTTGTCCTCGATGGAGACAATGAAGCAGGCGGAAGCTTGTGTTCTGGTGTAGGTATCCTCAGATAGGACTACTTTGCCCTGCTTTTCATCATAATAAAAGAGCTCGCTGTCTCCTCCCTTTATGCCGTAGGCATAGTTTAAGCCGGTATTAAACCATTGGGGTGAGTTGGGTGCCCACATCTGATTCAGCATGGTATAGGCCAGCTCATCATATAAGATATCTGCCTCTTCACCGGGCTCAACCATACCCTCATCCAGCAGAGATTCTACCCAAAAACCGACCATGCGGTGGACAAGCTGGCGCATTGAAGTCTCATGGCCACTCGTACCGTCCTCCTGGGGGACCCCTGTCTTTCTGAAATATTTTGAAGCAATGATATCCGAGGCACTTTGTGAATAATGAAGGGGAAATTCCAAATCTTTAAATTCAGTTAAAACTCTCCCGCTTTTATGATCCTTGATTAAAATATCTCTTTTTTCCCAGTCAAACAGATCATAAACTGTTTTATCTGTCTCATCCTTCAATTCCTTCGTATAATAACGGACAATTTTTTGTCTCAGCTCTTCCATGACACTCTCCATCCCCCGCCCAGGCCAATAGCTTGTTTGGCATATTTTCTCTAGGCAAGAACATCTCCATCAGATTTCTGAAATACAGGTGTCTAATATCCTACCACTATATATAGTGGCTTTGAAGATCAAAACCACAATTTGTTGTTTCTTTTTGGACTGCAATTGATTACAATTATATTACAAGGAAGATGCTCCACCCTTATGATCGAGACATCATTACTGCTCAAGCGAGCAGCAATATATCTATGTTACAATCTGCACATGACGACGAAGGCAAAGGCTCAGCAGCCAAAAAAGAGTAAGCTTTATCTGACTTTATTCACATCCACCCTCCTGATCTCTGCTTTTACATTTGGTGGCGGCTATGTGATAGTCTCTTTAATTCGCAAGCGCTTTGTCGAAGAATTAGAATGGATCAGTGAAGAGGAAATGCTAAATTTCATCTGCATTGCCTCGTCATCTCCGGGACCAATTGCGATAAATTCCTCAGCTTTGATCGGCTACCATATGGCCGGTATTCCCGGAGCTCTGATCACACTTTTAGGCACTGTCATCCCGCCCTTAGGAGTAATTACAGTGATTGCGAGCTTCTATAGTGTTTTCCGCAATAATCAAATTATAGCAGCGGCTCTCTACGGCATGCAGGCTGGTGTGGCTGCTGTCATCACAGATGTTGTCTTCTCGATGGGCAAAGATATTGTCAAAGGCAAAAATCTTTTAGATATCCTGATTATGGTCGCTGCCTTTGCTGCTGCCTTAATCGGCGGTTTCCCGGTCAGTTATATAATCCTTAGCTGCGGACTTTTAGGTCTTCTGCGTTTCCTTTGGCAAAACAAGGGAACAAATAAAGGGGTTAAATAATGCTGTGGCAGTTATTTTTTAGCTTTTTTAAGATTGGCCTCTTGAGTTTTGGTGGCGGCTATGCAGTCCTGCCTCTGATTGAAGAGGAAGTGGTGAGAAATCAGCACTGGCTGACCGGAGCAGAATATGCCGATCTGCTCACAATCTCTCAGATCACCCCCGGTCCGATTACGATCAATGCCGCCAGCTTTGTGGGCACCAAGATCCATGGGCTGCCGGGGTCAATCCTTGCCACCTTAGGCTGCATTACACCGCCGTTAATAATTTCCCTCTTGTTGGCCTGGGTTTATACCAGATTTAAGGAACAGGGCTTAATCCAAGGTGTCTTGGCCGGCCTGCGCCCTGCCATTGTGGGTTTGATCAGCAGCGCCTGTGTTTCCATTGTTATCTTGACTTTATGGGGGCAGGCAGCACCCTTGCTTGGGCAAAACATTGATTATCTGGCACTCTCTTTGCTGTTTTTAACTCTGGTTTTGTTAAAACTGAAGATTATCAAGCCAATCGGCGCCATTGCCCTCAGTGGCTTCGCCGGTGTGATCAGCCATTTTCTCAACCTATAATCAAGCCAGCGGGAAAAATTCAGCTGGGTAAAAAACAGTTTGGCAAAGAAGCCATCTTTGGACAAAGCTACAATTGGGGATTATTACTGCCAGGGAAATCATGTAGGTAATCTCTGAGTATCGTTTTTGCCTTTACCCTCGCGGCAAAATAAGATCATTTGCAAAATCAAATCATTTATTGACCAATATTTCTCTGCTTACTTTGCTGACCTGACTAATCCTGGTCTTTTAATCTTATTTTGGCTAAAAATCTACCCAGCTGCTGTTTGGGCAGCAGATCCTTGTCTTTTAATACTGTAAACAGGGGATAAAGCAGCAATGCGATCAGGCCGGCGGAAAAGCCATTATTATATAAATTTGTGCCGGCATGCAAATTTTTCACCCAGGGAATAATTGACAGATGACCCATGCCGGAGATAATCCCCGGAATGATCCCGAAAGATCCGGCCATGGGCGCCAGGGCAGTGCCCAGCAGTCCTGAAATAGCTACATTGGTAGCAGACATATCTCCACCGCTGATCAGGCTGGCAAAAGATACGCCGATGAGGATGGGGAAGCAGTTGAGAGGATGTTTGCCGAAGCTGGCAAAGCCGATCATGCTGAGAAGGGCGCCAATTACTGGTCCATTTAAACTGGAGCCCAGGAGCAGGAGATAGAGATAACCCAGAAGCCCAGTCAGCGCCATGTTGATCAGGCTGAGGCCATAGCCGTGGAGTTCGATGAAGTCAGTAGTAAGGCGGCCTGGTCTTTTTAGCAGCTCTTGGTAAGCTTGGCAAAAAGAAATGCAGCTGGATTTAATTCCCGCTCCCTTCTTTCTTGGCCGATACTCGAGATAGCTGATGGCGATGCCGGCCAGAAATAAAAATACTACAAGGAACATAAGCCAGCTTGATACTGCAGTATTGGCTTTATTATAGATGATGCTTTCAGATGCAAAATCTGCTCCAAATAATACCAGCAGGGAAACTACAAGCAGAGCGTAAAGCCCGGCGGTAAAGCCCATATTATATAGGCAGTAGCCGCGATGAAAATTAACAAATACGGTGGCCAGCAGGGGTAAGACAAAGCCTGAAAATAGGCCCAGCAGATAGGAAGATATAATCCCCAGTCCCAGGGGCAGGCCCAGATGAAAGGCTACGCTCGAGACAAGGGGACCAAGGCAAGAGCTAAAAAGAGCCAGGGCCAGATAATCTTTGAATTTCTTTTTGGCGGCCAGAGAATAAAGCAGCACACCTAAAATAAAGGGCAGGGCATTAAAGGGATTTTTGCCAAAGAAGGAAAAGCCGGAAAGCATAAATAAAGCGGCAATAAGATTGCCGCTCAGTTTGACTTTGGTAAAATAGATAAGACAGGTGGCAAAGATAGTCATCAGACCAGCATTGATAAAAGCAAGACCTGGTCCGGCGAGTTCAAAATAATCTGTGAGCAAAGCAGAAGCAGAAAAACAAATCTTCCCCAGACCTGGCAGCCATTCCTTCGCTGCTGAAATGCTCAGACCAAACAAAAGCAGAGATAAGCCGTAAAGCCAAAGCAGCAGCTTAATTATGCTATCAATCCGAATAAACTGAGCAGTTTCATCCTCTGAATCTGTTTTGAGATATTTTCGGCTTGATTTGCTTTCGTTTTTCAATCTTCATTCCCTTTCGGGCCTAGCTATTAGCCACCAGATTTTTTGGCCGGCGGGACTAAAGCTCTGTCTAGAACCTCATCCATATGGCTGACCAGAACAATCTTCAATTTCTTTTGGACTGTGTCCGGAATATCCTCCAGATCCCTTTTATTTTCTGCCGGCAAAAGAATGGTCTTGATCCCGGCACGATTGGCAGCCACAGCTTTTTCCTTCAGGCCGCCGATAGGCATAATTCTGCCTCTCAGGGTTATCTCGCCAGTCATGGCAATATCGCGCCTGACAGCCCGCTTGGTCAAGGCAGAAGCCAGTGCGGTAGCCAGAGTAATGCCTGCCGATGGCCCATCCTTGGGTGTGGCTCCGGCGGGAATATGGATATGGATATCTGCTTTTCTAATCATTTCCGGATCAAGTCCCAGTTCATCACTGCGACTCCGAATATAGGTAAGCGCAGCTTTGGCAGATTCCTTCATCACATCACCCAGCTGGCCTGTCAGCTGTAGATTGCCTTCACCGGGCAGGACATTGACCTCTATGGTCAGTGTATCTCCACCCGAATAGGTCCAGGCCAGACCAGTAGCGATGCCAATCTGATCTTTTCTTTCCGCCATATCGTAGGTATAGCGTCTCGTACCGATCAGTTCTTCCAGATTCGAGGGCAAGATGCGCAGGGACGACTCACCGGTTTCGGCAATTTTAATGGCGGCCCGCCTGCAGATATGAGCCAGTTCCCTTTCCAGCTGCCTCACGCCCGCTTCCCTGGTGTACCAACCGATTGCTCTGGCAAAAGCTGCTCTGGTCATATGCAGCTGATCCTTGTCAAGTCCGTGCAGTTTCATCTGCCTGGGCAAAAGATGGCGCTGGGCTATTTCAATTTTTTCCTCTTCGGTATAGCCGGAGACTTCAATAACCTCCATCCGGTCCAGAAGCGGCTCCGGAATCCTGTCCATATTGTTGGCCGTGGTAATAAAGAGCACCTGTGACAGATCATAGGGGAACTCCACATAATGATCTCTGAAGCTGTTATTTTGCTCCGGGTCTAAAACCTCCAGCAGAGCAGAGGATGGATCTCCTCTGAAATCGCTGCCCAATTTGTCAATTTCATCAAAAAGGAAAAGAGGATTATCAGTATCCACCTGCCTGATGCCTTGGATTACACGGCCAGGCATCGCACCGACATAGGTGCGTCTGTGCCCCCTGATTTCTGCTTCATCTCTAATGCCACCCAGAGACATGCGCACATAGCGGCGTCCCAGGGTTTCTGCAATCGCTTTGGCAATCGATGTCTTGCCTGTTCCGGGTGGCCCGACAAAGCAAAGAATCGGACTTCTACTTTCTGTCTTGCCGTTTTTATCCAGCTGCAGCTTGCGCACTGCCAGATACTCCATCACCCGCTCTTTGACTTTTTTCATGCCATAATGATCGCGGTCAAGAATCTTTCTGGCTTCTTTGAGATCAAGATGCTCTTCATCTGTCCTGCCAAAGGGAAGCTCAAGCAGGAGCTCAATCCAATTGCGCTGCACTGTTGCTTCGGGGAAGCTGGGCGGGATGCGGCTGAAACGATTAATCTCTTTCAGCACCTTCTCCTTGTATTCCTCAGGCATCAGACTCTTTTCCAATTTGAGCCGCATTTCTTCGGAATCACTCAATTCATCCAGATCATCCTCGCCGTCCAATTCACTTTGAATAGTCCTTATTTGCTCTCTGAGAAAATATTCACGCTGGCTTTTATTGATCTTGGTGCGCACCTTTTCTTCAATTGCTCTTTCAATCTTGCTCAGTTCAATCTCGCGGTTTAAAAAATGCAAGACCAGCTCGACTCTTTTTTCTAAAGAGATCGTCTCTAAAATCTGCTGGTGTTCAGCAACTGCCAAAGGTAGCGAATGACTTATATGGTTGATCAGTAAATCCGGATCTGAGTACTCCTCAAGAATAATCTCGGGATCAGTGGCTCCTTTATTGGCGATCTGGGCATAATGAGAAAAAAGCTTGACAATGCTGCGCGTAGCACTGAGCTTCCAAACCTCACTCAGTTGATCAGTATCCTTATCTCCCAGTTTGGCAGCGGTAACTCTAAAATAGGGCTCGCTTTTTACATATCTTATAATCCGGGCCCTTTCAATGCCTTCCACTAATATCTTGAACATGCCATCGGGTAGTTCCAGCAGCTGGCGCACGCGGCCTCTTACACCAACACGGTATATGTCTTCTCGTCCGGGTTCATCTTCGGAAATCTCTTTTTGCGCAACGGCAAATAATTCCTGGCCTGCCTGCATAGCCTCCCGCAAAGCCTCAACTGAGGCTGGTCTGCCAATATCCAGGGACATGGATATGCCGGGATAGATAACCACTCCTCGTAAAGGTATCAGGGGCAGGGTGAATGTCTTTGGCCTGACCGGTTTTTCTGGCGGACTGGTATTTTTTTTATCTTCTTTTTGCACGATAGGCTTTTCCTTCAAATTTAATTTCAAACTTATATATTGGCTTCAAATAGCCCTAAGCCTCCGGATGATGAGGCGTTGGTAAAAACATTTTTACACGATATCTGAAAGAATATTATACCATTAAGATTTATTCTTACAGTGAAAACGACAATAGCTGTGCTTTTCAGCTCAATAGAAGAGGACTGCCCATCTGGACAGCCCCCTAAATTTGTTTTTTATTAGATCTAGATCAAATGAGGATCATTTTCCCAGCTGTAGAGGCTGGCAGGATCCTTTACATTGGTGTTGCGGCCTTCAGGCGGCAGATCTTTCGCTGTTTCCGGGCAAGCGGGCTCAGTCGGAACATTAAGCTCGCCGCCTCTTTCATTATCTTTACGCCAGCTTTGGTAGCTGTCAGATTTCATTGGCGTCAGATCAACATCGTCCAGGTTAATGCCCAGTGCTTTGGCAACTCCCTGGCCGTATTCCGGATCAGCCATATAACAATGGACAATATGCCTGTGCTTAATTTGCAAAGTGGAATCGCCCATATTGCGGGCAGTGTTCTCAAACAGTACCAGCTGTTCCTCCGGACTTAGGCTGCGGAACAAAATACCCGGCTGGGTGAAATAGTCGTGATCATCTTCTCTAAAATCGTATTGATAGACATCGCCGCCCTTTTGCATTGGTTCAGCATCCTGGGGATTATCTGTCCAATTGCCGTAGCTGTTGGGCTCATAATGGAGCTCACTGCCCATGTTGCCGTCGACTCGCATCAGGCCGTCACGGTGGAAACTGTGGGGATTTTTGACCCCGCGGGGCGAATTGACCGGAATCTGATGATGGTTGACCGTCAAGCGATAGCGCTGTGCGTCACCATAGGAAAACAGTCTGGTCTGCAGCATACGGTCTGGAGAATAGCCAATGCCCGGGACATTATTGGCAGGATTGAAAGCCGCCTGCTCAACATCAGCAAAATAGTTTTCCGGGTTTTTATTCAGGACTATTTCACCAACTTCAATGAGAGGGAAGTCCTTTTTATACCAAACCTTGGTCAGATCAAAAGGATTGTAAGGCATATTATCTGCCTCCTCTTCTGTCATAACCTGAATGAACATGGTCCATTTGGGATACATGCCCTTCTCAATTGCCGTATAAAGATCTCTTTGATGACTCTCTCTATCCTTGGCCACAACAATCTCGGCCTCTTGATCCGTCAGATTCATAATGCCCTGCTGGCTGCGGAAATGGAATTTGACCCAGACTCGCTCATTTTTGGCATTGATCATGCTGTAGGTATGGCTGGAGAAACCATGCATATAACGATAAGAGGAGGGAATACCCCTGTCACTCATGGTGATCGTCAACTGATGCAAAGCCTCCGGCAGCGAGGACCAGAAATCCCAGTTATTATTGGCGCTGCGCATATTGGTGCGGGGATCTCTTTTAACTGCGTGATTGAGATCAACAAATTTCTTTGGATCCCGGAAGAAAAAGACCGGCGTATTGTTGCCCACCAGATCCCAGTTGCCTTCTTCAGTGTAAAATTTAAGCGCAAAGCCGCGGATGTCGCGCTCGGCATCAGCCGCTCCGCGTTCTCCGGCGACGGTGGAAAAACGCACAAACATCTCAGTTTTCTTGCCCAGCTCGGAAAAGATCTTAGCTTTGCTAAAACGGGTAATGTCATGAGTTACTGTGAATTCTCCAAATGCTCCGGAGCCTTTGGCATGCATGCGGCGCTCGGGAATAACCTCGCGGTTGAAATGGGCATGTTTTTCCATCAGCCAGGCGTCTTGTACTACCTGCGGCCCTCTGGGGCCAGCTGTCATCGTATCCTGATTATTGATTACAGGTGCTCCGCTTTCACGGGTAATGCCTGCAAATTCACCTTTATGTTGATTGCGGCTTGCCAAATGCTCGCCAATTTTGTTTTTATCCATGGGGTTCGAATTTTTCATTTTGCTTTCTCCTCTTTAGATTCTTTACTTCTGAACCGCTAAATCGATTCTTATTAAATTTAACAGAAGATAAAACTAAAATTGTGACAGGCAAATTTTCGTCACTTGCATTACAGTTGCAATAAGAATAATACTGAAAACACCAGTAGAAGCCGGCAGTTAGCAAACTGACTAACTGGATTTTACCGTTTGGACTTTACTTCTGGCCTGCAAAGAGACAGGATTTTTGAAGCGTCTTCCCTGGGCAAAAAAGGCCACGGCATCATAAAGAGTTTCTCTCATCGGCCGGGTTTTATAAGATAAATCCCTGCTGGCCTTGGCGTGAGAAAAGTTTGCCGCCACTTGCAAAGTGTAAAGAGAATAGCGGGTGTAGAGAGGAACTTTTTTCAAAAGCCGGCTAATTCCTTCCACGAGGGGAGCAAAAAAATTGGCCAGCCAGAAAGGCAAAGTCAGGCTGATCTTCTTGCCGCCAGTGATTTCAGTTAAATCATCGACAATCTCCTGGATCTCAAAATAACGGTTGGACAGTATATAGCATTCGCCTTTTTTGCCCTGCTCTACTGCTGAGATTACGGCATCCGCCACATCCCTGACATCGACAAAGTCATAACCCCCCTTGACCAGTGCCTTAAGGCTCTTGTTGACATAATCGAGCACAACATGAGAAAAATGCCCTCCCTGCCAGTCGTTGGGTCCGGTGATGCCGGAGGGATGTAAAACAACAATGTCCAGACCTTCTTTGCCGGCATCAAGCACAGCCTGTGTCGCTTCGGCTTTGGTCTTGGCATAGTTGCCCACTACTTGATCCGGATCAAAATAAGAAATTTCAGTAATCAGATCATCTTTATTTTCAGGTTCTGGAATTGCGTGGACTGAGCTGATATAAATCAGTCTTTTGACCTCGTGCCGCTTACAGGCGGCCAGAATATTTTTTGTACCCTGGACATTGACCTCTCTAACCTTTTCATCGCGCCGCATGGAGATCGAAATCAAGCCGGCCGAGTGGATGACGATAATATCTTCTTGCTCGAGACCAAAAAACAAAGGTTCAAGTGAATCAGGGTCTGTAACATCACCCAAGACTATCTCACAATCCAGACCCTGCAAAGGTTCGAGCGATTCTCCTGCAAGAGCAAGGCAGCGAACTTTCTCATTTTGCAATAAAAGTTTTCTGACTATGGTATTCCCCAGATGGCCAGTGGCGCCGGTAACAATATAGGTCATTTATCTATCCTCAATTTTAGTTTTTACTATTTAGATTCTATGCTGATCCTATATAATCCATATGGCGCAAATATGAAATTTTAATGCAAAAAGATAAAAAAATAGCCGCAGTTTCACTGCGGCTACTCTTAATGATTTATTTTAATAATTAGTCTAAAATCTTGGACACTGTACCAGATCCGACTGTCCTGCCGCCCTCGCGGATAGCAAATTTCAGTCCCGGCTCGATGGCGATCGGGGTGATCAGCTCAACAGAGATGGTGATGTGGTCACCAGGCATACACATGTCAATGCCTTCGGGCAGTTTAGCGATTCCGGTAACATCAGTGGTACGGAAATAGAACTGCGGACGATAACCGTCGAAGAAAGGCTTGTGACGGCCACCCTCATCCTTGGTAAGGACATAGACCTGACCTTCGAATTTGTAATGGGGGTGAATTGTATTCGGTTTGGCAACAACCTGACCGCGCTGGATCTCATCGCGCTGAACACCGCGCAGCAAGAGGCCGACATTATCTCCGGCTTCAGCATAGTCAAGGATCTTGCGGAACATCTCAACACCGGTTACTACGGTGCTGCGGGGCTCATCAGCCAGACCAACAATCTCGACGTGATCGCCGACTTTGATGGTTCCGCGCTCAACACGGCCGGTGGAAACTGTGCCGCGGCCGGTGATGGTGAATACGTCCTCAACAGGCATAGCAAAGGGCAGATCTGTCGGGCGGGCCGGTGTCGGGATAAATTCATCGACAGCATTCATCAGTTCCAGGATGGGGGCATATTCTGGAGCATTAATGTCCTCAGAGGTACTCTCCAGTGCCTGCAGGGCAGAGCCGCGGATAACCGGTGTGTCGTCTCCGGGGAACTCATATTCGTTGAGCAGGTCGCGAATTTCCATCTCAACCAGCTCCAAAAGCTCCTCATCATCGACCTGATCAGCCTTGTTCATAAAGACAACAATGGCGGGAACGCCAACCTGACGTGCCAGGAGGATGTGCTCTCTGGTCTGGGGCATGGGACCGTCAGCAGCGGAAACTACCAAAATTGCACCGTCCATCTGAGCAGCACCAGTGATCATATTCTTGATATAGTCAGCATGGCCAGGGCAGTCAACGTGAGCATAGTGACGATTCTCAGTCTCGTACTCAACGTGAGCAGATGTGATCGTGATGCCACGCGCTTTTTCTTCCGGCGCCTTGTCAATACTTGCATAGTCTGTAAAGGCTGCTCCACCCTGAAGAGCCAGTACTTTTGTAATTGCAGCAGTTAATGTTGTTTTACCATGGTCAACGTGGCCAATTGTTCCTACGTTGACATGGGGTTTTGTTCTTTCAAATTTTGCCTTAGCCATTTTTATTAAATCCTCCTAAAATGGTTTCGTTATTAATTTTAATCGGAGTCTGTCTCTACACTATTTTACACATTAATTCCGTTTTGGCAACGATTATGCAGTGCTGACAGCCGCTCCGGCAGAGCGTTAATTCTTTATTACAAGTTGCTCACGGATGGAACAGGGTACTTCCTCAAAATGACTGGTCTGCATGACGAAGACTCCTCTGCCCTGAGTACGTGAGCGCAGGGATGTAGCGTAGCCAAACATCTCTGACAGGGGTACAAAAGACGAAATACGCTGGGCATTGGATAAAGCTACCATGCCTGTGATCTGCCCGCGACGAGAACTTATGTCCGCCAGCACATCACCCAGATATTCATCCGGCACAGTGATATCCACTTTCATCACAGGTTCCAAAATGATCGGTCCCGCTTTCTGGCAGGCATCCTTGAAGGCCATGGAACCGGCAATCTTAAAGGCCATCTCAGATGAGTCAACCTCATGGTAAGACCCGTCCAGCAGCCGAACTTTGACATCGACCACCGGATAACCGGATATGACCCCGCCGTTCATCGCATCCTGAATGCCGGAATCGACAGCTGAGATATATTCCTTGGGGATGACCCCGCCGATGATCTTGCTTTCAAACTCATAGCCGGCCCCCGATTCATTGGGTTCAATCTCAATTATGCAATGGCCGTACTGACCATGTCCGCCGGTCTGGCGCACAAATCTTCCTTCGCCTTTGCCTGTCTTAGTGATTGATTCACGATAAGCGACCTGGGGCTTGCCCACATTGGCTTCAACCCTAAATTCCCTAAAGAGACGGTCAACAATGATATCTAGATGGAGTTCTCCCATCCCTGAGATCAGAGTTTGTCCGGTCTCTTCCTCCGTATGCGTCTTAAAAGTTGGATCTTCTTCAGACAGCTTGGCTAATGCATGGATCATCTTATCCTGACTGGCTTTCGATTTCGGTTCAATCGCCACTGAGATAACGGGCTCGGGGAAATCCATCGACTCTAAGATGATTGGCTCTTGCTCAAAGCAAAGAGTGTCTCCTGTAGATGTATCCCTGAGGCCTACTGCAGCAGCAATGTCTCCGGCATAAACGACATCCAGCTCCGATCTGTGATTGGCATGCATCTGCAAAATGCGGCCGATACGCTCCCGCTTACCTTTGCTGGCATTCAAAACATAGGATCCGGCTTTCAGGGTACCGCTGTAGACACGGAAGAAAGCCAGTTTCCCGACATAAGGATCAGTCATGATCTTGAAAGCCAGGGCAGAAAAGGGGGCATTGTCGGAAGGGGGACGCGTCTCTTCGTTGCCGGTGCGCGGATGGGTACCCACGACATCGTCAATATCCAAAGGTGAAGGCATGTAGTCAATTACAGCATCCAAAACGAGCTGTACACCCTTGTTCTTGTAGGAAGAACCACAAGTCACCGGAGTGATCTTGGTGGCAAGGGTTGCTTGGCGCAAGGCACTTTTCAGCTCAGAGATCGAGATCTCTTCATCGGCCAGAAATTTATCTGCCAATGCCTCATCAGTCTCAGCAATCGCTTCTACCATCTGGGCACGCCATTTTTCAGCCTCAGGAAGATATTCCTCCGGGATTTCCGCTTCAGTCACGGTCACGCCCAGATCCTCATCATCGTACATCTCAGCTTTCATAGTCATAAGATCGATGATGCCGGTAAAATTATCCTCATTGCCAATCGGCAGCTGAATAGGAACGGCGTTGGTGCCTAAACGTTCCTTCATCATGGAGACGACGCGCAGGAAATCTGCTCCCACCATATCCATTTTGTTCACATAGGCCATGCGCGGCACTTTATAATTGTCCGCCTGGCGCCAAACTGTCTCTGTCTGGGGTTCAACACCGCTCTTGGCACAAAGCACTGTGACTGCGCCATCAAGCACGCGCAGGGAGCGTTCAACCTCAACCGTGAAGTCGACATGCCCCGGCGTGTCAATAATATTTACCCGGCATCCCTTCCACTGGGCAGTGGTAGCGGCAGACGTAATCGTAATGCCGCGTTCTTGCTCCTGCTCCATCCAGTCCATGGTGGCAGCCCCTTCATGGGTCTCCCCCAGTCTGTGGATACGCCCGGTATAATACAAGATCCTCTCCGTAGTAGTGGTCTTGCCTGCGTCAATATGCGCCATAATGCCTATATTACGGGTATTCTCTAATGAGAATTCTCTTGGCATAGCGTGTTAACTCCTTTAATCCTAATTACTATTATTTGATCTAATTCCACAGCTGCCAGTAAAAATACTGCAGCTGAAGTAAAGATATCCTTTTACCATCTGTAATGAGCAAAAGCACGGTTTGCTTCGGCCATACGATGCATTTCTTCTTTGCGTCTGAAGGCAGCTCCCTGCTGATTAAAAGCATCTAAGAGCTCTGCAGCAAGGCGGTCTTTCATGGTGCGCTCACTGCGGGCACGCGCAGCAGTTACAATCCAACGCAGAGCCAGAGTCTGACGCCTTTCGGGCCGAACTTCAATCGGAACCTGATAGTTCGAGCCACCAACGCGCCTTGCTTTGACTTCAAGCATGGGCATCACATTCTCTAACGCCTTGTTAAAGACATCAATTGCTTCTTGACCAGATTTTTCTGAGATTTGATCAAAAGCTCCGTAGACAATGCTCTGAGCCAGCCCCTTCTTCCCGTCTTGCATGACATTATTGACCAGCTTGCTGATGCGAATGTCATGATATACAGGATCAGGCAGCACCTCTCTTTTGGGCACATGACCTTTTCTTGGCACTTGTCTTCCCTCCTTTCATGATTATGCGGGTCTTTCACCCGAAATCACAGGTACTCACGATTTGGACCGTGTTGTGCCAGATTCTTGTTATTAAACAAGGAGTGTACTGAACACATAAGTCCAACCGATTGTTGACTGCTTACCTGGTTTTAGCAGCCTTCGGTTTTTTGGTGCCGTATTTGGAACGGCTTTGCATGCGCGAGGTAACTCCTGCTGTATCTAGGGTGCCGCGAACGATATGGTATCTAACACCCGGCAGATCCTTGACACGTCCTCCGCGAATCAAGACAACACTATGCTCTTGCAAATTGTGTCCGATGCCCGGAATGTAGGCAGTTACTTCATATTGGTTGGTAAGACGAACTCTGGCAACTTTACGCAAAGCTGAGTTCGGCTTTTTGGGAGTGGTGGTTTTTACCACTGTGCATACTCCGCGCTTTTGCGGTGACGGATATTCACTCTCTCTTTTCTTGAGAGTATTCAAGCCGTACTGCAATGCAGGGGAACCGGATTTATAGGTTCTTTTCCGGCGGCCCTTTTTCACCAATTGGTTGAACGTAGGCATTCCTGTACCTCCTTTCCTAAATTCTTAGACTCGTCTTAATTTTTGCACAGGCAAAAAATGCCCTGACAGGCAGACAGAAAAATATTATACCATCAGTTATACAGCTTGTAAATATAGATAAAAGCGCTTGTCCCTAATCCGTTATTTGCAAAAGTAAATGCTTGTCCTGAAGCAGCACTTAGCTTACAAATTAGAAGTAG
>CAZUWY010000024.1:0-25040 GCA_964624395.1 uncultured Mageeibacillus sp. | reverse complement strand
CTGGGTGCAATTTCCCGCTTTTCAGATCAGTACAAAGCTGAAACCTAGTGTTTACACTGAAATAGTGGGTGAAGATTATTTTTGCGATCGCTGCAACAATGACAACTGCTGCACCACAGAGCTACGCTATTGGCTCTGTTCATCTTTTGTATCCACTTAAGCTATATCTTCTAGCTCAACGCTCCCTGATGCTTAATTCAAGCGCTGCATCTTCCTTGATCAGGTCTAGATTTTTACGGCTGAGCAAAAAAGCGATCATCTCAGCCGGCCTGATCACAGGCAGATAGCTTTGTTTGATCTTTTTACCCCCTTGACTGAGCAAAAGATCAACTGCTCTTTTTTCCTCTTTCACGCGCAGATAGATATGCAGGTCTTCTCCCTGATAGTCCGGACGATAAAGCATGGGCAGATGGGCAATGATATTTTTATCAGTTTTGATCTCAAGTGCCTTTTTTTGCAGTCTTTCACCGTCAATATAGCGGCTGGCAGCTTCTGCAGCCTTTTCTGCCGTCAGGGAGACATAATCGACCAGATCAAAGACAAAAGCGACATTGCCGGCTGCAAAAATTCCTGGGACAGAAGTCATCAGTGACTGATCGAGTACAGGGCCTGAGGTCAAAGAAGACATCTTGATGCCAGCTGCTCGCGTCAATTCATTTTCCGGGATCAGGCCTACCGATAAAACCAAAAGATCACAGGCAATAATCTCTTCAGTCACCAAAATAACTTGGCCCTGCTCGTCCACTTGAGCAATTTTAACTGCCTCCAGAGCCTCAGAGCCAAAGATCTCCACTACTGTAGTGGAAAGATTTAGTTTTATATTGTAGTCATTCAAGCATTGCTGCACATTTCTTGGCAGTCCGCCGGCTGTCTGACTGATTTCATAGACACCGACAATATCTACGCCCTCCAGATGCATTCTTCTGGCCATGATCAGCCCGATATCGCCTGAACCCAAGATAACCGCTCTTTTACCGGGCAAAAGCCCCTCCAGATTGATCAGGCGCTGTACGGTGCCGGCGGTCATAATGCCGGCAGGTCTTGTGCCCATAATCTGAATCTGATTTCTTGTTCTCTCTCTGCAGCCCATGGCTAAAATAATGGCTTGGGGGTAAATCTCAATCATTCCAGCAACAGGGTTTGCTGCCAGAATCATCTTGTTTTCAATTGACAAAACCATGCTGCCAGAAAAGAGCTGAACCCTGCTGTCCTTCAGCTGATCGATAAAGCGCTGGGCATATTGAGGCCCGGATAGCTGCTGCTTAAAGCGCAGAAGGCCAAAGCCGTCATGAATGCATTGCTGTAAAATCCCTCCTAAATCGTCACTGCGCTCCAGCAATACAACTGACTTGCCCAGACGATCCGCCTCAAGGGCGGCAGAAAGGCCTGCCGGCCCCGCCCCTATAACAGCAATGTCCACTTCAATTCTTTTCATTTACCGCCTCTGAGACAGCAGAGAGCTCTGGCCGGATTTCGGCCTTTATTATCTGTGATTGCTCACCCTGCTTTTTGATCTCTTTAATATCCAGGCCTTTTTCTTCTGCAATTATTGCCAGGATCTTCGGGAGACAAAAGCCGCCCTGGCAGCGGCCCCCCGTTACTCTCACCCGTCTTTTCAGGGCATCGACCGAAAAAACAGCCAGCTTGCTGTTTAAGGCCTCAATAATCTCCGCCTCTGTGATCGACTCACAGCGGCAGACGATTTTGCCATAGGCCGGATTGTCTTTGATCAGCTGATCTTGCCTGGCTGAACTGAGCTCGGAAAAAACTATCTTTTTCTCTCTAAACGGCTGCCAGTCCTGTTTTTGTTTTAAGTCCTTGATCTCTTTTTTGACCAGCTCTTCTACCAGTTTTGCAATTGCCGGTGCTGCAGCCAGCCCGGGGGATTGTATGCCGGCGACATGAATAAAGCCTGGCACAATCTCTGAAGGTTCAATAATGAAATCTTCTTTATAATCTGCTGCTCTAATGCCGGCAAAATAAGAGATTATATCTTCTCTTCTTACCTGCGGATTTATCTTCTCTCCGCTGACCAGAGCATATTCGAGATCGCTTCTTTGAACAGAAAGATCATCTTTGTCCATAATCTCCACCGCATTTGGACCCCAGAGGGGATTGCCGGCGACAGTGCACTGCAGGCCTCCGCCCTTGGTGTTTTTAGCCCTGATTTCAGGCAGGCCGTTTAAGGCTCTGCTCACACCCTGAGCTGCTTTGTCAAAGATAATAATGCTGCCTTTTCTGGGATGAAGAGTATAAAACTGATCTCCTGCCATGGCGGCTATTTCGTCTGCATAGATCCCTGCAGCATTGATTAAAAGCTTGCCTTTGACAATGCCTTGGCTGGTAACTACCGCAGATATCTGGCTGTTTTCTTTTTCTACCGCCAGAACTTCAGTATTGAGGTGAAATCTGACCCCGTTAGAGGCTGCATTCTCCGCCAGAGCGATCGTGACTTCAAAGCCGTCCACATAGGCTGTGGAAGGTGTGAACAAGACTTTTTTAGGCTTGAGGGCAACTGTGGGCTCCATTTTTTCAAATTCTGATACACTGATAAAACGCATGCCTGGTACTTTGTTCAGTCGCCCGGCCAGCCAGGCCAGCCAGATCATTTTTTTATCTTTTTTCTGATAGGAAACCACGAAAGAGCCGCTGCGCTCAAAGTTAGAATTCAGCTCCTTGGCCCAGCGACTGTAAAGACTGTTGCCTTCTACATTAAGTTTGGCTTTCAGGCTGCCCGGGGTCACAGCATTGCCCGGATGAATCATGCCGTTGTTGGCTTTGGAGGCACCAGAAGCGACATCATCTCCTTTTTCCAAAACGACAATTTGCAAATCGTATTTGGCCAGCTCGCGGGCGATGCCGCAGCCGATAATGCCGCCACCGACAATAATGATATCTGCTTCATCCAGCAGACCTAATTTTCTGCCGGCTTTGATCCGGCTCTCATCTGCTTTAAAAGCCAGACTTTTGCCGCCGACCTCTATCTCATTGATGACATTGCGGAGATTTTTATTCTTGCCGGCTAAATGCGCTATTTCATCCGCCAGCTCCCAGGAGGGCAGCTCTCCTGTCAAAACTAAAACATTGTCAGCCCTGAGATGCATTGTGAGCGGATATTTTTCCAGATCAAATTTTTTGCCGATTTTTCTTTTGATTCTATCAAGCAAAATTTCTCTGTTCTTCATCACCAGCTACCAGAAATCCCCTCATTTGTGACGTCATTAATCTATTAATAATTTAGCCTATCCCTGTTATTTCGTCCATTGATATAAGTGCCAAAACTAAGTTTTTCGTCAGATTGACTCAACTTAGTCCCAGTTTTTTTAATCCTATCCCTTATAGTACAATTGTTGGCGGCTGGCAGATGAATGAACTAGTGATATTAAAGATCTGCTTGCGGGCTTTTGGCGAGCTGTGGCCAAAAGAGGAAAAAAAGCTTAAACCTGCCACCTAGCTATGAGGAGTAAAAGAAAGAAATAAACTCTATTCATGGGGCCTGAGAAAGTTAGAAGATAGATGAGGCAAGTCTTTTGTGCCCAGTTGTTTTTTGTCTAAGAATTTACATCTGCTTTTGCAAAAAATGGAGGTTAAATAATGGAAATCACCTTTAGTTTTGAACAATTACCGGCAAATCTTGCTGAACTAAAAGCATTGCCAGAGGCCGGGCTTAAAAGCCCTTATGAGACTGCAGCCTTGACCGTGGCTGCACTTTGCAGTTATGAGAGATCTAAAGAGGACTGTCTTGAGATGCTAAATTACCTGCGAGGTCCCAAAGAGCTGTCTAACTATGAGTTGCAGTTCCTGAAGGACAGATTGCTGGGCAAAGCTTATAAGCCCTTTTCTTATTTTGCTGGTGCCAGCCCAGAAAATAACTATACGCCATCTGAACCATTTAAGCTGACAGTCTTTGCTAGTCCGCGCAGTTTTTTGGAGGAAAATTATGCCAGACTGCTGCTCAAATCTTCCGGGGCTGACAGTCCGCGCGAGATACTTCTGCGCGAAAAAGTTAGCAGCGGTCAATGGTTTTTATGGGAAAATTTTCTCCTGGCAGATATTGTCCGGCCTAAAACTGATGATCCCTGGGCTTAGCCTGCGTTACAGATTTCAGAACTAATATAAAAAGCTGCAGGGCATTGTATAATCAAGCTACAGTTCTCATTTTTATTACCCAGCGTATTAAGAGGCTGAAAACTAATAAAAGGAGAGGTTACCATGAAAAAGATTGCTTTGATCCTAGTTTTCGCTTTGCTTACTGTTATGGTTATCGGCTGTGCAAAAGATAAGACTGCAAGCAATGCCAATAAGCCGGCGGAAACAAAAATTGCAGCCCCTGAGGCTGTATCGACAACAACAAAAAAAGAGATCCCCGAAGATGCACCTGATGAGACAAAAGCCGAGGATCTGAAGATAGAAGACAATCAGCAGGCTCCCGCTAGCGACAACCCTATGGATTCCTACACTGCTTATATGGAGGCCAAGGCAGAGATTGTCAGCCGCATGTCTGAGGCTATTTCTAATGATCCGGATAATATGATGGCGATGATGTCATTTCTCAGCATTGTCAGTATAGACTTTGCCATGTGGCCAGCAGCTTTCCTTGGCCAGGATGAGGAAACGCTCAAGCTGGGCATGGGCTTTCTCGGCATCGAAGATATTGATTATGAGATAAACAATGGTCAGTCAAGTGTCCGCTATCAGGATAATGATGGCAATGAGGTTGTCTTTAACAGCCTATATGATAAGAGCAAAGACCATAATACCTATAGGGCCACTATAGGTGGCAAAGATTATGTCTACGCTGAATATGTCCGCACAGACTATGGCTATGTCGGCCAGTACTATATGCCTAAGGATGAAGATGGTAGCTTTACTGTCTTCTTGGTGACGATCGCCGGGGAAAACGGCACTGTTGGTTTTAATGTGACCAAGGACAGACTGCCGCCTCTTACTGGCAATGAGTCATTTGACTTCCCTAAAGCTGCTCCGGAATGGTACAGCCTAATCGGTGATAAAGTTACCGGCGTCAGTTCTGAAGGCAAATCTGTAGATGTCACACTCGATAGGGACTTGGATGAAGATTAAAAAAGCTGCCCCTGAGAAATCTCAGGGGCTTTTTTGGTGTTCCCGCCGCGATTCGAACGCGGGGCCTTTCGCTTAGGAGGCGAACGCTCTATCCGGCTGAGCTACGGGAACATAGCCCTGACATTCTATTTTAGAGTGGCCCTGCTGTCAATTATCCTCTCGGGATGATCCGGCTCAGGTACAGTAGGGCTGTGACTTTATTTGCGAGGGAGCCTTCTTTGATGAACAAAGGAATAGACTATAAAAAACAAATTATTTTACCAACCATGCTGGGAATTGAAGCTGCTGCTAAAAGGGAGCTTTTAAATTTGGATCTGCCCAAGGGAAAGATTTCTGTAGCTGACGGAGTCCTCTCTTTTATGCCTGAGGATGAAAGTCATATCCCGCTGCTGGCGGCACGCTGCAATTATAATTGCCGCACAGTGGAGCGTGTGCTGGTCCAGCTGGCCTCTTTTGAGGCCAGGGATTTCGATCAGCTTTACGATTACAGTTCTAAACTAAGCTGGGAGGACTGGCTGGACAAGGATTTCTTTTTGTCTGTCAACGGCTATTCTTTGCGCTCAGATCTTTACGGTGTCCCCTCCATGCAAGCTGTGATCAAAAAAGCAATTGTTGACAGACTGGTCCGGGTAAGAAAACTTGCCTCCGGCAGCAAGATTACAGAAGACAGAAAGAAAGGGGAAATGCTGATCCGCTTTTCTGCTGTAGACAACAAGATCTCTTTGATGCTTGACAGCAGCGGTCAGGGCTTGCATAAAAGAGGCTATCGCCCCTTGACCCATGCTGCTCCGATCAGAGAGACACTGGCTGCCGCCATTTTGGATTATTTGTTCTATGCTAAAAAACAAAAGGAGGGTGAGATCCTCTTTGACCCTGTCTGCGGCTCCGGCACTTTTTTGATTGAAGCCGCCATGATTTCTGCCGGCCTTGCCCCAGGCTTAAAGAGAGTTTTTGCCGGTCAAAATATTGGTTTTCTCGGGCAAAAGATTTTTACTCAAGAAAAAGAATATGCCCTGGCTAAAAAAGCCAAAGATCTTGACCAGAAGATTATCTGCTATGGTTCCGATATCTCTGCCCCTATAATTGAAGAGGCAAAAAAGAATGCCCACCGGGCCGGTGTAGATAAAATGATTAAATTTGAGAGGCGCGATTTAAACAAAATCAAAGTCGAAGAAATACTTGCCCTTTCCGACCGGGCTCTAATTGTCGCCAATCCTCCCTATGGTGAACGTATGGGCACAGCTGAGGACTCAGTTCTCATCAGTCAGGCTTTGGCCGATCTGGCTTTAGATCTTAAAACAGGAGCTAATAAGCCGGGGATAAGATTTGGCGTGATCAGTGCAGATAAAGATTTTGAAGAACATATAAATTTCAGAGCCGATAAGAGGCGAAAACTCTATAACGGGATGATACCCTGCCAGCTCTATCAATATTTTAAAACTCAGTCCAGAGAAAAAATCAAATGATATGTTTGCCCTAAATTTGCTTCTAAGAAATATCCTCAGGTTGTCATGATGATAAAGCTAGCAGTTCACCACTGGCGGACAAATGTATGTTTTCTTACAGAGACTGCCCTCTTAAACCTAGAAAATCAAGCTTATAATAAAAAAATAACAATGATCCTGTTTTGGCGACAATGTGGCTGAAAAGTGAAAACATTGATTTGACAAGCTCTTCAAACGATGAAAAGGCCAAAGTCGTTGTCCTATAAGTTATACACATAGTTATTAACATTATTAACATTAAGAAAAAATCTTCACTCCCAAGTTCTCGCAATTATGTTCGTTCAAAAAGCCGGAAAGATCGATTTAAGAAGTCTTTCCAAGGACATACTGCATAATTGCTTTTAATTGTCAAGCAAAAAGTTTAAGATAGAAGAAAAGAGTAAAAAGGCGGATGAAATGAAAATTGTCTTGGCAAATGATCATGCAGGCTATGAGCTGAAAATGATCATTAAAGAATATTTGCAAAATAATAATTATTTTATAATTGATGCTGGCTGCCACAGCGCTCAAGAATCTGTGTCGTACGTGGACTACGGACATTTGGCTGCGGAAGAGATAAAAAAAGGCAGCGCCGATTTAGGCATAATCATCTGCGGAACCGGAATCGGTATTTCGATTGCCGCCAATAAGCATAAGGGAATCAGGGCTGCTCTTTGCACCAATGCCTTTATGGCGGATATGGCCAGAAGGCATAATAATGCCAATATTTTAGCTCTGGGCGGCAGAGTGCTGGCAGGTCAATATGCGCTCAGCATTGTTGATGCTTTTTTAGCGGCAGAATTTGAGGGCGGCCGGCATGAGAGCAGAGTAAGCGGCTTATTGGAGCTGGAAAATAACTGATACTGTCTTCTTGCCGTGGAAATATGATTAATCTGTAGAAAAATAAAAGGATTTGTCAGCAAAACTCAAACGACAGCGATCAGGCAGCAAGGTCTCTCGAAATTTTTCAATTCTTCTGCCATCCAGCAAAGTGTTATTGATAGAGCCCAGATCTTCAAGGAAAAAATTCTCCCCGCGGCGCAAAATGCGGGCATGTCTTCTGCCTACTGCAGCGGAGGTCAAAAAGAGATCTGCGATGCGGCTGTCTCTGCCGATAATAAATTCGTCAACTAAAATGAAGGCTCTTTGCCCTTCTTCTTCCCTCTCCGTGCCCGGCAGGCCTTCACTTAGCATGGCCAGACGGTAATTGGGCATGCGGCTGACTAAATTCTCAGTGGGCTCAAGATCAGAAAACTCCAGACTATGATCTTCAGCTTGGTAAAGGCCCAGCCATCTGGCCCAGTCCACAAATTTCTCTTTCAGGCCTCTGACTTTAATCTTTCCGGCAATACCAGCTTTTTCCTCCTCAGCCTTTTTATCTTTTTGCCGAAACTTCCCCTTCACCTTACCTGCTTTGGACTTTTTCTTCCTGCCGGCCGGATTGCTACTGCTCATAGCCAAAAGAGCAGCAGCATTTGCCTGTTCACTTTCTTTCAGTTTGATCAGATCTTGCAGGTAAGAACTGAGCTCAGGCCAGCTCTTCCTTGTTAAAAGACTGGCAATTTCCTCCATTGTCTCTGCTGGCCAGACATTTATGCTCTTAAGCCAGCTGGCTAAATCATTTTTTGCTGGTAAAATCTGTTCATTAATCCAGATCTCCAGCTTGCTCTTTTCCGGCAGGGGCAAGGAAATAATCCTTATTTCCTTGTAATCGTCTTGCTTAAGGAAGATCAGTTCAGGCCTTAGCAGTTTAAGATCAACTGTCAAAAGATAATCCGAAGCTGTATGAGCCGCACGCGCGAGAGCCAGCAAGATCTGCAAGGCCTGATCTTGCGTCAGTTCTTCTGGCAACTGATTTAAGGATATATAATTTTTACCATCAATCAGAAAGCAAAAAGAGAGTTTTTCTTTTTGATTGATCCACAAGGAGAGCAGCTCATCTGGTTTTTGCCGGAGCAGGCAGTAGGATTGAGATGCATCTATGGCTATATCTTCAGAACAAGATATTTTGATGATTATTCTGCCTGCCTGCTCCATGAAGTATTCCTTTCCTAGAAGCTATCAATGATGGAATCACTGAATACCCGGTCAATTAGTTTTGCCGCAAAACGGCTGATCTGTGTGCGAAACAAAAATACCACAGCCAGCATGACAGCGATGATGATCACGACTTCAATGGTGCCAAAGCCATTCTCGTTTTTTAATCTTAAGCCGCGCTTAAAATCCTTTAACCAAAATTTGTTTTTTCCTCTCTTCATGACGATCTCCTTTCTCCTGCCAGGCAGGTGCAATCCTCGATCAAAATGACTGAAACGATGCTAACGCCGGCATTACCGCGATAGCTAAAACATTGAGCAATGCCAGGCCCATGGGGATGAACAAAAGCATAGCCCTTTGTTCCAGCTGCCGCCTGAGCCCGTTGCGATATATCTGCCAGCTGGCTGCAGCCTGCAAGGAAAGCAAGGCCAGCAGCTCCGCAGAACCCTGCTGGTCATAGCGGGCCGCCAGTCTAAGAGCTGAGGAAATCTCCGGCAGGGGGCATTTTTCCGCCAGCTCTTTGACCGCCTGCCCGGCAGCGATGCCAGCCTCGATTGAATTAATGGTCTGTTGCAGATCCTGCTTGACTATTTCTGCAGAGTAAAAGCCGGCGAGACCTTTGCTGGCCAGCTCCAGAGCAATTTGCAAAGTCAGTCCGCTTTCCATCAGCAGGGCCAAAATGTTAAGCAGGGGTGGATAGGTCAGGCGGAAAATCTGTCTTTGCTGCCTTTCCCGGCTGATGAGAGCAAGATCTTGCAGCAAAGGTAAGGCGAGGGGGAAGATAAGAGCCAGCCAGAGATTGCTTAGTTTGCTTACAAGATAGAGGAGAGATATAAATAGTCCTGTCAAAAAGTAGTAAAACTTCTTGGCCAGGTAAATCTGCCAAAGCCCCTCTTGTCTGCCGGCCAGCTCAGTCTGGCGAACCAGTCTGTTTATTTTATAAATGTAAAAGGAAGGCATTATTTTCAGATAAAGACTGGCGAAAACTTTCCTTTTCTTGGCCTGCATTCTTTTAGGTTTTTCTTTATCCGGCTGTAGTTTGGCAGCGGGCTGCGGTGCTTTGGCAGCAATGATTAAAGTCAGGCTCAAAACCTGCAGAGCCAGAAAATGGAAGATCAATCCTGCCCATTTGAGCCAGGTCAGATGCTGCAAAGAAATGTTTTGCTTAAATAACAGCAGGCCGAAAATAAAGGGCAAAAAACTCATAATCAAAGACTCTGACATTCTCTGACTGTTCTCAGCTGCCACTTCTGCCTGCATGGCCATCTCCAGGTGCAGCTGCCGATGGCTTTCCCTCAGATAGACATCAATTTGGCCGCCCTGCAGTCTGAGCCAGGGCAAGATGGCCAGATCACGGCTCAAACGTTGGCAAGCATAGGCCTGGGAGAATTGATCTAAGGCAGCTGAGAGCTCAATTTGAGCCTCCAGCTTATTTTTCATTCTGTGCAAAAGATGCACCAGACGGCTGCGCGAGCCCAATTGCTCCTGCAAGGCAAGAGGAGCGTCAAGCAAAGCTCTCTCCAAGGTGTAGCCGGAGGCAATCTGTCCCGACAAAAAGGCTAAAAGCTGCTCTGATTCCTCCAGCTTTTGCTGCTCAGTTCGGGTCAAAAATACACGGTAGAGGGCATAGGCCAAAAGCAGGCCAGCAAAGCCACTGCTGATTAATCTCAGCTCTTTTTCAGCTAGAAATACTGCCGAACTAAACCAGGAGAAAAGAGCAGCCGCCAGCAGGGCGATGATCTTTTTTTGTAAATTATTTCCTTGCGCTTTATGCCTTTTTCTTTTCATTTTTTCTCCTAACTGACCAGCTCAATCATTTCGCCCTTGCTGCGGACAAAGTTATCGCTTAAAACAAAGCTGCCGCTGCTGTAGCTTTCTACCGTCAGTATCCGCTCGACAATTCTTTCCCCCTGATCGGTTCTGCCCAGATGCACCATGATGTCGATCGCCGCCGCCAGCATGATGCGGCAGGCCTCCCAGGGCAGATTAGAGGCCGTTAGAAGAAGGAGGGATAATCTCTCCAGCATCTCTTCCGGATTATTGCCATGGCCGGTGCACATGGAACCGGGGTGGCCTGTCTGCATGGCCTGGATCATGTCGTAGCTTTCATCACCTCGGACTTCGCCGACAATAATGCGATCCGGCCTGAGGCGCAAGGAAGAGCGGATTAGATCAGTCAGAGATATCTCCCCCTGCTTGTCAGGCCCCGGCAGTCTGGCCTCCAGGCGCACCAGGTTTTTCAGGGCCAGTTTTAGTTCACAGGAATCTTCTATTGTCACCACCCGCTGATTATCCGGGATAAAAGCGGAGAGGGCGTTGAGGAAGGTGGTCTTGCCTGTACCTGTGCCGCCGGAGATAAAGATATTGCATCTGGCGATCACCTTTTCTTTCAGCCAGTCGGCGGCAGCGGCGCTTAAAGTCTCATTTGCAACCAGAGCCGACATCGTCGGTCTGATGCCGGTAAAGCGTCTAATGGCAAGGATAGGTCCGTCCGGCGCAACAGGCGGGAGTACGGCATGAATCCTGGAACCGTCTTTAAGGCGCATATCGCGTATCGGTTTTATTTCATTGATTAATTTATTGGCGCGGCCGAAATATCTGGAGATGACATTGCTTAAATGAGCCCTGTTTTCAAAAGCAATATCTGCCTGCTGAAGCCTGCCCTCTTTTTCATAAAAGACAAAATCTGGGCCATTGACCATGACCTCGGTTATCTCTGGATCATCTACCAGCCTTTGCAAGACATCAAGTCCACGCATGGAGTTAAAGATATCTGTAATCAGTTTTCTTCTCTGAGAAAAAGAGAGGGAATATCTGGAACTAAAGCGGTTTACCACTAAAGCGATCAGGCCCTTTAATTCCTCTGCACTCATGCGGTCAGCAGCAGGTTCCTGCTGCAGTATCTCCTCAATCAGCTTATTTTGTAATGATCTGTCTATCTTCATAAGCGTACCTCGTTCAGCAGACGAAATTCCACACTGGCAGGCAGGGCAGCCAGGATTTTGGCCAGTTCCCGCCTGGCTACCTTGCCAGCGTCATTTTCTGTAAAGACGCCGTCAGCATAGAAAGTATCGCAGAGCTGAATTAGACGGATGGTTGTATCTAGACCCAGCTGCTCACAGTCAATTAGGGCAATAGCCGGTTCAGATTTCTTGTCAAGATATTGGCGGATTATTAAAAGAAGGCTGCGCAAAAGATGAGGAGGGCAGCTGATGAGATCGTCGGCCTCAGTTGAGAGACGGAAAGTCATATAGCCACTGCTGTGCATAAAAAGATAATGGCCAAGATTAGAGGTAGAATCGCTTTCTTGCTGATCTAAAGTGATTAATAGATCAGTGAGCTTTTTGCCCAGGCTTTTTTCTTCCAGATCGTTTATGCGGTAAAGGGGTTTGAGCGGAAGATAAAGAACATAAAGGCCTTGCTTTAATAAAGCCTTGAGATAGGAGGGCAGCCATTTGTCTTTTCGGCAATTGTCAAAGCAAAAAAGAAGCGACAGATTGGATTTTTTTCCCTCTGTCAGAGATCTGCGGCGTTTACGCCAGATTGCCAGATTTTTTTCAATCTCTTGATGGATCAAAGAAATCCTCAAAGGCTGGGTAAACTCTTGTTCCCAAGTCATTATTTTTGCCTCCGGACTGTTTTCTTGGTAGCAGGAGGCCTCCCTTTGCGGGCAAAGAATGAGATCAAAATCTGGATCCGCCCTTTTATCTTCTGCTGTGAAAACCTGGTATCTGCCGGCGGCAAATCTTTCTAGTTCTCTATATATACGCGTTTCGCGGTTTTTATCCTGATCACGGATCAATACTTTAGCCAGCATTTTAACCTCGCAATTTTTTCTTGTTCTTAGAATATTAAATTCTGCTCTTGCCTTTTTCCTCCAGCCCCGACATTGCCTGCGTTTATCTGCAAGCAGCAGTCAAGCTAAAAAAACGAGCTGGTTAGCTAAGGCGAGAATTAAGAAATAAATTGCGGCCAGATGATTTGCTTTAGCCAAATTGAAGAGGTAATATTGGGGGGTAGAAGTTTAAGCTCTTAATGAATCTATATAATCTAATAGAGATATCTTATCCAGAGAGGCGGAGGGACTGGCCCTGTGAAGCCCGGCAACCGCGGTAAAGCGGCGGTGCCAATTCCAGCGGACCTTAAAGGTCGGCAGATGAGATCTATTTTCAGATCTCCTCGTGAGATCTTTTTTAATTAAATTTTGGGAGGATTATTTTATGACGATAGAAAGAGAATGGCTATTCACCTCGGAATCTGTGACAGAGGGGCATCCGGATAAATTATGCGATCAGATTTCCGATGCGATACTTGACGCCATCTTAGAGCAAGACCCCATGGCCCGGGTCGCCTGTGAAACTGTTGCGACAACCGGCCTGATCATGGTGATGGGGGAGATCACCACCAGCGCCTATGTAGATATTGCCAAAGTCGCCAGAGGCACAGTGCGCGATATAGGCTATACCAGAGACAAAGGCGGCTTTGATGCGGACAGCTGTGCAGTTTTGCTCAGTATTGACGATCAGTCGCAGGATATATCCCAGGGTGTTGACAAGGCTTTAGAATATAGAGAGAGCAAAGATGACGGCTTTAGCACCGGAGCAGGCGATCAGGGCCTGATGTTTGGCTATGCCAACAGCGACACCCCGGAATACCTGCCCCTGCCCATCGTTTTGGCTCACAAACTGAGTAAGCAGCTGGCTTTTATCAGGAAAAGCGGCCAGACGGATATGATCTATCCGGACGGGAAAACTCAGGTTACTATCCGCTATCGGGGAAATACTCCTGTCCATATCGATACTGTTGTCATCTCCACCCAGCACAGTGAAGAGATCTCTTTGCCCGCTCTGAAGGAACTGGTGCTGGAAATGGTCATCTCTCCCGTGCTGCCTGCTGAACTATTCAATCAGAAGACCAAGATCTTTATCAATCCCACCGGACGCTTTGTCATTGGGGGGCCGCAGGGAGATACTGGCCTTACAGGCAGAAAAATAATCTGTGACACCTATGGCGGTTCTGCCCATCATGGTGGTGGTGCCTTTTCAGGTAAAGATCCGACTAAGGTCGACCGTTCCGCCAGCTATGCAGCCCGTCACATTGCCAAGAATCTTGTGGCGGCAGGTTTAGCCAAGAGCTGTGAGGTTCAGCTGGCCTATGCCATAGGCATGGCCCAACCTGTCTCTATCTTTGTTAACAGTTTCTCCAGTGGAGTAAAGACTGATGAGATGCTGGCCTCTTACGTCAAAGAGCTTTTCGATCTAAGACCTGAAGCAATCATCCGTTCCTTTAATCTGAGAAGGCCTATTTACAGGCAGGTCTCAAACTATGGTCATTTCGGCCGCCTCGATCTCGATCTCCCCTGGGAGAAGACAGATTATGTGCAAAAGTTAAGAGAAATTGCCGGTCTGAATTAAGAAAAACTATTTCGACCGGTAAAAATTTACTGGCAAAGCCTAACTATCTCTTGGCCAAGCTGTAGTTTATTAATTTGGATTGTCTTTTTTGTTGTTTCATTATTTATATTATCTAAAATTACTGCGTTAGTATTTTATCTGTAGAGATAAGTTTGAGGAGATAATCTTGTATTCACAAGAAGAAACAGTTGAGATCCGCGGTAAAATCTCACATATTACTTTTGTCAATTCCAAGAACGGTTTCACCGTCGCGGAAGTGGATGCAGAGAAAATAGATTTTATTGCCGTCGGTATCATGCCGCCGTTAAACATTGGCGACGAGGCGATGTTTACCGGCAATTGGGTCGATCACAAAGATTATGGTCTGCAGCTGAAGGTAAAGGAGATAAAGATTAATCTGCCCACAAGCGAAGCGGCGATCAAAGCCTATTTGGCATCAGGCGCCATCTCCGGAATTGGACCGGTTTTGGCGGGCAGAATGGTGCAAAAATTTGGGCAGGATACGCTTAAGATAGTAGCGAATTCCCCGCAAGAGCTGGCTCAAGTGAAAGGGATTTCCGCTAAAAAAGCTCAGACCATAGCTGAGAGCTTCAGGGCAGCCAGATCCTGGCAGGATCTGGCGCTTTTGCTTGCCCCTCTTGGTGTCGGCAATGCCCGTATTCAAAAGATCTACCGGGAGCTGGGCGATAATGCTGTCAGCTTGATCAGAAACAATCCCTACCGTCTGGTTGGCCTGATTGAGGGTATAGCTTTTGAAACCGCCGATAAACTGGCCGGCAAACTGGGTTTTTTAGCAGATCGCCCGGAAAGAGTGCAAGCCGCTTCCTTTCATCTGCTTAAACTGATGCAAAGAAAAGGTGACATCTGGATGCCAAGGGACGATCTTATTTATGGCCTCTCCCGCCTCCTCTCTCTTAAGGAAAATGCAATAAGAGAGATCTGGCAAAATGAAAAAGAACTTTTTGACCATCTGGATGAGTTTCAGGCGGCAGATAAAGTTTTAGTCTGCCTGGCAGAAAGCTGGGAAATGGCTTCTTTTACCAGGGAAAAGATTCTCAGACTTTTAGCTCAAGCCGGTAGCTTTGACCCGGGGAAAAAAGATCTGCTTAAAAGGGAGATTGAAGCCGTAGCAGAAAGTCTGGCTCTAAGGCTTGGTGATGAACAGCAAATGGCCTTGGAGATGGCGGTAAGAAAATCTTTTTCCATTTTGACCGGGGGACCAGGCACCGGCAAGACCACCATTATTAAAGTATTGGTGCAATATCTGCAAGAACAGGGATTGAAAGTTTTACTGGCCGCTCCCACGGGTCGAGCCGCCAGGCGCCTAAGTGAAGCTTCCGGCCTTGAAGCCAAAACCCTGCACAGATTGCTATCTTTAACGCCCTATGACGAAGAGGCACATAGATTAAGCTTCTGGCAGCAAGAGGAGCTGGAGGGGGATTTTCTTATTGTGGACGAAAGCTCCATGCTCGATCTGGCAGTTTTCTCCAGCCTGCTGGCCGCCCTGCCTCTTAATATGGGTCTTTTGCTTATCGGTGACAGTGACCAGCTGCCCTCTATTGGCGCCGGCCAGATTCTGAGAGATTTGCTGGCCCAGAAGAGTATTCCCCGCACGGTTTTGAAAAAGATTTACCGCCAGGAGGAGGGCGATCTGATCGTTAAAAACGCTCATCAAATCCGGCTGGGAAAATCTTTACTGCTGGAGCAGACTATTGAATCCTCTTTTCTTTTGCTTTTGCAGGAAAATGATCAAGAAATTGCCACAGCCGTGGAAAAGCTGGTGACAGATATTTTGCCCCGCCATTATATGCTGAATTCTGAAGATGAGCTGCAGGTCCTTTCTGCCACCAGAAGAGGTGTGGCCGGCACAAATGCTCTGAACAAAAGTCTGCAGATCATTGCACAGGGCAAAGCGGATTTTCTGGCTCTGCAAAGGCATAATCGCTTTGCTCTGGGAGACAAAATAATTCAGACCCGCAATAATTATAATCTGCCTTACCGGCAAGTTGACGATGGCAGCCAGAGGCAGGGCGTGATGAACGGGGAACGAGGTTTAGTAACTGAGATTGATTTCAAGGAAAAAACACTGCAAATTCTTTTCGAGGAAGAAAGACTGGTTGAAATCAAAGATGAAGCTTTTGAAGATATAGAGCTTGCCTATGCCATTACCATCCATAAAAGCCAGGGTTCGGAATACGAAAATGTCATTTTAGCTATTCCGAACGGAGCCCCGGACTTTTTGACCAGAAATCTGCTTTACACCGGCGTGACAAGAGCCAGCCGCAGATTGTTTTTAGTCTGCAGCAGGGCAAATCTCAAAATGATGCTCAGAAATGAGCGGGCTTTAAATAGGAGAACTTTGCTTGGCGGCCTACTTAATCAGCCGCCTCTTTTCCAAAAAGCTGATTTACTGGCTGAAAAGATTTAGCTCTGACATGCAAATAAAGCAACAAAAATGGAGATCTCTAAAATATATATATAATATTCCTTATAGGAAGAAGATTTTCGAGTTTGAAAATCTTCTTTTCCCTCCCATCTGCTATAGCTGCTCAAAACTGCTGCCACCTGAGCAAAAGTATCATTTGCGCTATATCTGTCCAAAATGCCTGTCTTCTCTGCCCTTTCATGCAAGTAAGAGGCTTTCTTTTCCTGCTGATTTCCAAGCTATTGATCGGAGCGAGTCTCTTTGGCATAAAAGGGACGATAGGATCTATGCCGTCTTTGATTTTCAAGATCCTATCTCTGCCATGCTGGCAAGCGCAAGATTTTCCAGTGGCAGAAAATATTGCCGGCTTCTAGGTTCAATTGCCGCTTCCTGGCTCAGAGATCTGACGCCAGGAAATTTTAAGCAGCCTACTGCTATTATCCCTTTGCCCTTGTCTAATCAGGAAATGAAAATTAGAGGCTTTAGCCAGGTGGAGCTGATCGCCAGCTTCATGGCTGAAGATCTGGGCTTGGAAATTTTGCCAGCAGCCGCCAGGATAAAAGATAACCTTAAATCCCGGCGCCTGATCTCCCAGGAGGAAAAGAAGATTTATCTAAATGATGCCTTCATTCTTCGTCCTGATTTTTCACCTGCTCCCTATCGGGGACATAAGCTGATTTTATTAGACGATCTGTTAATCTCCGCTACCACGCTTTCTGCCTGTGCCAGGCCTTTATTAGCAGCGGGACTGGATTTAGTTTACCTTGTCATCGCTGCTGCAAGGAAGCAATAGCGTTTGATATATTGAACAGGTGTTTTCTACCCCTGAGGGGAGCAAATTATGCCGCTTTTTATTTCTTCTTATAATTGGCATAATAAGCTCAAGCTCTTTATTTGCGGCAATCTCATTCACAGCTTATTCATAAATGCATCACAAAGCATTTGCATTCCTGACATGATACTGATAGAATTGTTCTAGTTTTTAGATCATCTGCTATTGGCAATATGCTTGTCCCTACTGCTTTTAAGATGGTTTTTATTTAGCTTTTTAATGTGTTTTTTAAAATACATAAATAAGAGGAGGAAATTATAATGAAAAGAAAGTGGTTCCTATTGCTTGCCCTAGTGCTGGTACTGAGCGTATTCATGCTAGGTTGCGGCGAAAAGAAAGAAGAACCGAAAACTACTGATGCACCTGCTGAAGAGCCTGGTGACGAGCCCGCTGATGAGCCTGGTGACGAGCCCGCTGATGAGCCTAGTGATGAGCCCGCTGATGAGCCTGGTGATGAGCCCGGTGATGAGCCTGGTGATGAGCCCGGCGATTATCCCGATCGCGGCGAGCTGAAAATTGGTTGCCTGCTCCCCATGACCGGATCGGAAGCATACTACGGCAATGACATGCTGCAATCCTATAAGATGGCCATTGATGAAATTAATGAGGCTGGTGGTGTAGTCGGCTATACCCTCACCATCAAAGAGGAAGATGATGCCTGTGACGCTGCCCAAGCAGCAACTGCTGGCGCCAAAATCATTTCTAATGAACCCCATATCGTGGTCGGCGGCTACTGCTCTGGGGCTACAATCCCTGCTTTGCAGCAATTCTTTGATGCTGATCTGATCATGATGATTTCAGCAGCCAACTCCACCAATATCACTGATCTTGAACTGAACCAGACCTATATGCTTAACAGCCCGGGCACACACGGTGTTCAGACCTTGACCAACCTGGCCAAGCATCTGGGCGTTGTTAAGGTTGCTACCATTCACCAAGGTGATGACTATACCAAGAATCTCTCTGACATCGTCGAGCGTGAAATGCCTGGTGACGGCTTTGAAGTTGTAGCCGTTGAAGTTATGGAAAAGGGCGCAGCAGACGTTTCTGCTATCGTTACCGCTATCCGTAATGCTGATGCTGAACTGGTTTACTGGTGTGGCTATTTTGCTGACGGTTCCAACGTTATCAAACAGCTCCGTCAGGGCGGCTATGAAGGCATCATCGTCTGCGGTGACGGCTCATCCTCCGTCGAACTGATCGAAGGTAGTGGTGAAGCTGGTGAGGGCGTCTATGTTACCTCTCCGCCATTCGTTGAGCTGGTCGAAGGTGGCGACGCCTATGTTGCAAAGTATAAGGAGAAATACGGCATGGAGCCTGGTGGATATTCCACACTTTGCTACGACACCATCTATGTTATCAAGGCTGCTATGGAAGAAGTTGGCGATTTCGAATTTGAGGCTGTCAACAAAGCTATCGAAAACATCTCCTATCCTGGCATGTCCGGTACAATCCAATTTGCTCCAAATCATGAGCTGGCCGAGTCCAACTTCATGGTTGTCCAGATTCAAGACGGCAAATTTGTAAGAATCGATCTTGATTAATCAACAACTGAACAAAGGGCGCACTTTAGCGCCCTTTGTCTTTTTTTTTATCAAAATGATTAGGTGGTGATAATCGAATGTTCTCCACAGGCGAAATTATTGTTCAACAAATAATGAACGGTCTGATATTAGGTTCTTTTTATGCCTTGATTTCTCTTGGCTACACCATGGTATATGGCATCGTCAGACTATTGAACTTTGCTCATGGTGATGTTTACATGTTTGGTGCTTTTGTAGGCTTCTTTGTCTTCGGAGGCTTGGCCGCACTCACAGGTACCGGTTGGCTCAGCATAGCTCTAGCCATGCTGGCTGCAATGCTTTTAGCCGGTATACTGGGTTTCGTTATTCAGCGAATTGCGTACAAACCGCTGCTTGATGCTCCACGCATGTCTCTATTGATAACTGCTATTGGTGTTTCTTTGATCTTGCAAAATGCGATGATGATCGTCACCAATGGTGAATTTAAATTTTTCAACCACTCGGTTGATCCCAAAGCCGGCATCCATTTCGGCAATGTTACCATTACCTGGATCCAGATAGTTCTATTGGCGATCACTGCTGTGCTCCTGATTTTCCTTACCTGGTTTGTTTCCAAGACTATTTGGGGCAAGGCTATGCGTGCTATAGCTCTGGATAAGCCGACATGCCGCCTGATGGGCATAAATGTCAATCTCATTATTGGTATTACATTCTTCATCGGCTCTGCACTTGCTGCCGTGGCCGGCGGTATGTCAGATGTGTATTATGGTAATGTTCACTATTTCATGGGCTATATCATGGGCATGAAAGCCTTTACAGCTGCCGTTATCGGTGGAATCGGATCGATGCCGGGCGCTATGCTGGGCGGTCTGCTCCTCGGTCTCTTGGAAGCTGGCGGAACGCAGGTACTGGGGTCTTCTTGGAAAGACGTATTTGCCTTTGGTATTTTGATCGTTATGCTGATCTTTAAGCCAACCGGTCTGCTGGGCAAAACTGAAGTTGAGAGGATGTAGCCATGGAAAATAAAGATGTTAAGGTTAATGATGAAATGGTTTTGGATAAGGAAGGTTTGGAAAAGCGTACCGGTTTTCTGGGAACAGTAGATACTGTTGTCGACGGCTTTTACAATTTTACCGATAATCTAATTGTCAAAATCATCATCTACGGTGCACTGCTTGCCGTTGTGTTCACATTGCCCCTCTATTCCAGCAACTATATCTTGCAGGTGGCCTGGAATGCTATGTTCTATATGCTCCTGGCCATAGGTTGTAATGTTATTGTTGGCTTCACAGGTATGATTGACCTTGGTTATGCGGCCAAATTTGCTGTCGGTGCCTATACCTCAGCAATTTTAGTCAAGACTTTTGGTTGGAATTTCTGGCTGACTTTGCCCATTGTTATTGTGGTGGGAATGTTCTCCGCAGTGATTATCGGCGGCCCTGCCCTACGTCTGCGCAGTGACTATCTGGCGATTGTTACGCTGGGCTTTGGCGAAATCGTCCGCATAGTTGCCCGTAATCTTGAGATTACAGGTTCTGCCTCCGGCCTTTCCGGCATCAAAAGACCAAGCATTTTTGGTGTCCAGTTGACGAAAATCTGGATGTGGTATTATCTCTTCATTGTTTTGGTCGTAGTATTTCTTATCATCTCAAATAGGGTTAAGGACTCGCGCTTTGGCCGGGCTCTAGCTTATATTCGAGAGGATGAGGACGCTGCCAGAGCGATGGGCGTGGACGTTGTAAAATACAAACTGTGGGCATTCATTGTCGGCACAACTCTTGGAGCAGTTGCTGGTGCATTTTATACCATGCAGATGGCGGCCATTTCTCCAAACAGCTTCCAATTCACACAATCTGCGAACATCCTGCTGGCTGTTGTTTTAGGCGGCATGGGTAAAGTTCCGGGTGTTATGGCAGGCGCAGCCTTCTTTGCGATCTTCCCCGAAATCTTCCGTGATATCGGTGAATACCGCATGCTATTCTTCGGCTTAGCACTTGTTATCGTCATGATCTTCCGTCCGCAGGGATTGTGGCCAGACAGACGCCGCAAGTAAGAACTTGTGAGAACGAAAGGGGTAGATAAAAACATGGCATTAATGGAAGTAAAAGATTTATCAATGTTTTTTGGTGGTATTAAAGCTGTTGAGAATCTATCATTTGAAATAGAAGAAGATTCAATTACGGCATTGATCGGGCCAAACGGTGCTGGGAAGACAGCTACTTATAACTGTCTGACCGGCTTTTACAAGGCAACCGCCGGTGAGATCCTATACCAAGGTGAATCACTTTTAGGTGTACAGCCTTTTCAGATTACCTATAAGGGCATTATCCGCACATTCCAAAATGTTCGCCTGTTCAATAATTTGACAGTCATGGAAAATGTAATGAGCGGTTGCCACAGTATCAGCAAGAAATTTGTTGGCAGTGCAATCTTGCGTACGCCTTCTGAGCGCAAAGAAGAAGCTGAAATTAAAAGAATTGCTGAAGAGGCGATGGAGTTTATTGGCATCTTGGATCTTAAAGATGATATCGCCAAATCCCTCCCCTATGGCTATCAGCGCCGAGTGGAGTGGGCCCGCGCCATTGCCAGCAAACCTAAGCTTTTGCTGCTGGACGAGCCTGCTGCCGGCCTTAACCGTGAGGAAAAGGAAGACCTGATCGGCTTGATCCGCCGTTTCCGCGACGAACTGGGCATGACAGTATTCCTGATTGAGCACGACATGAGCCTGGTTATGGATGTGGCAGAGAGAATAATCGTCATCAACTTCGGCACGAAAATTGCTGAAGGCACACCTAAGGAAGTGCAGGATAACCCATTGGTTATCGAGGCCTATCTGGGTAAAGACGAAGAGGAGGAGGCGGTCTAATGAGTGACTCAAGAGATGTTGTTCTAAGGATCGAAGGAGTCCAGACTTTCTATGGACAGATTTGTGCACTGCGCGATGTTACTTTGCAGGTTAGAGACAAAGAGATCGTCACCTTACTAGGAAGTAATGGAGCTGGTAAATCTACTACTTTGAAAACCATCTCCAATCTCGAATCTTGCCAGACCGGAAAAATAACTTTCATGGGCGAAGACATTACCGCAATGCCGGCCCATAAAATTGTTGAGCGCGGGCTCATTCACATTCCTGAAGGACGTAGGATCTTTAAGGATCTGACGGTTACCGAGAATCTGGAACTGGGAGCTTTTACTCTCAAGGATGATCACAAGCGCAAAGTGCTTATTGATGAAGTTTTCTGCCGCTTCCCTCGTTTGCGGGAGAGATATAATCAAATCGGTGGTACTTTGTCCGGTGGTGAGCAGCAGATGCTTGCTGTCGGCCGCGGATTGATGGCACAGCCCAAGCTCTTGATGCTGGACGAGCCGTCAATGGGTCTGGCTCCTCTTATTGTGGCAGAGATTGCAGATATCATTCGCAGTCTTAACGATGAAGGCATTCCGATCCTGCTGGTCGAGCAGAACTCAAAAATGGCACTGAGCCTTGCAGATTATGGCTATGTGCTTGAAACTGGTGAAATTGTGCTAGAAGGCCGAGGAGATGAGCTGATTAAAGACGAGAAAGTCGTCAAAGCTTACCTCGGTATGGATTAATTTATTTCCTAAAATTCTATCTAGTTTTGCTTAAAAACACCCCTGAATTTTGATTACAGGGGTGTTTTTTATTTCTTCTTATAATTTGCTTTTAGGAAATTATTCCAAGTTTAATCTCTTGCCGTATAAGCTGCGCAGAGTGGTATTTTGCTGTTCGACCACCTGATGGATACGCTTCAATTCTTCATTTCTTTTGATCTTTAAGGTTGTGGTCATAATGGGATCGCTTTCATCCCAGATGAAATTTTTAATCTTCTTGTATTCCGTCATTTTGCTGTTGATTCTCAGTACTTCCGCTGCCAGCCAGTTGCTGATGGCAAAATCGTCTCTGCTGATATTGTCAGCTAGCATTTCCTTGTCAACTTGGAATCTTGCCACCAGATCGACAGCGCCGCGCTCGGTCAGCTCGCCCCAGACCATAATATTTTTGACAGCGGCTATGTCTGTGAATAAAACCTCTATCTCTTCGGGGAAGACATTTTTGCCATTACTTAAAATGATGACAGATTTGGCTCTGCCGGTTATCCTCAGGCAGTCCTGCTGGTCAAAATAACCGATATCCCCCGTCTTGAACCAGCCATCTTCGGTGAATACCTCTTTTGTCGCCTCTTCATTTTCATAATAGCCGAGCATGACATTTTCACCTTTGGCCAAAATCTCTCCTGCGCTATCTTCACTTTCGCCTGCTACGGCCGGATCGATGGCCAGGGTCACATCACAAAGCGGCCTGCCCACACTGCCGATTGGGTTCAATTTCGGGGTGCAGGCTGAAAGAATCGGAGATGTCTCGGTTAGCCCATAACCGGAAAGGCAGAGAATACCGATATCTCTGAAAAACTGATGCTGCTCAGGAGGCAGGGCTGCAGCCCCGCTGACCACCATATGAAGTTTTCCACCCAGGGCAGATAGAATATCCTTAAAAATCTTTCTCCTGATATCTAGACCTAATTTACTTAGAAAGCCTGTCAGTTTGAGGCCGAATTCAAATGTTTTCATTTTGCCCTGATGCTCAATATTCTTCACGATCTGACGATGCATGGTGATAAGCATCAAAGGCACGGTCAAAATAATGGAGATCTCCCATTCCTTCATGTTTTTGCTCAAGGTGCGCAAGTTCTCATTGATACAGATAGTAATCCCTGTGGCCCAAAAGCAATACATGCCTACTGTGTTTTCAAAGGTATGATGCAGGGGTAAAACTGAAAGTGCCCTCTCTCCTGCGATCAGAGGAATTGTTCTCACGCCTTGCTTTATATTGCTGACAATATTGTGCTGGCTGAGCATAACTCCCTTGGATTGATCAGTGGTGCCCGAGGTAAAAAAGATTGCCGCCATTTCCTTTTCTTTGATTGGCAGGAGAGAGAATTCTTTCTTTAGCTCTACCAGTGACTCACCCATGGAGATCAGGGTGTCATAGCTATAAAGACCAATTATTTCATCGTGCAGCTCTTCCAGCTTATCCGGCCGATCCAGCAGGATGAAGCTGTGGATCTGGGGGTTTTCTTTGGCTACCAGTAAGGCTGTTTCCTTATGGGCATAGTCAAAGGCAAAGATAGTCACTTTGCCGCGCTGGCAAAGCCTTGCCACCTCGTGGTCAGCCAGCTGCTTATCCAGAGGTACGGCAATGCCCAGACCAAAGATAGCGGCATTGTGTGCCACTGCCCAGGGATAGGAATTTGCTCCAATGACAGCAAGATGATCTACCTTGTCAGCTTGTTTTTTGCTTTGCCTTCTGGCGATTAGAGCTGCAGCAAAGGAATTGATATCCTCTTTAAACTCTGCATAGCTCTTTTCAACTGTTATTTCCTTCTCACCTTCCTTGGCATGGAAGATATATGCCGGTATGTCTGGATATTTTTTAATGGAGCTATCCAGCAGCTCGCGCAGATTTAGATATGGTGTTTCAAACTCAATCTGTTGCAGGCCTTTGACAATTTTCATTATTTGCTCTCTTTCTAAATTTCAAATTTATTCAATCAGAGAATCCTGAGAGTCTTTGTCACCCAGGAATCTCATGAAACCTTGTTCATTGATAAACATTTCGGCCACAAGCTTGAAGGCCAGTGATTCGCAGACAAAAGCGAGGGTTAGTTTTTCTGGGTCTGTTTTCAAGCCTGCAAATTCCAATTGCAAAGATTTCTGCAGCGGTTGAAATAAAAAGCTGGTCACTCTGGTCAGTGAATCTTCCATTTGCAGGCAAAAACTGTCATAAGCAGCTTCAATACTCATCAGTCTGGTTAAAAGATTAATCCCGGTATATACGGACTGCATTGGTATTATTTCTTTGAGGATACTTAGGACAATAAAATAGGCGATGTGGATGTCGTTATAGTATCTGTTGACAGGTCTGGGGGCCAGTCCCCATTTGACATAATTTTGCACCATCGTGCCGGTTATAATGGTATTTTGGGCAAATAAAGGAGAGAGTAGCTCATCAATATATTGCAGCATCGGCTGTCTGAGCATTCTTTCTTGCGGAAGCTCTGACCAGCGCGGCAGACGAAACTGTTGAATTTCATTTGCTCTTCTTAAAAATAGATGTTCTCGACTCAGATCCACGATCAATACCTTTCGCAGTTATTATAACTGCGAAAAATTTAACCCATAACAAATGATCTGTCAAGTCAAATAATAAAAGAGAGGGATATT
>CAZUWY010000023.1:0-25133 GCA_964624395.1 uncultured Mageeibacillus sp. | reverse complement strand
GCCATCTCAGCTCCGATGATGAAAAGATGAGGCAGGGTTAAGAGGGTAGAAGCGTACTAAAATTGACAGCCTTTTGCTTGCTTGCTATCATAAATAAGCTAATTTGGCCCGCCGAAGTGGCTCAGTGGTAGAGCAATTCACTCGTAATGAATAGGTCGTGAGTTCAATCCTCACCTTCGGCTCCAGCTGAAAGCCCTGTAACTACTGCATTACAGGGTTTTCATATTTTTTAATACCCTTGTTTTTACCCTTGTTTTTAACTTTTTTTGTCGACTATTTTGCCCGTATTATCAAATTACTTGCTTGATTTAATGGGCAAGGTTAAGATGCTCCATTAGGATTCAACCAGCAGTTTTCCTCTCTGGGCAATGTTTTCTGCTGTAAAACCAAAATATTCAAACAAATCGGATCCTTTGCCTGAGGCGCCAAAACGATCGATGCTTATAATATCTCCGTCCAGGCCGGTGTATTTATACCAGCTAATTGCTGAACCCGCTTCCACGGCCAGCCGTTTCCTGCAAGTTGGCGGCAGGATCTGATCGCGATAATCTTGATCTTGCTCAGCGAAGAGATTTTGACAAGGCATCGAGACTACACGAACTTTTATACCCTCTTTTTCAAGCAGTTTGGCGGCGTCTACACTGGGGCCAACTTCAGAGCCGGAAGCAAGGATAATAAGGTCAAAGTCATCACTGTCTTTAACAACATATGCCCCTCTTAAAGCTCCCTCGGGGTCAGTTCCCTCTGCAGAAGTGTTTTGCCTGCTTAAAACCAAGGCGGTTGGTTTCTGGCTTTGCAGCCAGAGCAGATAGCCAGCGGCTGTTTCTTTTTGGTCTGCCGGCCGGAAGATATTAATATTGGGTACAGCCCTTAAGGCGGTAAGCTGTTCTACAGGCTGATGAGTCGGTCCATCTTCACCGACCCCGATGCTGTCGTGAGTCAAGATATAGAGGACAGGAATATCCATTAATGCCGAGAGCCTTAAAGCGGCTTTTAAATAATCGGAAAAGATAAAAAAGGTGGCTGCGAAAGGACGCAAGCCTCCGTGTAAGGCCAGTCCGTTTGCGGCGGCTGCCATAGCAAACTCTCTAATGCCAAAATGAATATTTTTGCCAGCTGGCGATTCTTTGGTAAAAACAGCAGAATCGTTTAACTGGGCACCGTTAGATGAGGCCAGATCAGCAGAGCCGCCAATAATATTGGGTAGCTTTCGATTCAAATAATTAAGTATTTTACTAGAATGGACTCTGGTTGCAGCCAGATCACCTTGCTCAAAAAACTTGCTGTCCTGGAAAAGGTCAGCCGGTATTTTATTTTCCAGGCAAAGCTCAAACTCTTCTGCCAGCTCAGGATAAGCTGACTGCCATTTGCCATAGAGCAGATTCCAGCTTTTTTCATATCCGTTAAAATCTATTTGCTTTTGCTCGATAAGATCTTTAACTTCTTGCGTGGTTGAAAACGGCTGCCGGTCAGCGGCAAAGCCTAATTCTTTCAGGGTTGCCTGAAGACCTTCTTTACCAAGAGGAGCGCCGTGCGACTTGGACATACCCGCCACAGGGCTGAACTTTCCAATCACTGTACGAATTCTAATTAAGCTGGGCTGGTGAGAATTGGCTTTAGCCTTGGCAATCGCTTCTCCAACCGCCAGCTTGTCTTCGCCGTCAGTTACCGTCAATACCTGCCAGCCATAGGACTGATAGCGCAAAGATACATCTTCAGTAAAGCTTAAATCCGTAGTGCCGTCGATGGTAATATTATTGTCGTCGTAGAGGACAATCAGCTTGCCCAGACCGAGATGACCGGCTAAAGAAGAGGCTTCTGACCCTACCCCTTCCATCAGATCGCCGTCGCTGCAGATAACATAGGTGAAATGATCGATAAGCGGGTATTTGGGACGATTAAATCTGGCCGCCAGATGAGCCTCTGCTACGGCCATGCCCACTGCCATGGCCAGTCCCTGCCCCAGAGGACCGGTAGTTGTTTCAACTCCAGCTGTATGGCCATATTCCGGATGCCCCGGTGTCTTGCTGTGCAATTTTCTGAAATTTTTAAGATCCGAGACAGACAGATCATAATTAAACAGGTGCAAGATGCTGTATAACAATGCAGAACCATGCCCGGCTGATAGCACGAAACGGTCGCGATTAAACCAGTTTGGATTTTTTGGATTATGCTTTAAGTGCTTGTAAAAAAGTTCAAAGATCATGGGTGCAGCACCCAAAGGCATGCCGGGATGACCTGAATTGGCCTCTTCAACAGCCTCAATTGCAATTGCTCTGGCGGTGTTAACGGCCAGATCTTCAATTAGCGGATTAGACATTTGTTCCTCCTGCCTGCTGGTAAATTTGTAAATGATTTTCCCTTACAATTCAAGGCAAAAAAAGCTGCCTTACTTCTCAATAGTAAGACAGCTTATCCTTAATAAGCAAGCAATGACTTACTAATCGAGATAGGGGATCTCCGGTGGATCGAATACACGTGTTCCCATCTTGTTATCCCACATGAGCAGAGGTCCTTCTTTGCCGTTTGTCCGTTTAATGCTGTCAACATTGTCTTCTTGATTGGCCTCTTCTTCGACCTGTTCGATCACATACCAGTCAAGGAAAATTACGGCTGCCTTGTCGCCGGCTTGGGCGGACAGGTCTACCAGATCGTTAATCCAGCCCGTGATTTTTTGCTCATGTTCTAAAGCATCCTCAAAGACCTCCAGCACATCTTGCCATTCCTTTTTTTCAGCCTTCTCAATCAGATCAAGCTCAACTTCAATGCCTCTCATCTGCAGATATTCGAATAATCCCTGAGCATGAGCCAGCTCCTCCATGTACTGGATATACATCCAGTGCGCGCAGCCTTTCCAGTTGTTCTGGGCAAGCCAGTCAGACATCTGCAGATAAAGGAAAGCTGAATAATACTCCTTGTTTATCTGCTTGCTGAATTCCTTGCGGACATCTTCTTGCATTTTCATACAGTTAAACTCCCTTCATTCATTAGAATTTTCGTAGTTTATAAATCCTATTTTTCACTAGGAGATTGACAACTGCTGTACCTGTTGATACTCTATGCCCAAAAATGCCCAGGTGATGAATAATTAAGCAAAAATAGTAGATATGTTATAATATTTTATGTTCCAGCAAAGGCTTTAATTCAGCATATTAAGGGGTGTTAGATGGAAAAAAGCAAAATTCGCTTTCTCCAAACTGGTGACTGGCATCTTGGCCAGAACTGGCCCTTGCTTCCTGTTGAAATCGCCCAAAGATTTAAAACCAGGCAGGCTGATTTATTTCATTTTCTAATTGATGCCTGTAAAGAAAGCCAGATAGATTTGGTTATTTTGACCGGAGATATCTTCGATCAGATTCAGCCGGATAAAAAAAATCTTTCTGCTTTTTTTAACATGACAGAAGAGATTGCCAAGCCAATCGTGGTTGCCCCGGGCAATCATGACCCTATTTTACCCGGTGGCAGCTGGCTGAATGAAAAATGGCCGGCTCATGTGCATATCTTAAGCAGAGATAAACATATAATCGAACTGCAGGAAATTGAAGCAGTGATTTCCGGCCTGCCCTTTGAGCATCAGCTGGCTGCCCGACCTACTCATTTTTCCGCCTTCCCGCCCGACGACGGTTCAGCCTTTCATATTGCTGTGGCGCATGGGGATCTAATCGACAGAAAATCTCCCTTTAGGCCACTATATCCTGATTTTATCCGCAGCACTAATGCAGATTATTTTGCCGCCGGCCATAATCATGAAATGATTATCAAAGAAGCGGTTGAGGTGCCTTATGCTTCGGCGGGATCTCCACTGGGTCGTAGTTTTGCAGATCCTGGCAGCAATGCTTTTCTCATCGGTGAACTGACAGGGGAATTGTTAAAAAACAGCAGGGCAAATCTTGATCTGGTCACGATGAAGCAGATGCAAAAACAAAAACGATCAACAGTAAAATTGAGAGCCTACCCTCTTTATTTACCAAAATTTATCAGCTGGGAATATAGCTGCAGCTATGAAGACACTAATGCAGATATTGTTCAGGCTATCCGGGATCTTTTTGAAGAGCACCTGATCAGTTCTCACAGAGACGATCTCTGGCAGATTAAATTGACCGGAGACAGATCTCCGGCTGTCGATTTTAGATTAATTGAAGAATACTTTCAAAGAGATTATTTGTATTTTGAACTCAAAGATATGAGGCAGGCATCGTCCTTCCCAGACAGAGGGCAAAGATTGATCTTCCCAAGTTTTACTCTTAAAGGCAATAAGATGGCGAAAGTCGACGATACAAATAGAGCTAGAGAAATGCTTTTGCAAAATCTGGCTGTGGACTATCTTTTCAATGCTGCAGCCAGCCTGTTTGGCACAGCAGAAAAGGACGATTTTAATCTTAAGAGATAGAACAGGTAATTAAGAGAAGGAAAGATGAAGATAATTGAACTAGACATATTATCTTTTGCTGATCTGGCCCAGATCCAGCTGAATATGCCTGCGGACAAGCAAATATTCACCTGGGACATGACAACATCACAACACGACCAGATCATGTCATTTCTAGTATTTCTTTTTTATGGCAAATCTGCTGACAGCTGGTCATCAGAGCTGCTTGCGGGCAGTCTTGCTCGTTTGGAGACAGACAAGATTGTCGGTGGCAGTATTAGTTTCCTGCATAACAATGAACGTTATCTGCTGGAGAGGATCATTAATTCCAATGGTGGCAAAGAGTCTATCAAGCTCTTAAATGAGAGTAAAAAAGAAGATTTGAGTGCTAACTGCTCCGCTCAACCTGGCTGGGATCTTTTTTCAATGGGCCAGGATGAATTTATCTTTGCTCTAGGACTTGCCCCTCTTCCTTCCCTGGATTTTATTTCCAGCAAAAGCCAACAGGTCGCAGATGCTTTGGCTTTGAAGCTGGAGTCTTACCAGAATAAAAATGGCGAGAAGGGCAAAGATTTTGTCTTAGCTGAGCAGCTGGCGAAGGTCAGGGGGCAGATAGAAGTTGCTGAGGCAGATGATTTAGATCAGGCTAAACGGATTGAAAGAATCTATCTATTGAAAAATAATATCTCCCAACAGGCAGAAAAGCTTGCCGAGGTAGCAGAAAAAATTAGCCGCCTTGAATTACTAGAGGACAAAGCGAGATATGAAAATTTGCTTTTGCTTAGAAGGGAACTGACAGAGGCAGAAGAGGAGGAAGATAACATCAGCAGAAAAGCACAGGAGAAAAACCTCCCCAGTGCTTTAGAAATGACATCTTATGAAGATCTTTTTGCCGATTGGAATAATAAGGCCAGAAATCTGCAAAAACTAAGATCTGATCAAGCGATCGCTTCAGAGGATGTTAAAGAAGGTGTAAATAGGTGCAATCTCCTCAAAAATGAGCTGGATCTGATAGAACAAAAAGAATCATCTCTGGAAAATCAACTGGCGCAAATGGAGGTAAATCTTAGGCAGGCCAAGGCGCAGAAGACAAGCCCAAGATCGGGTTCTACCACAATGAAGATAGTGCTGCTGGCAACATTAACTGGCATGGCTGGCCTGCTTTTCTTGCTGGCAAATCTAGCTGTGGCAGCCTATATCCTGATTGGGTTATCAGTTTGTACATTTGCGGTTTTACTCTTTTTACTCTTAAAACAAAAATCTGCCGGCAATGCTGTTTTTGGTGAATCAAGAAGGCGTATCATCCAGGTGCAAGACAAGCTGACTGAGATCAGAGCAGCAAAAAATGAGCTGCTGTGGAAACTGCAAGCCGAAATTGATGTTTACCAACAGGCTCGTCAGCAGGAAGAAAATGCCATCAAAGAATTGAGCAATAGCGAAAAGGAAACAAATTTTGCTGGCTATGAACTGGTCAATGCCCTCTCACGTTACATCAAGATTCATTATCCCGAGGAGGCTGCCAGAGCTCTGAAAGAATTGAGAAGCAGAATTATAGATGCCGGGCCTGCTCTGACCAGAACCTCGAAAATCCTCAATCAGATATCTGCATTGAAAGCAGGCAAGACCGATGAAGAGATAGAACAAGATTATGAAAGGGCAGCAGCGGCACTATTTGGATCAGCTCTGGAAGGAGATAAGGAAGAGCATACATTGCCAACTATTTCTGTCAGCCGCTATAATCCTGAAGTCTTAGTCAATGCCAAGGCAAAAAAGCTGCGGCTGGAAATAGAGCATGATCAGTCAGTCAGAGAATTAAAATCATATCTGGAGGATATGAGCCAATCTTCTTCTTTGGTTAATCTAGCTGATTTGCATAGGCAGAAAAGGGTTTTAGAAGAAAAACAGCAAAGGCAAAAAGATGAAGTGGCTGCCATCCAGCTGGCCTTGAAATACCTGGCTGAATCTAAATCCTATCGCACTGGCTTTTACAGGCAAATAGAGGAAATGTCCAGAATAATTTCTGCTCAGATCTCTATTGACAAGGAAATATATCCGGACAGTGGGCTGACTCGGGCGCTGGCGCTAAGGCAAGTTACCTCTGGCGCTGAAGGGATGCCCTTGATTATCTCTTCCGCCATGGAAAACTATGACCAGCTTAATCTGCCTGCTAGGATCATGGGGCTATATAAGAAAATACCGCAGCTGATTGTGATAAATGCTGAAGATTAAAAAACATCTCTAGTCAATCTTTCTTGGTAATTGGGGCTGCTTTTTTTAGAAATATTGGCAAAGTTCTTCTGATCTCAGCAGCTTTAAGATTGGCAATGTCAAAAGATTTAGATCGGTACAGGCATTTTTGCTACGGTATAATTAGAATATCTGCAAGATAAATCTGGAGGAAAACCCTATGGAGAAGACAATGTATGCACTGGTTAAAAAGGAAGCTGCACCGGGCCTAAGTCTGGAGCGGATAAAGGTTCCCGCAACAGGGGCAAATGATGTCAAGATTAAAATCCGTAAAACAGCTATCTGTGGCACAGATATACATATCTACAATTGGGATGAATGGTCCCAGAAGCATGTCAAGCCACCGTTAAATATCGGGCATGAATATGTCGGAGAAATAGTTGAACTCGGTTCAATGGTGGACAATTTTGAGATCGGGGATATTGTTTCCGGCGAGGGGCATATTGTCTGCGGCAAATGCCGCAACTGCAGAGCGGGAAAGCTGGTTTACTGCAAGGATACCAAAGGCGTGGGGGTTGAAAGGGCAGGCTGCTTTGCAGAATATCTGGTCATACCCGCTGCTAATGCTGTCGAGGTTTTGCCGGGCATACCGGAAGAGATAGCGGCAATATTTGATCCCCTGGGAAATGCGGTACACACTGCTTTGCAATATGATCTGATCGGAGAGGATGTGCTCATCACTGGAGCAGGCCCCATCGGTATTATGGCAGCAGCAGTCGCCAGGCATTGTGGCGCCAGGCATATTGTCATCACAGATTTTAATAAATACCGGCTGGAGCTGGCCAAGAAAGTTGAACCCTCGGTCCATGTCATTGATCTTGCCGAAGATACGGTGAGGGGCATTATGCCTGAATTAGACATGAGAGAGGGCTTTGATGTCGGATTGGAGATGTCTGGATCTGCTGATGCCCTGAACTCTATGATCGCCAATATGATTAACGGCGGCAAAATATCTCTTTTAGGCTTTTTGCCAGCAAAGACGGTTATTGATTGGAACAAAGTAATACTGGGCAGTATGACATTGAAAGGTATTTATGGCAGAGAGATGTTTGAAACCTGGTATAAAATGATGGCTATGATTCAGTCAGGACTTGATCTGACACCTGTCATTACCCATCGTCTGGATTTCAGAGATTTTGAAGAGGGCTTTGCCGCTATGAACAGTGGAAATTCCGGCAAAGTAATCCTGGACTGGACAAGTGCATAGACTTTTCTTAAGAATTTAACAGCTATACTAGTATACGAGGGGTTGGAATATGAAAACAGGATTAAAGATTATTCGAGAGGAAATCCAAAAGCTAAAGGATGCTGGCGTTTACACTGAAGAGAGGATACTGACCAAAGCTCAGGGAGCCCGTATCGATACGACAAAGACAAAAAATGTGATTAATCTTTGTGCCAATAATTATCTTGGTCTGTCTAATGATCAAGGGCTGATTGAAGCAGCCAGAAAAAGTTATGGCCAATGGGGCTACGGCTTATCCTCTGTGCGCTTCATCTGCGGCACACAGGAGCTGCACAAGGCTTTAGAGAGCAAAGTCGCAGACTTTTTTGGTTTCGATGATACAATCTTGTACTCATCATGCTTTGATGCCAATACAGGATTATTTGAAACCTTGCTGTCCGAGCAAGATGCTGTGATTTCCGATCAGTTGAATCATGCCAGTATTATCGATGGTGTCAGACTGTGCAAAGCCATGCGCTTCCGTTATTTGAACAATGACATGGCAGATCTTGAGCGCTGCCTGCTGGAGGCAGATGAAAAAGGCGCAAGAGTCAAACTGATTGTAACCGACGGGGTCTTTTCCATGGACGGTATTATTGCCGATCTCAAGTCGATCTGTGATCTGGCAGATAAATACGATGCTCTAGTCATGGTAGACGATAGCCATGCCTCAGGTTTTGTCGGCAAAACAGGCCGGGGCACGCCAGAGCATTGCGGTGTTGAAGGTAGAATAGATATTATGACTTCCACTTTAGGTAAAGCTTTAGGTGGAGCGTCCGGGGGCTTTACCACTGCCAGGCAGGAGATAGTTGACTGGCTTAGACAAAAATCCAGACCCTATCTCTTTTCCAATACTCTCGCTCCGGCAATTGCAGCTGGTGCTATCCATGTGCTGGAGAGGCTGGAAAAAGATACCAGCATCAGGGATAAAACAGAGGCCAACGCCCTCTATTTCCGCCAGGGCTGTGAGAGGCTGGGACTGGATATAATTTCCGGCACACATCCTATTGTCCCGATCATGATCTACGATGCAGTTAAAGCGATTGAAGTTGCCGACTATATGCTCTCCCAGGGAGTCTATGTCATTGCTTTCAAATTCCCTGTGGTACCGGAGGGTAAAGCACGCATCCGCACGCAGATCTCCGCTGCCCACAGCAAAGAGGATCTGGATTATGCACTCGAATGCTTTGGCCGCTGTAAGGAGAAATTCTCTCTTTAATCATTGCCGTCGACTGTGGAAACAAAAATTAAAGACCCCCTCTGCGGCTAGGCAGACGGGGTCAGGTTTTATCTTTAATAAATTTAGTTTTGCTCTACTAATTCCTGGGCAAAATCTTCTAGTTTTTTAACACCTGCTTCGCCTTCATCGAGGAGGCGGACGGAAACCGTCCTCTCTTCAGCTTCTCTTTGGCCGATAATAATGCTGTAGGGTACCTTTTCCATCTGGGCATTTCGCACCTTGAAGCCGATTTTTTCATCCCTGTCGTCAAGTTCGGCACGGATACCTAAGCTTTTGAGCAGAGCCAAAACCTCTTCGGCATAAGCACTGACACTGCGGGAAACAGGTAAGATCTTTACCTGGACAGGAGCTAGCCAGAAGGGGAATTTACCAGCATAATGCTCGATCAAGATACCAATGAAACGCTCGATTGAGCCAAAAGCAACTCTGTGCAAGACAATGGGCAGATGACGTTCACCATCTGGTCCTACATATTCCAGCTCGAAGCGACGGGGCATCTGAAAGTCCAGCTGGATGGTTCCGCATTGCCATGTCCTGCCAATGGAATCCTCCAGATGGAAATCAATTTTGGGCCCGTAGAATGCTCCATCGCCTTCGTTGATCTCATAGGGAAGATTCATCCTCTCTAGCACCTCTTTGAGACCGGCAATAGCGGCATCCCATTCTTCGTCGGAGCCCATGGAATCTTGCGGGCGGGTAGAAAGCTCGACATGGTATTTAAAGTCGAAATGCTTGTATACTTCATCGATCAGGTTGACAATGTTTTCAACTTCATCAGCAATCTGATCAATTGTGATGAAAATATGCGCATCATCCTGATTAAATGCTCTGACCCGCATCAAGCCATGAAGTACACCGGATTTTTCATGCCTGTGCACAAGACCGATTTCAGCCAGTCTGAGAGGAAAATCGCGGTAAGAATGCTGCCCCGCTTTGTAGACCAGCATGCCGCCAGGGCAGTTCATTGGCTTAATGGCAAAATTCTGATCATCGATGACAGAGGTGTAGATATTCTCCCGATAATGATCCCAGTGCCCTGATGTTTCCCACAAATCTTGTGTGAGCATGATTGGTGTTGAAATCTCTTTATAGCCGTAGCGGTCATGAACTTCGCGCCAGTATTTCATCAAAGTGTTCTTTAGGATCATGCCCTTGGGTAAAAAGAAAGCAAAGCCTGGCCCTTCCTCCAAAAAGGTAAACAGGCCCATTTCTCTTCCTATTTTTCGATGATCTCTCTTTCTGGCCTCTTCTAGACGCTCCAGATATTCATCGAGGTCTTTCTTTTTGGGAAAAGAGGTGCCGTAGATTCTGGTCAGCATTTTATTTTTTTCATCGCCGCGCCAATAGGCTCCCGCCAGCGAGGTCAGCTTAAAAGCCTTGATCGGTCCGGTAGACATCAAATGAGGGCCGGCACATAGGTCGGTGAAATCATCCTGCCGGTAAAAGCTGATGATCTCATCTTCAGGAAGTTCACTGATCAGCTCAACTTTGTAGCTTCCACCTTCATCATGAGCCCATTTCAAAGCCTCTTCTCTGGACAGTTCATAGCGTTCAATGGGGATATTTGCTTTTGCCAGTTTTTTCATCTCCGCCTCTATTAAGGGGAGATCATCCAGGCTTATGGGCTCTTCGAATTCTATATCGTAGTAAAAACCATCAGCAATCGCAGGGCCGATAGCAAACTGGGCACCGGGGAAAAGCCGCTGAACAGCTTGGGCCATCAGATGAGAGGATGAATGCCTGAATGCATGCTTCCCAGCCTCTGTATAGAAGGGGACAATCTCCAGCTTGGCATCATTTTCGATCAAAAAGCGCAGATCTCTTTCCTGACCGTCAATAATGGCAGCACAGGCATTTCTAGCCAAGTCAGGGCTTAGATCCTTTGCGATATCTATTACTCGCATCGGCTGCTCGTATTCTTTTATCGAGCCATCCTTCAGTTGTATTTTCATATTTTCCTCCAAATAAATAAAAAAACCTTTGCCCATTTAGGGGCAAAGGGTGCTAAGCACGGTTCCACCTTTGCTTTTACTCAATTAATCCTTGACGCAGATTCACGGGAATGCTTAATTCACATCCTGCTCAGGAGTGGTTTTCACCGGGTTGCCTGGAGATGCTCTCAGCCGCGACAATCTCTCTCTCATCAGGCATTTGTCCGATTACTCGTTCCGTCTTTGCATTTATTCTAGAATCATAGTCCCTCAAATAAAAATTGTCAATTCCTTTGACAAGGGCGTATCTAAAAACTATAATGATTCTGCCTTGCACCATTAGCTCAGTCGGTAGAGCAACTGACTCTTAATCAGTGGGTCCGGGGTTCGAATCCCCGATGGTGTACCAGAGATAAAAGCCCCTGTAACCACAATGTTACAGGGGCTTTTGCATATGTTTATGAATCAATTTCCAAAAAGCTGGAGACGATTTTCTGAGTATCTCCATAATCTCATATTCTGGAACGAACATTGATCCGTTTTCGGGCTGATATTCGAAAAAACCTGGTTGAATTTATGTACTTATACGCAAATATTCAAAGGGCGGAAGAGTTAATCCGCTACGGTATTATTTTTATAATCAGCTGAGATTAAAAATATCTGGCGAGAAGGATGACTAAAATATTTACACTATCATAAAAGATGTCATATTGCTTAAGCGCGGTAATATAAGAAAATATTACAGTAAGTAAAGAGATAATTTCTTCATATTGTCTAGACATTATATCAAATGAATTAGAGTAAATCTATAGAGCATGGAGTTTACGCGGGCTGCTAATCAAAATCTCTTTTTGAGGCGGAGAAATATTGTTTTCTTCAGATCTTGTTCCAGTAGAGACGGTTAAAGCAAAAGGCTTGTTAAGAGGCCTTTTTGTTGGGCAATAAGATCTTTTACTAGCTTAGCCATTCGGATATCTATCATGTAAACAAATGAACTGGGGAGAATTATTACCGCAGTGAATAATATTTGTACTTCTCTTCTGGTTATAAAACAGGGCTTAAGTTTCTTTGCTTACAGGAATTAACATCTGAGTGATACAGGGCAAAAGATTAACTGCTCACCGCAATAGGTCAAAGAGATGCTAGGTCTAGTTTTTTATCTAGCCAATATGAGGGCCAACGAGAGTATCAGTGTGTTTGGCAGGCATTAATTAAATGCACTGCCAAAACTGCCAAATTTCTATATGAAAATAAAAATAAGAGAAACAGTAAAGAGCTGTGGCGCGAAAGTGTTTTTAACAAAAACAGCTGCGATACTCTACTGAAAGAATGATCATCTCACACGGGGAGGTGAGTGGAGGCTTCAAGCAGTCCGGAAGATCTTCTGAAATTCAATAATTGATATCAGTCGTTCGCTCGAAGCTAGAAAATCAAAGGGCAAGACCAAAGGAGAGATAAATTGTAGAATATGCCTAGATCTATTTGGGTAGGATCAAATTCAAAGGCAAGGAAAATTTTGAGCACAAACTGAAAGGTGAAGATAATGAAAGTAGCAGATAAATTACATGGATTTAAGATTGACAGCATACGCGAGTTGGCTGAAATCAAGGCAACGCTGTATGAGTTTAGCCATCTAAAGAGTGGGGCTCAACTGATTTGGCTTGAGAGGAAAGAACAAAACAAGACATTTTCTGTTGCCTTTAAGACCATCCCTGAAGATGATACGGGCATATTTCATATTTTGGAGCATGCTGTTTTGGGAGGTTCGGAAAAATACCAGGTGAAAGAGCCTTTTGCCGAGCTATTAAAGAGCTCAGTCAATACATTTCTTAATGCGATGACTTTTAAGGATAAAACCATGTACCCGGTTTCGAGCAGAAACGAAAAAGATTTTTTCAATCTGGTCGCTGTTTATCTGGACGCTGTCTTTTCGCCTGCAGTGCTGAAGGACCCCAAGATCTTTCAGCAGGAAGGCTGGCATTACGCTTTTAATGAAGAGGGTGAACCATCTTATCAGGGGGTGGTTTTTAATGAGATGAAGGGTGCCTCTTCTTCTTTAGGGCAAAGAGCCAAAAGCGAGATTTATCGTCTTTTGTTTCCGGACAGCTGTTATCGCTTTGAGTCTGGGGGACATCCTGAAAGTATTCTTGATCTGGATTATGAGAGTTTTAAAGCCTCCTATGCAAGATTTTATCATCCGTCCAATGCCTTGTTTTTTTTAGACGGTGATCTACCTTTGGCCAAGGTTTTAGAAAAAATTGACAGTGAATATTTAGCACATTATGACAAAAAAGAGATGAATATCTCCATCGCCCGGCAAGAGCCTAAAGCTGGTAGCGCCAGCCATTATTATGAGATTGGTTCTGAGGAGGATCCAGAGGATAAATGCCGTTATTCTCTGGCAGCAATAGTATGTGATTTTGCCGATGTTGAAAAGCAATTTGCCATCAAGATTCTAAGTGATGTTTTGGCTGGCTCCAATGAAGCTTTGTTAAAAAAAGCTGTCATAGACAGCAAGCTGGCTCAGGATTTTCGCATGTATCTTGCCGGCGGCACAGCCCAGCCCTGGCTAGGCCTGGAAGCGCATAACACCAGCTCAGATGATTTTGCCGCGATTAAAAAAATAATTGATGATACTTTACAAGCTGTATATGAGCAGGGCTTGGACAAGGACGACCTTAGAGCTTCTTTAAATCAGTTGTATTTTCAGATTCTTGATCCTGACGAGCCAAGAGGTGTTATTTTAGCCATCAGCAGCCTCAGCTCCTGGCTTTACGGCGGCGATCCGGCTCTGTATCTGACACCGGGCCAATATTTTGACTCCCTGAGAAAAAAGATAGACAGCAATTATTATGAAGAACTGCTCAAGGAGATTTTGCTGGCAAACGATAATCTGGTGGAGCTGAAATCTCTTCCTTCCAAAGAGTTTGGTCTTGAAAGAGAAGCCAGAGAGCAAAAAAGACTTGAAGAAGAAAAGAAGCTTTGGAGCAGTTCTTACAAACAAGGACTGATCAGGGCAAACAGGGAGCTGGAAAGCTGGCAAAATACCCCGGATACCGTAGAGGGGCTTAAGACAATTCCTCAGCTGAGTTTGGCAGATCTCAAACAAGACCCAGACTATCTGGAAACTTTAGTTGCTGAAGTTGATGGGGTTAAAATAATAAGTCATCCTTCACCGGCCAAAGGGATTATTTATTTGAAGCTTTATTTTGACATCTCCGATGCAGAGCTTATAGATTTGCCTAAAATTAATTTTTTAACTGAGATACTAGATCAGCTGCCAACAGCTAAACGAGACACTAAGTCCTTGCAACAGGAGATCAAGACGCATATCGGCAGCCTAAGCTATGCCTTCCAAATCGCCAGCAAAGAAGAAAATAAGAAAGATTCAAAGCTCTCTTTCCAGGTAAGACTAACAGTTCTGGAGGATGAGGCGGAATATGCCCTGGAGCTGGTTCAAGAAATTTTGCAGGACAGCTTGTTTGATGACAAGGAGAGGTTTTATGCTCAGATGCTGCAAAACAGGGAATATCTGCGCCAGGCTGTGAACATGAGTGCGCATAGCTTTGGCAGCAGGAGGGTGAGAGGGCATTATTCCATTAAAGGAGCTGCACTAGAAGCGGCAGATGGCATTTCCTATATTGTCTGGCTGAAAGATTTCCTTCAGGATTTTGACAATAATTGGCAGGAGTATATCTTGTGGGCTGAAGATTTTCAAAAGAGGATATTTACTCAAAAAAGACTGACAATCAGTATTACCGGGGATAAAGACGAAAAACTAATTAACAAGATTGCCAATTTATTCCCCTTAGGCCAGCCGTCTGAAAAAGAATATGCAGACTTTAAATTAAACTATCCAAAGAGGGAAGCTGTTGCGATCCCCTCGGCAGTCTCCTATGCTTGCCTGGGTTGCGATTTAAGTCAGTCTGGCGGCAGCTTTTCAGGCAAATGGCTGGCCCTGGATCAGATCTTGAGTCTTGAGTACCTCTGGAACAAAATTCGTGTGCAAGCTGGTGCCTATGGAGCAGGCTTTTCGATTGATAGAGAAGCTAAATGCTCATTTTTTTCCTATAGAGATCCTTTGCCCTCTAATTCCCTTAAGATTTATCAAGGGTCGGGGGAATTTATAAAAGAATTTTGCTCGGGCGAAAACGATATTGAAAGATTTATTATGGGCAAGCTTGGAAGCTTTGACCCGGATCTTTCCTATAAGATACAGTCCGATGTAGCCGATCAATGGTATTTTTCCGGTTATTCTGCACAGAAGGCATTGATTGCGCGCAAAGAGCTGATGGAGGCCAAGCCGGAGGAGCTTTTTCTCTTGGCTTCAACACTTGAGGAAGCAATACAGGATGGGGCCATCTGCCTGATCGGGCCCCAGGAGGCGATTGATGAAGAAGGAGATCTCTCATTGATCGATATCAGCTAAACTGAAAGCTTTTGTTTTTGCTCTATCTAATTTAAACTTAAAAAAATAGCCATATGGAGGTCTGTTATGAAAGTAGTATTTCATCTTGATGAAGAAGAAAAATGGCCCTTGACACTTGTTAATGTTGGTAATTTTTTACAGGAAATGCCAGATGCCACTATTGAGATTGTAGCTTACGCTGCCGCCGTCACTTTATATGGCGAAAAAAATCCGCTACCGGAAGAGTTAGTCGGCAAAGTAGACTTTGTCGGTTGTGGCAATGCGTTGCGCAAATTCGGCCTCGACCCTGAAAATCTGCCAGAAGGTGTGCGTGCAGTTCCCTCAGGAGTGGTGGAAATCGCCTGCAGGCAAAAGGACGGCTATGCCTATATTAGGCCATAAATAAAGTAAATTAGGTTAATCCTAAGCCCAGCTGAAGAAAAACTTACAGTTTTTTAATTTTTAAGCTTAGAAGCTCTTATTCTACTGATTTAATTCTGGCAGACTTTGGGCTTAGCAGTAGCCAATTGAACAGCCTTTTGCTTGTTTGATAGGCAGAAAAATATTGATGCTTTAATAGGCTGATTTAATCCCTTTGCTTCTTACTGGTCGAGAGATTTTTTGTGAGAGCAAGCAAAGACCACTTTGAAATATATATGGCAAATAATTCTTTTTAGAGGATGTTAATGGCTGAATTTGAAGATTTCATCAAACTGGATATTAGAGTGGGAGAGATATGTCAGGTTGAAGATTTTCATCTGGCCAAAAAGCCCGCCTACAAGTTATGGCTTGATTTTGGCAGTGAAATTGGCTTGAAAAAATCTAGTGCACAGATTACAGATTGTTATAGCAAGGATGAGCTTATCGGTAAGCAAGTTTTGGGTGTGGTTAATTTTCCACCCAGGCAGATAGCGGATTTCATGTCCGAGGTATTGGTTTTGGGCATATATTCAGCCCAAGGAGTGGTCTTGATTCAACCGGAGCGCACGGTAAAAAAAGGCGACAAATTAGGCTGACAGATTATTTTAACAAGGATACTTAATTGATATTGAAGCTAGAATAACTGCTAGTTAGGTAGTGGCCGGTGAGGGATTAATTATCTAGCAGCTTTTTTGTGAAAGACCTCTGGCCGGCTGAAAAACAAAGAAAGCTAATTAATCGGTTTTTTAAGATCTAATCCACTGAATTATCCAGGCAGAAAATGATCTGCCTGCGGAATTATTCCTTGTGTTTTTGCTTGACCTTGGTAAAATTAAATTATGAAGCTATGGTCTTTTAGAGAGCATTTTTTGCTATGAGTATTTCCTTTTCTGCTTTTGTTGAGCAACTTGCGGATCCTGTTTTTACAATTACCGTGGTCCTTACCTTAGCTGTTATTTTGGTCAATGGCTGGACAGATGCACCCAATGCCATTGCGACAGCTGTTTCAACCAGAGCGATTGGAGTGCGCCCTGCTATTATTTTAGCTTCAGTGATGAATTTTTTTGGCGTTCTGATTACTTCACTTATTAGCGCCACAGTGGCTGAAACCGTTTTTAACATGGTTGATTTTGGCGGCAATACCGGCTATAGCCTGATCGCTTTGTGCGCAGCAATGGTTTCTATTGTCGTCTGGGCCATGTCTGCCTGGAGCTTTGGCATCCCCACCAGTGAGAGCCATGCCTTGATTGCAGGACTGTCCGGGGCAGCAATAGCCCTGCAAAATGGCTTGGGCGGGATTAATGGCGCAGAGTGGATCAAGGTAGTTTACGGCCTTCTTATCTCTTTAATTGCCGGCTTTGGTTCAGGCTTTTTTATCTCTCGTCTGCTTGAATTCTTGTTTCGCCATGCCGAGCGCCGCAAGGCCAACCGGTTTTTTCAGAAAGCGCAAATTGCTGGAGCAGCAGGCATGGCTTTCATGCACGGAGCACAAGACGGTCAAAAATTCATGGCTGTCTTTATGTTAGGCAGTTTTCTCAATCTGGGTAAAAGTGATATTCATAGTTTCACCATCCCAGTTTGGCTGATGATTGTAGCCAGCGCAGTGATGGCTTTAGGGACCAGTATTGGCGGTTACAGAATCATCAAATCTGTGGGTATGGACATGGTTAAGCTTGATCAGTATCAGGGGTTTGCAGCTGATTTGTCCGGTGCTGCCTGCTTGCTTTTGGCTCAGGTTCTGGGGCTGCCTGTCAGTACAACACATACGAAAACCACGTCTATAATGGGAGTGGGAGCTTCACGGGGACTAAGTCGAGTTAACTGGACGGTCGTCAAGGATATGGTCTTGGCCTGGGTCTTAACCTTTCCCGGCTGCGGGCTGGTCGGTTATGGCATGGCAAAATTATTCTTTTGGCTGTTTTGATCTCAAGGGAAGGCAAATGAAATGGCAAAAAAACGTAATAATTATTTTGATAGGCTGACAGCTCAGACTGACTATGTTGTCAGAGGCGTTGAGGTTGTTGAACGGATATTTAAGGATTTCCATCCAGATGAAATCGAAGAGATACTGCTGGAAATGCACGAATTGGAACATTCTGCCGATGAGGAGCATCACAAGATCAGCCGTGCACTGGCCCGTGAATTTATCACGCCGATTGATCGTGAGGATATCGCTAAGATTGCCCATGAAATTGACGAGGTGATAGATGAGCTAGAGGATGTTGTCATGCGCCTTTATATGTTTAATATCACTGGTTTGCGCAAAGAATCCTTCGAATTTGTAGAAATCTTCAAAAAATGTGCCTTGGAGATGACGCGGATGATGGCAGAGTTTAAAAATTTCAGAAAATCAGAGCGCATTAATGATCATATTATTGAAATCAACCGTCTGGAAGGTGAGGGGGATGCCATTTATGTGCATGCCATCCGCCGCCTCTATACAGAAGAGACTGATCCTGTTTTGATCCAGGCCTGGACTGAGCTCTTTAACCGGATGGAGCGCAGCTGTGATGCTTTTGAAAATGTGGCTGAGCTGATTCAAAGTGTTTTGATGAAAAACAGCTAAAGCAGCTGGGAAAATATCCCTTTTGATCCGGCGCAAAACTTTGCCACTAGCGGAGAAAATATCTGCCCGCTATAAATAATCTAATGATTAAAGATAATTTACTAATCTTGCTCAAAGTATTCGATTTTGAGCCAGGGCAGATTCATGTCTTCCTTGCCAGGGCCGGAAAATTCTTTTCGCCCCAGATATTCTCCGTAAAGTTTCAGCCTATCTCCGGATGAGAGATCAAGATTCTCCTTGCTGCTGGCAAAAAACATAGCTTCGATAGAACGGTCGTTTTCAATGGCCACGAACAGATAACTGTTCTCTTTTCCTTCTTCTTCTAAAGCAATCTCTTCAAGAAATTCTCCGTTTATTGTTATCTTTTTTCCTTTGTATTCATCTGCCGCTTTAAGGAGGGCGACATATTCTATCGCCGCATAGTCTTCTCTTTTAAGATCTTCTTTGATTGTTTCTGCTTGTGCTTGATCTATTTCGCTTGCTCTTTGCTTTTGCACTTTATTGTCCATGACGGCGTTGTAGATCATCAAAGCAATCACAATCACTGCTGCAATTATGCCAAACCAGGATTTATTACTTTTTTGTTCTGGTTTTTTGCTGCTGGCAGAATTTGCACAAGAATCGCCGACACACATATTAGCGCTGAGAAAACTAAACAGGCCTTTAGATTTTCTTTTGGGTTCATTGTCCATAGGTTAATAACTCCTTAAAAAATCGCCAATATAATTATCTAAAGAAGAACTGCTCTAATTATGCACTCTTTTTAAATTTTAGCTAGCTTTTTCGGCATGTTTTAGCGGCTGCAATTTTCTCTCGCAAACAATTCCTACTTTGCTTTCCACCTGCGCCAATGAAGCAAAATTTTAATCTCTTCAGTCCTTTTGTCGCCGTAAATACTAGGTGGGTTTAGTCAGCCTCTAATAACAAGAAGATAAATTAAGTAAAAGACGAGCTAGCAATTACAAATAAAGCAGCAAAAGTAGCTGAAAAAATCTCCATTTATTCGTATTATATTGCCAGTAAAAAAGATATTTTGGCAGATCCTGGCAGGGGATTGGCAACTTGATCTGCTATTTGAAGAATTCAATCAAGAGAGGATTGCTAGATGACAAAAATCCAAGAGAGCTATTATTTATTTGTATATGGCACATTGATGAAAGCTTATGAACAAGGAAGCATTTATCTCAAAGAGGCCGAATTTATTGAGGAGGCTGTTTTGACAGGCTACGGCCTCTATGATGTGGGGGCTTGCCCGGGGATCGTAAAAGAGGAAGGTTCAAAGGTTAAAGGCGAACTTTATTTAATAACCAAGGACATGCTGCCCGCTTTAGATGAGTATGAGATGGAAGGCGAATTGTACATAAGAGAATGCGTCTTGGTGAATGATATCAAGGGCAATGAATACAAAGCCTATATCTATGTTTATAATTGCCCGGTTGATCAGTATGAAAAGATAGCGTATGAGGATCAGCCCTGGCAAAAAAATCTTGATCAGTACTAAGCTATTTTAGTTAGTTCTTAATAAATATTCAGGCAACTGTCTGGAGATACCCGGCAGGCTTTTTTGAGTTTTTAATTTTCATGGCACCGCAGTAAATCTGAGTTTTTCAGATAATCGTTGCTCTCTTTTATTAATTTATAATAGTTTTGAGCAGAGATTTTTTTACTGATTCTTTTTTAGATATATTCTGCGCAGTGAAAGCTTAAGCATTCTTTTAATTGTGCGAAAATTATCGGACTTAATGCTAAGAAGCTAGGGTTGATATTGAAATTATGTTAAGCCTTGATTGCTAAAGATGCTTAAAAATTTCAACTCTTAAGCTTAGAAATTTAGTAAAATAATAATATAGATAATTACTGTTTCAATTTAGATAAATAAGGAACAATAATGTTAGGTTTTATCAAATCAATTATTAGTGGCCTCATTCTCGGAACAGTGCTCTATCTTGGCCTGTTGCTAGTTAGGGGTGGCCTGCGGCTTATTTCTAAAATTCTCTTTAATTTCTTTGACGATTAATTTATCCCTTGCCAAGCTTTTAGAGATTAGCGTTTCTTTTCCTTAAGTCTTGAAAATATCCCAGTTAAGATTTATCCCTTTAACCATCATGCAGTTTTAGTTCGAGCAAAGGGCTGCAAAATTTATAAATCGAGCTTCATTGCATCGGTAGAGTAGTATTTACCCTCAATAAGATTAGATTTTTCCAGCCTGCCATATCTTTCGAAGCCCAGTTTTTCATAGATGGAAATAGCTCTTTGATTTTCAGATAAAACATCCAGAGTTAAAAGCTCAAGACCCGCCTTTTGGGCAAAAGTGATCAGCTTTTCCATCAAGAGAGTGCCGATACCCACACCCCAGTAGTCTTTTTTAACGCTTATGGCCACATAAGCTTTGTGCTTTAGCCTTTCTCTGCTGAAATTGCTGATCGAGGCTTTGGCAATTATTTCACCAGCTAAGAGAGCTAGGTAAGCTACAGATCTTTTTGCGGCCAAAAGATCGGCCAGATACACTTTTTCCTCCTCCAGAGATATTGGCTTTCCTTCAGAGCCAAAGGAAAGATTATGGGTTTCGCCGCCAACTATTTTGTAATAATCCAGGATTGCGGCGGCGTCTTCAGGGCTGGCTTCGCGAATTTCTATCTGCTCTATCATGCTTGCTCCTTTTGAAGAGGTTATTTTTATTGGCAAAACTCAAGTTAGATCATTTTGTTTTTTTGTTCTTAAGCAAATTAGCTGGTATACAAATCCCGGATCAATTCCGGTCCCGGATCATTTCTCAGCTCGTCTGCGCTTATTGGATCATCTATCCAAGAGCTGATCTTTTTTTGTGGGATGATCAGGGGCTGGCGGTGGTGGATATCAATCAGGCTTTGATTAGCGGCAGTTGTGAGGATGACAAAACGAAATATCTTATCTATGTAGGTATAGATGCCAGCCAAAAAAAGCATATCCTGGCCGGCTGCTTGGAAAAGATATTTATCAACTGCTCTGCCTTTGTCATCATGGCTCCATTCAATAAAACCGGTCGTAGGAATGACGCAGCGCCTGCTTCGGTAGGACTCCTTAAAACTTGGCTTTTCAGTTATTGTCTCTTGCCTGGCATTAATCAGAGCTTTGCCAGTTTTGATGGCGGGAAAACCCCAGACCATAGGGAACGCAATCAGCTGGGCGCCGTTTTTGCCCTCTTCAATATTTATGCCTTCGGGATTTAAGGGGTCGTTTTTGGCTGTCAAAATAACAGCTGCACTGCTAGAGGGAAAAATTTCACCGGTTTTAAGTCTAGCCGCTCTTTCAGGACCGAAGCGGCTTTCTATATAACTAAGAATTATTCGGGTAGGTTCAATCTCGCTGTCAAAAACATATCTTCCACACATGATTACTTTACATCCCCGCCGGAGAGATTTTCTTGATCATAGCATAAGATGAGATCATCATTTGCTGTTAATTCAGTATTTATGCTAATATTTTCTCAAAATCGCCTACTTGCATCCGGAGCTGATAAATTGTATTGTTATTGTCCGGTTGAGAGGAAATTATTCTGAAGAGCAAGTTGAGCTAAGTTTTAATTACTGCTCTTGAGCCGGCGAAACGGAGATCTTTGAGTGGAAGGAATTGATAGCTCTCACAGTATTATTGCGGCGCTGGCTGCAGCAGCCGCTGATCTGCGTGTGGGCCGTTTGCTGCTGGATCTGTCCCTGATTTTTCTACTTATCTTAATCAATGCTTTTTTCTCTGCCTCAGAGATGGCGATAATTACCTTAAATGACAATAAGATCAGAAAAGCAGCAGAGGAAAATGACGGCACGGCCAGAAAGCTTCTTTATCTGCTGGAAAACAAGGGTGGCTTTTTGGCCACCGTCCAGATTATTATCACTCTGGCGGGCTTTTTATCTTCTGCCTTTGCTTCCAAGAATCTCTCCGGTCTTTTGTTTTCCTTGTTTGACCCCTCTTTGCAAAAAGAATATCTGATGACCATCAGTGTGATTGTTATCACCATTATCTTGTCTTATTTTTCTTTGGTGCTGGGCGAGCTGGTGCCGAAAAGAATTGCCATCAACAATCCGGAAAAATTCTCCCGCAGCTTCGTCGGTCTTTTAATCTTAATTGACAGACTGGTAAAACCCTTTGCCAAATTTTTGGATTTATCTGCCGGCCTGGTGCTGAAGATTCTGCGGATAGATCCGAACAAGGATAAGGATCGGGTGACAGAGGAGGAGATTTGCATCCTGTCTGAAGCAGGGGCAAGAAGCGGAGATATTCAGCTTGAAGATGTCACCTTGATTAAAAATATCTTCTCTTTCGACGACAAGGAAGTTTCAGAGATTATGACCCCCAGAACAAATATTATTGCCTTGCAGCTGGATTCGGATTATGAGACGACCAGAGAAGCTGCGGCCAATTCCAGATTTTCCAGGATTCCTGTTTATAAAGAAGATGTAGATAATATTGTCGGGGTCCTATATATCAAGGATTTGCTGGGGATTAAAGATGATGAAAAGGCAGAGTTCAAACTCGAAAATATTATCCGTGAGGCCTATTTCGTACCCGAAAGCAAGCAGATAAACATCCTTTTTAAGGAGATGCAAAAAAATCGACTTTCTCTGGCCGTGGTTATCGATGAGTACGGCGGTACTGAAGGGATCATCACCATCGAGGATCTCCTGGAGGAAATTGTCGGCAATATTGAGGATGAATATGATGCACCGGATGAAGATGTCATTATTAATCCTGACGGCAGCTATCTGTTAAACGGCCTTTTAACTCCTGCGGAAGCTGGAGAGTATGTGCCGGAGCTGGCTGAATTGGAAGATGATGACGATTTTGACACCATAGCCGGCTTTGTGCTCAGCCTTTTGGGTTACATACCGGAACCGGACGCCCGGCCGGAGATTAAATACCAGAATCTTAAATTCAAAGTACTGGAAATGGATGAAAAGCGGATCGCCAAAATCAGGCTGGATGTGGTAGATCCCGAAGCAGATATTAAAATTGACTAAAATTACAACTAGTCAGGAGGGCAGATTGAAAGATCAACTTAAGCCATGGTTGCCGGACAGCGATAACAAAATCGCCTTGGACGGCGATATTCTTTACTTAAAAGACAGCGAGGATATCATCAGTGAGCTGGAAACAGATCCTGAAAAGGGGCTGACTGACGGCGAGGCGGCGGCCAGATTGAAAGAGCTGGGAGCCAATACTTTGTCAGAAGAGAAAAAGGAATCCCTGCTGCAAAAATTCATTAATCAATTCATGGATTTCATGATCATGATCCTGATCATTGCTGCAGTTATCTCTGGTGTGATGGGAGAGATTGCCGACGCCCTGATTATTATTGCCATTGTAATCATCAATGCGGTACTGGGTGTAATCCAGGAAGGCAGGGCGGAAAAGGCCATCGAGGCTTTGCAGAAAATGTCAGCCCCCCACGCCAGAGTAATCAGGGCAGGGCGGCAGCTCTCCATTGATGCCTCTGATCTGGTGGCAGGAGATATTGTTTATCTGGAAGCGGGAGATGTTGTTCCGGCAGATATCCGGCTGCTTAAAAGCTCAAATCTTCAGGCCGAGGAGGCTGCTTTAACGGGTGAATCCATCCCGGCAGAAAAAGATGCCGCAAGGCAATTGGATGGGCCGCAGGGAATCGGCGACAGAAGCAATATGGTCTTTGCCAGTACCTCAATAACATACGGCAAAGGTACGGGAGTTGTCGTATTAACAGCTGATCATACTGAAGTGGGCAAAATTGCCAGTAGATTAAAGGGGATAGTCGCTGAGATGACTCCCTTGCAAAAAAATCTCAACCAGCTGGGGAAAATATTAGGCATCATCTGCCTGCTGGTTAGCGCCATTGTCTTTGGTGTAGGCCTTTGGCAAGGCGGAGATACCCTGGATCTTTTCTTGACAGCAGTGAGCCTTGCTGTCGCAGCCATTCCGGAGGGCCTACCTGCTGTCGTCACTATTGTCCTGGCCCTGGGGATGAATCGCATGGCCAAGAAGAATGCCATTGTCAAAAGACTTCTAGCTGTTGAGACTCTGGGCAGTGTAGATACGATCTGCTCAGATAAGACCGGGACGCTTACTCAAAATGAGATGACCGTAACCAGACTTTATGCCGCTGGCCAAGAGTATTCTGTTTCCGGCGTAGGTTATGCTCCCACCGGGGAGATCAAAAATAGTGAAGAGGAAATAATCTCTCTTTCTTCGGCTCCGGTTTTACAGCGCTTGTTGGAGATAGGACTTTTATGCAATGATGCCCAGCTTGTTTCCGGGGAGCAGTGGACAGTGCTTGGCGATCCCACCGAGGGGGCAATGCTCAGTGTTGCCGCCAAGGCGGGTTTGGATTTTGAACAGACAAAACATGAGCATCCCAGACGCGGTGATCTGCCCTTTGATTCTGAGCGCAAAATGATGACGGTCTTTCATGACAGTTTGGGCGGCTATTTATCTTTAACCAAAGGGGCACCGGATATAATCTTGGAACGCTGCCAGAAGATTATGACCGAAGATCAGGCTCTTCCCTTAACTTTAGCTGACAGGGAAGAAATCTTAAAAGTAAATAATCTGCTGGCCAAGCAAGCTTTGCGAGTGCTGGCCTTTGCCTACGGAGAACACGAAGACAACAGTTACCAGTCTCCCGAAGAAGAGCTGGTGTTTGTTGGTTTGATGGGCATGATTGATCCGGCCAGAAAAGAAGCCAAAGAATCCATTGCCCTCTGCCACAGCTCCGGCATTC
>CAZUWY010000022.1:0-25453 GCA_964624395.1 uncultured Mageeibacillus sp. | reverse complement strand
CTGATTGAGCCCTGGGCTCCGACAATCAGATGATCCACAACCGGTACACCCATCATCTGCCCGATCTCCATCAGCTTGCGGGTTGATTCTAAATCGGCAGGGCTTGGCTCAGCATCGCCGCTCGGATGATTGTGGACCAAAATCACGGCAGCTGCATTTGCCTTGACCGCTTCACGGAAAATATCGCGCGGAAAGATTACAGCCGCCGCCAAGCCTCCTCTGGAAATTTTTATCTTGCGGATCATCCGCTGCCGGATATCTAAAAGAATAATATGGAATTCCTCTCGATTTAAATACCTCAGTTCGGGCTCCATCAGCTGGACAATATCGTCCGGTCTTCTTAGGGCTGGCCTGATCTCCTCCCGGCGGGAATTTAGATGGCGGTTGCCGATTTCAAAAGCCGCTTTGAGCCTGATCGCTCTTACCCTGCCAATGCCTTTAATCTGACAAATCTCTTCAATGCTGGCTTCATACACTCCGCTCAAGCCATTCAAGCTGCTGAGCAGCTGATTGGCAATTTCCACAGCCGTCGCTCCCGCCAGACCGCTTTGCAGCAAAATTGCTATCAGTTCGGCATCGGACAGCGATCTGGCACCCTGCTGTTCCAGTTTTTCATAAGGTCTCTCCATATATTGGCGATCCTTCATAGTTTGTTTTTTAGACATGCTTAATCCTCCCTATATAAGAGAATATCCGCTAAAACTAACAGGGATTATTTCGAGGCTGCCTCAATAATCAAAAGCTCCAGACCCAAAAGATCATTAATCTCACCTTTTTTGATCTGCAGATCGGTCTGAAACATCATTTCATAAATCGAAGCCAGCCTCAGCTGACTGAATCTTTGCGCCTGCATTCTGAGCTTGCCGGCAATATAGGGACTGATTTTCATGCGCGCTGCAATCTTTTGACCGCTAAGACCGCCCTGAACCTGAAGCAGCTGCCGTATATGCCGGTAAAGCATGAACAGTATCAGCTGGACAGGCTCTTTCCTTTGCAGCAGCAGGCCCAAAACTTCCAGTGCTCTTTGTGCATTTCCCTCTGAAAGCGCATCTGTCAGATCAAAAATACTGCTCCTGCTATCCGGCCGGCAAACCAGCTCAACAATCTGAAGATCAATATTTCCTCCCCCGCTCCAGCCCAGATAAAGAAAAAGCTTCTCCATTTCAGCACGAATCCCGGCCATCTGGCTGTCACAGCGTTCAATCAGACTAATGACGGCATCCTTTTCAATCGTCAGATTATGCTTGGCTGCACCGCCTCTGATCCAGGCTTGCAAGACCTTGCTGTCCTGCAGGCCGATCTCGGCAAAGACACCGTTGGCTTTTTCCAAGGCCGCAAGAAAACTCTTTTGCGAGCGATTGGCTTTTTCTTCCACAAAAAGCAAAACAGTATTCGAGGGAAAGTTTAGCAGTAGATCTTTCAGACGAGAACGAGTTTCATCGATTTTTGTTTTAGCAGCGCCCTTGGCGGAAACAAACAGATCAGTATTCTTCAGGATTATAAGCTTTTGCTCAGAAAGAAACGGTGGTGTCATTATTTCTTGTTCCAAGCGGTCAAAATCCAGAGTTTGCGGCTGATGCCCAACATCAATCTGAACCAGATCCACTTCCTTGGCGGCAGGGTTAATCACTGCTTTAATCAAATCCTGCACAAGTTGGCGGATCAGCCAGTCCTCTTCGCCAGAAAGCAGGTAGACCGGCCGGATGATGTTGCTTTTAATTTCATTATTCAGTTCTGTATAATCCATTTTTCCTCACCAGCCAGCCATGTGCTCATCCTAACCTTTTTGTTCAGCGCTTGCAATCTAATCGCGCCTCTTTCATCCGTGCGCCAGATCTCACTGCAGCCCGAGTTTTTAAGTCTGGCTAAGGTTTCTTGCGCAGGATGGCCAAAGCGGTTTTCCCCAACGGAAATTACTGCCAGAAAGGCTTGAGTCTCTGCTAGAAAACTCTCGCCGCTGGCAAATTTAGAGCCGTGATGGGCAACTTTTAAGATATCTGTCTTTAGTTCTCCCTGGTTTGCTTTAACCAGATATTCCTCTATTTCCTCAGTTGCATCTGCCGTCATCAAAATCCTCAGGCCTCTGAAGTTCAACCTGACAATCAATGAATCTCTATTAGGATCAGGCGACAGATATTTTTCTAATTTCACCTCCCAATCTCTGGACGGCGCCAGAAATTCCAATTCCAATAAATCGCTGCCCAGACTGTAATAATCACCTCTGGCGAAATAACTGACCGGCACATTTTTAGCAGCAGCAATTTGGATCAGTTCCGCACTTAGGTCCTGCTGTAAATAATCATTCTCAGGCAGGTCTTCAGACAGTGAAATTTTAGGCAGGATTAAGCTTTTAATCATCCCCTGCTCCAGTAAATCCATAATCCCGCCGCAATGGTCGCTGTGCCCGTGTGTGACAAGGGCCAGATCAATTCCTTTTATTCCCTGCCAGCGCATAAAGGGCAAAATTGTAAAATAGCCCTGATCTCTTTCCCCGCCATCAATTAGAATCACCTTGTTTCCAGCCTGTATCAAACAGGCATCCCCCTGCCCCACATCAAGAAACCAGATCTCATCTGCCAGCGCTAGAGGTTTTGTTAGCAAAGAAGAAATAATGAACGGCAAAAGTAAAAAAGCAGCACCCTTTTGCAAAAAGAGAATGAAGCGAAACCTAAAGGGAGCCAAGGAGAAATAGAAGCTTAAAAGCAAAAGGATAATTTTTAACTGCCAAGATATTTCCCCGCTGCCCGTAAAGGCTCCACCAGCACCTGCACTGCTGCTGGCAAGGAGTTTAAGCCAGCTCACCGGCAATTCAATCAAGAGCTGAAATAAACTAACAATAGGTCTGGCCAACATAGGCAAAAGAAAATTCAAAGGCCAAAGGACAAGCAGAGCCGTAAGACCTATAACTGTGACCAGGGCAGCTGGTATACCGGCCAGCAAATTAACAGCGATCGCTTTAGGGTTGAGCCCGTTTTGCCAGAAAAACAAAGGCAAAAGACAGCCCAGCTGTGCAGTGAAGCTTATGATCAGGCTTTTGCCCACAACGCTGTAAAACTTTCTCATTGCTAGATAAGCTTTCCTTTTAATTTTTTCCAAAAAACCTTGCGTCTGCCTTAACTCCTCAAGCTTTCCCTCCTCAATCCTGCCGCTTAACTGCAGCCAGTCCTGAAAAAATCTTTGCCCAAATATTATGCCAGCCGTTGCAGTCAGGCTGAGCCAGTAGCCTTTTTGCAAAACACGAAAAGGATCGAAGAGTAAAACAAGGCCGGCAAAAGATAAAAGAGAAATCCCGTCTACGGCCAAGGCTTTGTAATTCGCATATTTACGCACAAATAACATTGATATAGCCCGGCTCACACCTGTTCGCCAACCCGTTACCAGTCCGAAGAAAAAGAGCAAAAAGAAGATCAGACCATCCTGGAGCTTTTTATTCAAACCCTTTATTTTGTTGACGGGCAGGAGCAAAAAGCCCAGGTGCGTGCCGGAAACAGAGAGAAGATGGATCAGGCCACTTTCCTTGAATTCATAACTTTCAGCTGCGGAAATATCCTCAGTTCTGCCAAGGCAGATGGCAGCCACCATGCCAGCTGTATCGCTACTGAGATTTCGCTGGAAAAATTCTCTGGCCATATTTTGCAGTTCTACCGTGAAATTTTGCCAGACGGTGAAAATATTTTTCTTTTGCCAAAGGATCTCAGGAGCTCTGCTCAATTTGCCTTCAAGAAAAATTCCCTGGCTCTGCAGCTGCTCTCTGCGGTCAAAACCGCCGGGATTTCTCTGTCCCGCAGGTAGAGTAAGTCTTTCTGTCAAGCGGATTACATTTCCCGCCTGCAGATATGAGGCATCGCCTCTGACAGCAAGCAGGGGGCCGTTTTCAAGCCTTGCCACTGCTTCTCCCCGGCCATATTTACCAGTTTTTGCCGCCGTAACTATTTCAGCCTGAAAGGCTTGCCCGGTCGTGGCATAATCTAATACCTTATCTTTTTCTAAAATAAATTCACGAAAAACAGGCCAGGAAATCAAAAGAACAAGCACTATGCCCCAGAGCAAAAAAGAGTAAGATAAACCTCTGCTGACAGCTATCAAGCTGAAAAGAGCCAGGGACAACAGCAGCAATGGATATGAGTATTTTTCTAGGGTTAAGCTGACAATGAAGCTAAGGGCGAAACTAAAGAGCAAAGCCAATGGCCTGACCGTTTTGCTGCTAGTCTTTTCCCCAGTGGATCTCTTTGACATGAATATATTTTGTCAGATTGAAAAAAGCCAATTGGCAATTTAACTTATCTTTGCCAGGCAAAACACTGCAGCGGCCTGCAATTTTTTAGAGATTTTAAGGATTACTTTAATCAGTTCTCTTGGCTTTGGCTCCCACCATGGCGGCCAGATAGTTTCTTAGCTCTCTGATTTTGATGCCTTTTTCTGCCGAAACAAAAAGAATCTTAATCCCTTCTTTGCCCGGATAGCGAGCAATTATTCTTTCAGAAATTTCCTTTTGCTGCTGGTTGATCTTTGCTTTTGACAATTTATCTGCTTTGGTCAAAACAATAGTCCAGGGATAAGAACTTGCCTCCAGCCAATCCATCATCTGCCAGTCATTTTCCCCCGGCAGATGCCGGCAGTCTAATAAAATAAGGATTTCTTTAAGCGGCCGCCCAGAAGAGAGATAGTGATCTGCCAAAGAAGAGAATTTCTCCTGTGCAGCCTGGGCCGCCTGGGCAAAGCCATAGCCCGGAAGGTCAACCAGCCGCAGCAGATCATCAATCTCAAAAAAGATCACCAGCCTTGTTTTCCCCGGCGTATTGCTCGTATAGGCCAATTTTCTGCTGCCGGTCAGTGAATTGATCAAGGTAGACTTACCCACATTGGACTTTCCAACCAGGACTATTTCCGCCTTGGCCAGATCAGGTTGAGGAAATTGATTAATCTCTCCACAGGTGGCAAGCAGTTTGGCCTTGCGAAAATTTATCTCTCTTTTTGTATCTGGATTATCTATCTTTGCCATCTTTCCCCCCTTTAAATTTTCAGAGAAATTAAAATTAGCTTAAGTTGTCTTGGATAATCATATTGCCATTGCTATAATTAAATTGTCCAGTAATTGGAGGATAATATAGATGAGCTTCAACCAAAAAGATTATCGCAGTCAACTTTACAGTGACACTATGCTCAATCCGATCGGACCGATCGTGATGATTACGAAGCAGCTTGATTCAACCCTTTCTTCACAGATAAATTATGAACTGGTGAAGCGGCGTAAAAAATATGCTCAACGCGAGCCGGAACTCTTGAATTCCGTAGGTTTTATCCGTGATGAATATCGGATTGATGTCAATTTGGAGCGCTACGATTCTGGTGAAGGTAAAGCGATCATAAACCATTCGGTGCGCGGACATGATGTCTTCATCTTTACAGATGTCCTTAACTTCGGCAAAGAATACCAGCGCTTCGGTACTACCGCCAGCATGAGCCCGGATGAGCATTACCAGGACTTAATCAGAATGGTTCAGGCAACCAGGGCAACGGCGCTGAGGGTTAATGTTATTATGCCTTATCTTTATGAAGGCAGGCGTTATCGAAGAACCACCCGTGAATCGCTGGACTGCGCCCAGATGCTGCATAATCTGTTTAATCTTGGCATCGACAATTTTATCACCTTTGATGCCCATGACGGCAGGATTGCCAATGCCGTACCCCGCTTCAACTTTGAAACTTTCCCCACCTCCATGCAGATATTGAAAACTCTCTTTGACAAATTCCCCGATATTAATCTCCACACGGATAAATTCATGATCGTCAGTCCCGATGAAAATAGCATTAGCCGCTGCATCTTCTACGCCTCGACTTTGCAGGTGCCGATGGGCATCTTTTATTCAGATCGTAACTATCGCGAGGTCAACGGCCGGGTCCAAGAAGAATGCGTCAGAAAATTCTTAGGGGATGATGTCACAGGCATGGACGTACTGCTGGTGGATGATCTGATGGATACAGGTCTCACCTTTCTGGAATGCGCCTCTTATCTGAAGGCTCATGGGGCTGAGAGAGTATTTTGCGCTGCTTCCTTTGCCCAGTTCACTCAGGGCATTGATCATATGCGTCAAGCCCACGCCAGCGGCATCATCAATGGTGTGTTTGCTACGGATATGGCTTATAGATCGCCTGCGATCACAGCTTCTCCCTGGTATCATGATGTGCCCATGGCCAATGATCTGGCCGCATTGGTAGATGCCTTGAATCATGACGCCTCTCTTTCGGCACTATTGGCTCCAGCCGATGGGATTGAAAAGCTGGCTGAAAGACAAAAAGCGAGATATAAAAGGCTTTATGCCACTGATCATAAGCAGGAACCAGATCCTAGGCAGCTTGCCTTTGACATCTAGAACCAACATTTGAGTTTGATTATTTTTAACTGCATCCAAGGAGGATCAAATGATATCTGAATACTACAGCCAGGGCCCCGATGATTTAACCTACGATCCAAACTACTATAAATATGATCAGTACGGCAATAATCCTATGGCAGCATATGCACCGGTGGGAATTATCGCCATGCGCAGTGCGGTTGAATTATCTGCCATAGTCAATGATTTTCTGGTAGAAAGGCGTCAGGCCTACCTGGAAAGCGAACCTGATACCGTCATCAGCCCGGGCTTTTTAAGAAGCGACTACACTGTACCTGTCAACACCTTCCGCTTCTCCTCCGGCGAAGGCAAGGCAGTGGTGGAAAGAACTGTCCGCGGTCACGATCTTTTTATCATCTGCGATCCTACCAATTATTCCGTCACCTATAATATTCGCGGGCATGTAAATCACATGAGCCCGGACGATCATTACCAGGATCTGAAAAGAATTATCCTGGCCAGTTCAGGAAAGGCCAGGCGCATAAATGTCTTCATGCCCTTCCTTTATGAGGGACGCCAGCACAGGAGAAATGCCAGAGAGTCTTTAGACTGTGCCTATATGCTGGAGGAGCTCAGCAATCTCGGTGTGGCCAATCTCATCACCTTCGACGCCCATGATGACAGGGTGGCCAATGCCGTTCCCACTTTCGGCTTTGAGAGTGTACCCTCAGTCTATCAGGTGCTGAAAGCCTTAAACAGGCTTTATCCTGAAATCATCCAGGACAGGAGCAATTTGATGATCATCAGCCCCGACGAAGGAGCGATCTCCCGTTCGATGTACTATGCCGCAGTACTGGGCGTGCCGCTGGGGACATTTTATAAAAGGCGCGACTACACCACAATTAAAAACGGTCGCAATCCGATCATGGCCCACGAATTTTTAGGTGATGCAGTTGAGGGCAAAGATGTTTTGATTGTTGACGACATGATCTCTTCGGGTGATTCAATGCTTGAACTGGCCAGGCAGCTGAAAGAAAGAAAAGCCAACAGGATTTTTTGCGCTGCCACCTTCGGCCTCTTCACTGAGGGCATTAAGTCTTTTGACCGCGCTTATAAAGAGGGTTTTATCGACCGTATTTTCTGCACAAACCTGATCCACCGCGAAGCAAGCTTACTTGAGGCACCCTGGTATGTTGATGTCAATATGGGAAAATTCGTTGCCCTTCTGATCGATGCAATCAATCACAATGCCTCGCTTAGTTCACTAGTAGATCCGGCAGTCAAGATCAGAAAGCTTCTGGGCTAGACTGCCGGCTCATTTTGCAAATTGCCATAGATTCAAACTAAAGCTTAAGTTTGGTGCCAAGACCCAGGGCAAAGGCTTTTTTAAGGATGCTGTGCCCCATCGAGACATCATTGGTGGCAATCCCAATATTGCTGCAGACAATAAGCTCATCTTTATTGCTGCGCCCCTCTTTGAGATCAGCCAAGAGTTCGCCGGTCTCGCAGTAGACTTCAGGCAGGCCCAGCGGGAAATAACCCATTTGATCAAAGAGTTGATGCTCATCAATGCTGTCAACAATATACTTATCCGCCATGGCTGAGATTTCCGGATCCCAAAATGTTGTCAGGTCACAGGGCAGTATGGTCTGTCCCTTACTCACCCATTCCTTTTTACCGTAATTGATTGATCCCGGTATACAGATAGTGGCAGAGCTCAAAACTTCAGAACTGCGGACAACCTCTTCTGGCTGGGCGATTATGATGGGAATATCGACCTCGTCTTTGACCTTTTCAATCAGCTCAGTCATACGCTCAGGAATAATATCCCAGATATAAATCTTCTCCAGCTCCTTCAGCGCCTGGTAAATAAAGCGCATATGCTCAACACCTTGAACACCACAGCCAAACATACCAAATGTTTTGGCCTCAGGATGAAGCTTGGCGGCTGCCAGAGCTGTTACGGCTGGAGTCCTCATTGCAGTCAGCCAAGTGGAATCCATCACGGCAACAGGTGCGCCGGTAACAAGATCGTTCATAACAAGAAGTCCCGTGGTCTGGGGCAGATTATACTCCTCTGGATTTCTAGGATAGCATTCAATCCATTTCATCCCGCAGGCCAGGTTTTTGGGCACATAAGCAGGCATGGCATGGTAAAAAACATCTTGGTAGGGATGAATGCCAATCTTGGCAGGCATCTCATATTCTTTCAGGCCATGGTAAATCATTGCCCGATTGACCAGATCCAAAGTCTCGGCCACATCAGGACCAGCCTCTATACACTCTTCTCTTGTCAGCCAGAGGAGCTCAGCACCAAGCTGGAGATGGGATTTGTAATATTCATGTTCATTCTCGAATTGCTTTTGCAGTTCCTCACTAGCAATGTACATAAATCTCTCCTTTTTACTACTATTTTTTCACTTCATCTTATCGCTATTTGCCTGAGAGAATAAAGAGAAATTTCAAGCATGGCAAACAAGAATAATAAAATGCCTATAGCTGATATCTATAAGCCATTATCTCAAATTAATTTTTGCTTGAAGAAAAAATAAAACCAGCCGGCAATAAACAAAAGCAGAAATTCAATCCCAAAAATTACCAGAAAAGTGGCAGCGTTATTCCAAGAGAATAAAATATTAAACAAGATCACAATAATGAATAACAAGACAGAGATAAAGAAGCGTCCAACCCCTACTGACCAGATCCTTTGCAGCAGATTTTTTTCGCTGTAGACTGTAAATCCTTGGTATTTTTGCATTTTGTCAGCCATAAAGAATAATCCTATCTTTCTTATGCTATTATACGAAAAGATTAGCAATGCGCAAAGCAAGAGGATAAAAGATGCCCCTAGATGGAGTAACCGCCACAGCTCTTAGCCAAGAATTAAATGCGAGGCTGGCTGATGCAAGAGTCGATAAGATTATGCAGCCGGATCGCTATACGATTGTTTTGACTTTTTATACCGGACGCAGGCAAGAACAAATTACCATCTCGGCCAATCCCTCCTTGCCGGCAATTTATCCTGGAAGCCCCAGGCAAGAAAATCCTAAAACAGCGCCTCCCTTTTGCATGATGCTGCGCAAATATTTGCTGGGCAGCAGATTGAGAGCAGTTGAAACTCCTGCTTACGAACGCATCTTTATTTTTAAATTCAGCACAGTAGATGATTATCTTGATCGGGTGGAAAAGAGCTTGATTGTAGAGCTCATCCATCGTCGGACCAATATAATTTTAGTCAATCAGACAGGTATTATCCATGATGCGATCATCCACGTGGATCACAGTATCAACAGGGTGCGCGAAATCTTGCCTGCCCATCCTTATCTGCCGCCGCCTGCCCAGGACAAGCTGAGCCCTAATGCCTGGCTTGAAAATTACCAGCTGGGCAAGGATCCCTTTCCAGCTGAATTGGCAAAACTAAAGCTGGAAAAGGGTATTGTAGCTTCAGTTCTTGGTCTATCTCCCTTCCTCGCCCGGCAGATTGTCTTTGCCTCCGGTTTGGACTTTAGGCTTCAAATAGCAGATCTAAAGCAAGAGCAAAGAGCGGTGCTAGCAAAAAGTCTCTCTTTGGCCTTGGAAATGATCAGCGCAAGAAAATGGCAGCCAACTCTTTATTATGCCTCAGAAAATGATCAAGACCCTTTAGATTTTTATGCCCTGGATTTGCCCAGTTATCTTGTTAAAAAAAGCATTGCCTCTCTTGGTGAGGCCATGCAGATTTTTGGCCATCGGCAAAACGAGAGCAATAGATTCGAGCAAAAGCAGCAGCAGCTGATGCGCAAAATCAGTCAGGAAATTGAGGCTATTGCACGCAAGGCAGAAATTCATCGGCGAGATGTTGAAGCTGGTGAAAAAACTGAATTATGGCGTTACTATGGCGAATTGACCCTGGCCAATATCTGGCAGTATGAAGAAAACTCCTCCCAGCTTAAGGCCATAGATTATTATGACCCGGATCTAAAGGAAATAATAATTCCACTGAAAGCTAATCTTTCGGCCTCTGCCAACGCCAAATCTTATTTTCAAAAGAGTAAAAAGGCCAAAAACAAACTGGCTATGGCCAGCAAATTGCTAGCTCTTGAAAACAAGGCTCTCGCTTGGCTGGATGCTATCAAGACAGCTTTGGAAAACTCATTGGATCTGGAAGATCTGGAAGCTTTGGCAGCGGAGTTCAAACATTATAGAGCTAGCAGAGAGCAAAGGCTTAAGCTTGCTACGCTTGATGCTACTGCCGGAAAAAAGGCTAGTTTTCTGCCTGCTGAAAAAGCTGCAGCGCAAACGAGCTTTCAACCTGGAAAACCCGGCAAAAGAAAGAAATATCGCCCGCTTGAAACCAAGGGAAAAAGCAGGAGAGAAAGTGGCAAAGCAGATAAGCCTCTCCCGCCCAGGCAGTTTTTTTCCTCTGACGGTTTCCTAATTTTACTGGGGAGGAGCAATCTGCAAAACGATCAGCTGACATTTCGGCTGGCAGATAAAGAGGATACCTGGTTGCATGTCAAGAATGCAGCCGGTGCCCATGCCATAATCAGATCTGCTCAAGCTAAAATCCCTGAACGCGCAATTGAAGAAGCTGCAGGTCTTGTAGCCTGGTTTTCCAGAAAAAATAAAAGCCCTGCCAAAGTGGAGGTTGACTATTGTCTGGTAAAAAACGTCAGGAAACCAAAGTCTGCAAATCCGGGCCATGTTATCTATGACAATTACCGAACTATCCTGATTGAGCCTTTGAATCCTCTCAGTCTGAAAAAACCTCTAAGTAAAGATTAGTATCTTCACCCCTGATTGTTTTCCAGCTCCTCTAATTCTTTTTTAATTTTTTCCTTGAAGGAAGATTCTTCCAGGGACAAAATGCAGCCGCAATAACGCTGGCGGTAGAGGCCATGCTCTTTGGCCAATTGCTGGCCCTGGCGAAAACTGGGCCGCCAGTCGCGAGCCAGAAAGATTAAACCATAATTTTTGGCAATTTCATTACCTAATGATGTTATGATGTCATTGTCTTGATAAGGACTGACTAGAAGAGTGGTGCTGAAAAGCTTAAATTTATTTTGAAAAGCATACTGTGCCGCTGCTTCAAGCCGAATCCGATAACAAAAAATACATCTGTCAGTATCTTTAGCCGCCATTTGCAGCCACTTGGCTGTCTGTGCCTCTCCGGCAAAAGAAGAGGGCAAAGACAATATTTCACTTAGCTTTTGCACAGACTGAAGCCGGCGCTCCCATTCCACCTGTGGCTGAATATTGGGATTGAAATAGTATAGATGCGGCTTGTAGCCGTCAGTTAATAAATCCTGGAGAGGATACTCAGCACAAGGACCGCAGCAGCAGTGTAATAAGATCTTTTTCTCATCCACTAAGTCAAGCTTCATCATTATCTTTCTTGGGGCCTGCTTGCTCATCCAGAGCGATCTGCCTGCCGGCTCCCTCAGCTCTACCAGTTGCCGGTGCAGCTTTTATGCCTAAATGCTTAAAGCCAAGCTCTGTCAGCATCCTGCCACGCGGGGTTTTGGCGATAAATCCTATCTGCAGTAAATAGGGCTCATAGACATCCTCTATCGTCCCCGGGTCTTCACCGGTGGTAGCTGCCAAAGTGTCAAGCCCCACAGGCCCTCCCTTATATATTTCCGCCATGGCCAGCATAATTCTTCTATCGGTTAAGTCCAGGCCGCGCTCATCAATTTCCAGAGCAGTAAGGCCTAGATCGCAAATTTCACGATTGATAACGCCTGATCCCTTTACCTGAGCAAAATCTCGCATCCGACGCAAAAGACGGATGGCGACACGCGGGGTTCCGCGGCAGCGGCCAGCCAGCCTTTCCAGGCCTTCCTGATCGATGCCGATCGACAAGATGGCTGCATTTCGTTTGAGGATCTCCCTGATCTCTTCATCGCTGTAAAGCTCCAGGCGGTGCAGCATGCCAAAGCGGTCGCGCAAGGGAGAGGTTAAAAGGCCAGCCTTGGTTGTTGCTCCGATCAAAGTAAAGGCTGGCAGTTCCAATCTGATTGATCTGGCTGAAGGTCCTTTGCCGATCATTATGTCCAAGGCATAATCTTCCATTGCCGGGTATAAAATCTCCTCAACCGTATGGTTGAGGCGGTGAATTTCATCGATGAAGAGCACATCATGCTCCTCGAGATTAGTCAAGATGGCAGCCAGCTCACCCTGGCGCTCAACTGCAGGTCCGGAGGTTACGCGCATCTGCACACCGAGCTCATTGGCAATTATGCCAGCCAAAGTTGTCTTGCCCAGACCAGGCGGACCGTAGAGCAGGACATGGTCTAGTGAGTCCCCTCTGGCCAGTGCCGCTTCAATATAGACTTTTAAGTTTTCTTTTATTCTGGACTGACCGGAAAATTCAGACAAATTCTTTGGCCTTGTTGAAGCTTCGTCTTTGTCTTCCAACAGATGCTTGCGAGATATGATCCGCTCTTCTTCCTGATCTTCATCCATCTGACTGAAAATATTATACAAATCTCCCTACCTCCCGCATTATGCCTGCATAGTTTTAAGGGCTTTTAAAACTACTTCCTCAAGGCTGTCTGCTTCCACCCGCCCGCTGATGCCTAAGGCATGTCTGGCCTCTTCCTTGCGATAGCCCAGGACCATGAGGGCAGAAACAGCCTGTGCGTATATGCTGTCATCTGCGGGCGGTATCGCCGCTGCAGAATCGTCAGAGTCCAGATCAAGTTTACGCAGCTTGTCTTTTAATTCTAAAATAATGCGCTGGGCACCTTTTTTTCCAATGCCGCGAATATTAGTAAGGCTGCCGATATCGTCATTTAAGACTGCAAGGGCAAAAGCTCCCGGTGAGATCGAACCGGTTATATTGAGAGCAACTTTTGGGCCTATGCCGGAGACGGATTGAACCAGGCGGAAGAGATTTTTTTCCTCTTCCCCGGGAAATCCGAATAATTTCATCTGATCTTCGCGCACATGAAGCTCTACTGGAATTCTGCCCCTATCACCTAGGGCAGGGAGAAGATTTTGCATCCCCGCATGAATTTGGATTTCATAACCTATACCGCCCACATCAACAATCAGGCTCTCTGCATTCTTAGCTACTACTTTCCCTTCAATATATGCAAACATACTTATCTCTCCATTCATTTTTGCCAACTGCTTGCGCCAGCTTTTAACTAACAAGCAAAAGCTGATCTGCAATCTATTCTAATATAGCTGGAGGCAAAAAAGCTAAAAAAATGCTTTATTGATAACCGCCCACTGCCAGAGCATCAGATCTGTTGCCACTGTGCGCATGACAGATCGCAACAGCCAGGGCATCAGCAGCATCATCCGGCTTGGGATAGTTTTTAAGCTTTAAAAGTCTTTTCACCATCTCTTGGATCTGAATTTTTTCAGCTCTGCCATAACCGGTAACAGCAACTTTCACCTGCAAAGGGGTATATTCAAAGACTGGTTTATTGTTTTGGGCAGCAGCCAGAACCGCAACCCCCCTGGCTTGGGCAGTGCCAATCGCAGTTGTGGTGTTGCGGCTAAAAAACAACTCTTCGACTGCGATGCAGTCTGGTTTGAATTTATCTATGAGATGGGCCAGACCTTCATGAATACTGCACAAACGCTGAGGGAAATAGGATTTGGTCGGAGTAGTAATCACACCATAATCCAAAGCCTTGAGACCGTCTTTGTCTTTGACAATAATCCCATAGCCTGTAATCGCATAACCCGGATCAATTCCTAAAATGATCACATCATCCTCATGAGTTTAATTCTCGATAAAAGTCCTGATGGCCTGAATATTTTTGACCCAGTTAATCTTATAGACCTCATGTCCCGTGGAAGTCTTGGTCAGGGCTTCGTATTTTTCAACCGGAACAAACATCTCATCTATTTGATAAGAGCGGTAAGCTAAAACATTGAGCAGGTAACTCTCCAGCTCGCCAGCGGAAATATTGGTTTCCAGATAAGGCATGATTTTCTCCGGCACTTTCAAGATAGAGGTTGCACTCATATTGGTCATCTTCTTAATCAGACTTTGTATAACGGTGCGCTGACGGCCCATTCGATTCCAGTCGCTGTCAATTCTTCTGATGCGCGAATAGGCCAGAGCCTCGCTGCCTTTAAGCAGTTGCTTGCCTTCGGAGACAGATAGTCCCTGCCCTTTAAGATGGCTTGCTTCAGCAGCGGTAAGCGTAATATCTACACCGCCCACCTGATCAATGACTTTTTCAAAGTTATTGAAATCTACAGCAATATAGTCTTGAACATCCAAGCGGAAATTTCGTTGAATCGTCTTTAAAAGCAGTCTGGGGCCACCCCAGGTATGAGCAGCATTAAGGGCATTATTGGCAGACCAGTATCTTTTATAGCCGGGATCGGCATCATCAGGTATGCTCACCCAGATAGTCCGCCCAAATGAAGTTAGATGAATCTTTTTAGTCCGCTCGTTAATGGTGACAAGTATCATGCTGTCCGAGCGTCCATGCGAAGAACTGTCACGCCTGTCTGAGCCGATCAAAAGAATATGGCGCACATCCGGGTCTTGATGGATAGGAATTTTCATGCCTTCCTTCATCCCCGGTTCAAGGTCGGGAAGGCTTTCCAGGCCGGTCTCAATCGGAATGGTGAGATCGGTGTCGATATAGCTGGGCAGACTCAAGAGGTAGCGAGTATAGCCATAGAGAAAAGCTGCCCCGGATAATATGATTCCCAGAATCAGTCCCAGAGTGACAGCAATTTTACTTCTTTTCATAATCCCTCCATCCTCTCATACGTCATGAATTTGTATTTTATCATAAAAAAGCCGCCTCTTTGTGAAGCGACTGATTATTTTCATTCACAATTAAAGATCAATATTACACATTAACGCCATTGCCAAAGGAACAGCCTCGATGCGATCAAAAAAGATTTTATGCTCTGTTGAAGATCAATCTTTGCAGCAGATTAGGCTTCAGCGGCTTGCTTATAAAGCCTGGCTAAACGGGCTTTTCTTCTCGCTGCTGTATTTTTGCTGATCAGGCCCGTGGTCGCCGCCCGATCCAAATCAGCCTGTGTTGCGCGCAAAAGCTCTTCAGCATTCTCGGCTGTAGCGGTAATTGCCTCAATGGTTTTTTTAATCTGAGTCTTTAAGGCACTTTTTTTGCTTTTATTTACCAGCGCTTTGGAATGATTAATCTTGACACGCTTAATCGATGACTTAATATTTGCCATTATTTTACCTCCTGCGGTTTAGACGATCTGCATTTTACCACGCCAGACAAAGGCTGGCAAGTATTTTGCCTGCCAGAGCCAATATCAGCGGTTTTGCAACTTAAACCGCCTTTGTTTTGAAGCTTAGCCAGCTCTTTGCCCGCTCAGCAGTTCGCTTCTTTATTAACTTCCAGATACTTGCTCCAAATTATAATATTTAGAATAAATTATAGCACTTAGCTTCAGCCAGATCTCTGCTCAAAACAGCAATGCCAATACTCTGCTTAAACTGGCAGGATTCACCCTTGAGACAAAAAATTAAATCAGCTTCTGAGAGCATGAGTTCACCTGCCCCAGCAAATAGCCCTGCCCAGGCTCTGCCCGCTTTATGCCTGCTGCTTTACAACGGCACCAATCATCAGCTAACTCGCTCCAGGTAGTATCTGCCACCATATCTGCCTAAAAGAACAAGGGCAATAACAAAAAGCAAAATACTGCCACCCCCGAAGATTAAGGATATGATCAAGATACCGGCTCCCTGTTTTTGAGCCAGCAAAGCCAGACCTATAAGTAGACCGCCATAGACAATCGCTGCCAGCATATGAAATAAAATATTTAAATTTTGCTTGGCCACCTGTTGTTCAGAGCTCCAGTCAAGATTTGGCCTTCTCAGGTCAAGCAAAAGTCCGGTGACATTTATGGCAGCAGGCAAAAACAAGAGCAGGATGACAAAAAGAGGATGAAAATAAAAACTAAAAGGCAGGAGCCAGAAAGATATAACTATCAGGGGCAGCCAAATAGCAAAGGAAATCAGCTGACCGAGCAAAAGTTTGGCGGCAAAGACAGATTTTATGCTAACAGGCCATGATTTGAGCATCGCTGCCCCCCTACCCTCTCTGGAGATTGAGGTAGCCGTGCAATAGTTGGTGCTGGAGACAAAGGCAGCAATGCCGCAGATGAAAGAAAAGGCAATCGGCAGCAGGGAATCTTTTCCTTCAGTGAGCATGGGTAAAATCTGTGCTCTAAGGCTGGTAATATCCACCTGCTGGCTGGACAAAGTAAAAATTAAGCTGCCCAGCATAATAACAATCATGATAATGGGGGAGAGTAAAATATTCATCAGATAAACAGGAGAGCGGGCAAGATTTTTATATTCTCTGGCCATGAGATTTGCCACCTGCCCTTTTGACTTCTTCAAATAACGCCAGCTCCTATCAGTCATAGGCTTATGAGCCCGGCCGCCAGAACGGCTTTCTTTTGCAGCTTTCAGATAGATTTTCCCAGCAATCAAAATCAAAGCTGCCACCATCATCGCAGCCAGAGCAACAAAAGATATAATTTTAAGAGCCGACCCCTTTGCCGAAGGTAAAACCAGAGCTTCAATGGCCTTGTCAGAGAGAGGAGCGAGATAGATTATTAGAGATGAAAGTCCGGTACTCTTAAGACTGGCCGGATCAGTATTGCCTGTATTGGTTACAACAAAAGCAAAGATGCCGATAAACATCAAAAGCTGAACCAAAATCATAAAACGGTCCTTGTTTTTGGTCAGTGCGGAGATCCTCATCAAGAGCATAATTAAAATCGCATCAATGCACATGGGCATCATGGCGCCAAAGAGTAAAACAAGCAGAGCATAAAAATAATAAAGTAAAGGCATGCCCAGCCTGAACCCTAGAATAAAAGTTGCCGGTAAAGCGAGTGCGGCCGGCATGATGACCGAATAGACATAAAGATTGAAGATCTTGGCTCCAACTATTGTTCCAGGTGTAAGCGGCAAGGATAAGAGGATATTTAGATCTTCGGCAAAAAAGAAAATCCCTGCTGAATAAACAAAGCCCAAACCCAGCAGCATAAAAAATCCGGGTAAGTAAAACTGAGTAATCACAGCCTGTAAAACTGATACGATTTCAGGATGCTCGGCAATATTGCCGCCGTTTATCCCCATTTCCAGAAAATAATCAGCCATAAGATAGCCATTCATACCAAAAATAAAGCCGATATAAACCAGAGCTAAGGCAAAGAGAGCGGTTTTTTTGCTTTTATCCAGGCTTTTACTCAGAAAAGATTTCTTCGCTTGTTTCTTTTTTCTGGATTCCACACCCATGGTGTCTGAACCCTTGATCAAAGCCTTGCTTAGTATCCACCACTTTTTCATTTTACTCTCCATTATTTTGAGTTTGACTATTTACAGCTGCTCACAAAAAATTATCAGTAAAAGCCTGTCCCGGAGTTTGTATCTTATTCATCATTCATAAATCCCAAAAATTTTCCAGAGGCTGGCCCTATACCTCCGTAAGCTCAAGAAACATTTCCTCTAGGCTGCTGTGCTCTAGAAAATGAGCTCTCATATCGTCAATGCTGCCGAGAAATATCAGCTTGCCCTTATCAATAATACCGACTCGATCGCAAATCTTCTCCGCCACCTCCAGCACATGGGTGGAAAATAAAACTGTTTGATTTGCATCTGCGTGGTCGCGCATACGCTTTTTCAGATTAAAGCTTGACTTGGGATCAAGCCCTGTCATCGGTTCATCCATAATCCAGATGGGTGGATCATGAATCAGTGCGCCGATAAGGATAATTTTCTGCCTCATACCGTGGGAATAGCTGCTGATCGGATCATTTAATACTTCTGCCATGGAATACTCTTCCGCCAGCAGCCGGACTCTATCTTCTCTCTGGCCGGGATCAGTTTCATAAATATCGGCAATAAAGCGCAGATACTCAATCCCTTTTAATCTAAGAAATATATTAGGGTCGTCGGAAACAAAGGAAAACTGCCTTTTAGCCTCCAGCGCCTGACTTAAGATGGAATAACCCTTGATCACAATATCTCCAGCGCTAGGTTGCAGCACTCCCGTTATCATCTTCAAGGCAGTTGTCTTGCCAGCACCGTTGGGGCCCAGAAAGCCAAAGATCTCCCCGGGGTATATTTCAAGACTCAAATTATCTACGGCATTCTTTTTGCCGTCATAGGATTTTGTCACATTTCTTAAAAGCAGCATCTTTTCCTCCAGCCAAGCAATTAATTCTAACTGTCCGCTAATATTTCCGCATTAAATCTATTTTACTGCTTTTAGAAAACTAATGTCTTGACCCGGGACAAAAGATTGCCAACTACCTCAAGATTGTTTTTCTGTTATGATAAATTAAATAGACAAAGGGAGATGGCAAAGAAGATTTCCAACCATAAATCAAGGCAAAATAAAGCAGAACAAGTGATCAAAAATGAATCTTCCGGTTTGAGAATCATTCCCCTCGGCGGTATGCGCGAGGTGGGGAAGAATATGATCTGTTTCCAGTATCTCGATGAGATCATCATCGTTGATTGTGGCCTGGGCTTCCCTGATGAAGATATGCCCGGTGTAGATATTATTATTCCGGATTTTACTTACCTGCGTGAAAATGAAGAAAAGCTGAAAGCAGTCTTCATCACGCATGGCCATGAGGACCATATCGGTGCCTTGCCCTGGCTGCTAAAGGAATTTAATCTGCCGGTGTACTGTAATGCCCTGACCAAAAAACTGATTGAACGCAAATTATCCGATCGCGGCACTCGAGTCAAAAATGCCGATCTGAGAACGGTCCGCAGCGGGCAAAGGGTGGGCAGCGGCTATTTTCAGGTCGAGTTTATTCATGTCAACCATTCCATCGCTGACGCCAATGCCTTAGCTATCACCACGCCGCTCGGCATTGTTATCCATACCGGAGATTTTAAGGTTGACTATACCCCGCCTGTGGGAGAGCCGATCAATCTGGGCCGTTTTGCTGCCTTGGGGCAAAAAGGTGTTTTCGCTCTTATTTCAGACAGCACCAATATTGAGATCGCAGGGTCCACCATGTCCGAACAGGCCGTCGGTGAATGTCTGAGCGAGCTTTTCTCCAAGGCCAAGGGTAGATTGTTCGTGGCCACATTCTCTTCTAATGTCTATCGCCTGCAGCAGATTATTGATGCCGCCGAAGCTAATAAAAGGAAAGTCTGCCTGCTCGGTCGCAGCATGCTAAACGTTTATGAGGCAGCCAACAGCCTCGGCTATATCCGCAGCCGTAAAGGAAGCATCATCGATATTTCGGCTGTTGACAATCACGCGGATAATGAGCTGGTTATAGTTACCACCGGCAGCCAGGGCGAATCGATGGCTGCCCTGAGCAAGATCGCCTATGCTGAACACAAGAATGTAGAAATTAAAGAAGGGGATACCGTCATTTTATCCTCCTCGATAATTCCCGGCAATGAAAAAACCATCTACCGGATGATAAATGAATTGTACCGGCGCGGAGCTGAAGTTGTCTATGAGGCTCTGGCCGATGTCCACGTTTCAGGGCACGCCTATCAAGAGGAATTAAAGCTGATCTACCAGTTGACAAGACCGAGGTATTTTATTCCTTCTCACGGTGAATACCGCCACCTATATAAACATGGCAAGATGGTTATGAGTATGGGCCATCCTGAAGAGAGGATCCGTTTGCTGGCCAATGGCGATATTGTTGAATTAGATTATGATGAAATGCGTTTTGTCGGCTTTACCGAAGGTGCAGGCCTTCTAATCGACGGCTCTGGCATGGGTGATGTAGACAAATGGGTTTTGAGAGATCGGCTGCGTTTGGCGGAAGATGGTGTTGTTTCAGCCTATATTGCGGTTGACAAAAAAACTAACTCCCTGCTGGGTCAGCCAGATATTATTGCCCGCGGCTTTATTTATGATAGCGAGATTGCCAGCACAACCGAGAACTGCAGAAGTCTGATTGCCGAACTGGCCCAGGAGGCCAAAAAAGATAACAAAAAGCTGGCCCGCCTGCTCAAATCCGGCCGCTTAGAGCATGAATTGCGCCGTTTATTATTTGAGAAGACAAGAAGACGTCCTGTCATATTAATATCTGTGATGGAAGTGGATTAAGCCCTTATTTAGCTGCCTGTCCGGCTGACATCAACTACGCTGGGAATTGTATAAAGACGTTTAATCAATCTATCAACTTGTTCATTATCCTTGGTTTCGATCGTCAGTCTAAATCTTGCACTTAGATCTTTAGCGTACTGCATTTTGAATTCAAGAATAGGAATTTGTTCCACCGCTACTGCACTGGAGATCTCGGCCAGTAAATTGCTGCGCTCTCTGGCAATTATTCTCAGCACAGTCTGGTATTTTAGCTCATCCGGCAAATCCTCCACCCAGAAGACATCAATCAACCGTGATGCTCTCTCCGCATCCTCGGGAGATTTATCAAAGGCATCTAAAAGATGAACTATATTAGGGCAGTCCATCCGATGGATGGCAACGCCGTCACCTCTTGTAACATAACCGATAATCTTGTCGCCCGGGACCGGATTACAGCAGCGTGACAGCCGGATCAGGCAGTTTTCAATGCCCCTTACCTGAACTCCGCGTGACTGCTTAGCAATCTTGCGTCTTTTTTGCTCCTTGCTCTCCGTATCCCTTTTGGTCCAGGTGGACTCATCAGAGGAAAGAACGGATTTAGGCGCATACTGAACATGCCCACTCTTGGTTACCCGATAACCCAGCCTAGCCCTCTCATCCTCATCAAGTGAGATAATATAATCATCTCTGAGCCTGGGCACGATGCGAGCAGCTGATAGACCACCATCGATTGCATAAAGATCATCTAATGTCTGCAAAGAGTAGCGTTTTAAGAGCTTATCGTAAGATTCTCTTTTTACCAGCTGAGCTGGTGTAAAACCTGATTTTTTAATCTCCCGGTCAATTGTCTCCCGACCGCGGGCAATATTCTCACTGCGCATCTCGCGCTTGAACCAGGTGGATATTTTACTTTTTGCAGTACTGCTTTTAACAATACTCAGCCAGTCCAAACTAGGTCCCTTGACTTTATCTGAGGTCAGGATTTCAACTATGTCGCCATTTTCCAATTTTGAAGTCAGAGGAACCATGCGCCCGTTGACCTTTGCCCCGTACATTGAATTACCTACGCCACTATGTATATGGTAGGCAAAATCTATCGGTACAGAGCCGGATGGCAGCGATATAACCTCACCTCTGGGCGTGAAGACAAAAACCTCATCCGAAATGAGCTCTTCTTTCAAAGTGTTCATGAAATCCGAGGAATCACGCATTTCACTTTGCCATTCCAGAAGCTGCCTCAGCCAGGTCAGCTTGACATCAATAGGATCAGCTTTACCAGAACCCTGCTTTTTATCCTCTTTATAGCGCCAATGGGCAGCAATGCCATACTCAGCAGTGCGATGCATTTCCAAGGTTCTGATCTGAACTTCAAAGGGAATACCTGCGGGACTGATGACAGTGGTATGCAGGGATTGATACATATTAGGCTTGGGCATAGCAATATAGTCTTTAAATCTTCCCGGCATCGGCTTGAAGAGCTCATGGACCAAACCTAAAACAGCATAGCATTCTCCGACGGTCTCAACGATGATGCGCATGGCAAAAAGATCATAGATTTCATCAATTGTTCTATCTTGCCCTTTCATCTTGCGGTAGATGCTGTAAAAATGTTTTGGTCTGCCTTCAATATCCGCTTTAATCCCCATCTGGGAAATTCTTTCCTTGAGGTCGCGGGAGGTTTCAGCCAGAAAATTCTCGCGATCACTTCGCTTTTGTGAGATCTGCTCAACCAGATCATAGTAAGCATCTGGATCGAGATAGTTGAGACTTAAATCCTCAAGTTCCCATTTTATCTTGTGAATGCCCAGGCGATGGGCGAGAGGGGCATAAATATCCAAGGACTCACGCGATTTTTCAATTTGCTTCTGGCTGTCCTGGTAATTCATGGTGCGCATATTGTGCAGGCGGTCAGCCAGCTTGATCAAAACAACTCTTATATCTCTGGCCATGGCCAAAAACATTTTTCGGTAGCTTTCCGCCTGTATTTCTTCTCTGGTGGAATAGGAAAACTTAGATAATTTAGTCACGCCATCGACCAGATTGCGGACATCTTCACCAAATTCTTCTTCTATCTCATTTAAGGAGACATCTGTGTCTTCAACAGTATCATGTAAAAGGGCAGCAATTAATGTGTCCTCATCAACTTCGAGATCCAAAAGAATCCTGACAGCCTCGACAGGGTGAATAATATATGGTTCGCCAGACGCTCTTTTTTGCTCTTTATGAGCTTCTTTGGCAAATTCATAGGCTTTTTCCAGCTTGGAGGCATCCTCCTGATTGGAGTATTTCTTCCAGCGCTCTATGATCTTTGCTATTTCCAGATCAGCATCTGTTTCAGTTATGCTTTGCCGCTGTCGCATCAATTATCCTTCCTTGACTTAAAAGCTCCTGCCAAAGTTCAGTTGCTTTAAGATCCACCCTCTCCTTAGTTAGATTAAAATTTAAACTCATATTTCTGTCTCCCAGAGATCTGATACTGGCTAGCCCCGCCTCGGAGAACAAATTAAGAATCAGAAGCAACTGTTCGACATAAATATGTTCATTATAATTACTGCTCAACCAATGCGCCAGATGCGAAGGATCAAAAATCAAATCCCGTTGCTTATCTGACAGTTGCTCTAGTCTTTTATATACATAGGCAATCATTGAGCGATTAAGCGCTAGATTCTCGCCGCCCTGATCTTTCTTGCTCAGCTGCATCTCTTCGATATGCAAATTTACTTCTTCACTGTCCTGCCAGGCATTTTTCATCAGGTAAAAAGCAAGATCGATGATATCACCTGCTTCATAGAGAAGAGATGCTGCACCCTGCCTAAAGGCAAGGCCTACTACCCTTCCCCCACCCTTTAGTTCTAAAAGCAGGCGGAGATGACTGCCATCTCCAATCCTTCTGATCTCTGCAATCTGCACTCCTTTGATCATCAATAAGGGTTGAGGATTTTGCTCGCCGTAAGGCTCCAAAATCTCTAAAGCATGTGCTGCAGCCAATGTCAGATCGGTCCCGGAAACTTCAACATCAACCAGCAGATCGGCAGGTTCGTAAGCACCGAAGCGGGCCATATAGTTTTTCATTTTAGTCTTAAAAGCCGGCAGATCTTCTGCGGCCAAAGAAAGGCCTGCAGCTCCAGAATGACCGCCAAATGTCAGCAAAAGATCGGAGCAGCTGGCAATAGCCTCATAAATATCCAGATCTCCGTAAGTTCTGGCCGAACCACGGTATATTCCCTCCTCAAGAGCGAGGCAGATGGCAGGCATCTGGTATTGGTCGGCCAGACGTGCACTCAGGATACCTAAAATACCTGGATGAAAAGATTCGTCAGCCACGATAATAATTCTATCTTCGCCATAGACAAGTTCTGCTTCAATTTGTTTTTGGGCATACTCCATCTGTTCTTTTTCTAATTCCCGGCGCCTGACATTCAAATCGCACAATAATTTGCTTAAGCGTTTAGCCTCCTCTTTACTGTCAGTCAGCAAAAGCTCTAAACCCGCTTCAGCCTCACCAAGTCGGCCGGCAGCATTAAGCCTTGGTGCTAATCTAAATTGAATAGAAGCAGAAGACAGATCGCCATCTGCTCGATAGCCTTGCCTGAGCAGACTTTCAATCCCTGCCGGCGCATGCGCAGTGAAAAACGCGATTGCATCAGACATCAAACGACGATTATGACCTCGTAACGGCATGACGTCAGCAACAGTTCCGATAGCAGCCAAAATAGTGTAGACAGGATCGGGCTCTTTGGGATATTCCAGGGCTCTAATCAGATAATAAGCCACGCCCACTCCAGCCAGACCCTGCAGGGGAAAATTCTCACCTTCTCCTTGTGGATTAAGAAAGGCAGAGGCTGTATGCTCTTCGCCTTCAACTGTGTGATGATCCGTGACGATTACCTGGATGCCGCTCTCTTCCAACAGCCTTACTTCCTCCTGGCTTGAACTGCCGCAGTCAACCGTAATGAGCAAATCGGGCTTATGTTTTTTGATCAGATCCACCTGCTCATGTGTTAAGCCATAGCCGTCACGCAAACGATCAGGAATGAGATTTATGGTCTCTATTCCCTTATTTCTAAACCAGCGGGACAGCAGAGCAGTTGCCGTCAGACCATCTGCGTCATAGTCGCCAAAAATCAGGATTTTTTTTCGGTGAAAAACAGCCTGCTCGATCAAATCAATCGCCTTTTTCATCTCTGTAAAAAGAAAGGGGTCAGGATAAGAGATCTCCTGAGGATATAAAATCTCCTCAATTTCTGCCTGAGAATAATTCCTGGCCTGCCAAAGCCTAAGCAGTAGTGGATGATAGCTGTCCATGTAGGCAGATGCAGGCGCAAAAATATCCTCATCTCTGCCATTCATGCCAGATTTGCCTTGCAAAATGGCATTTTGACCGGATTTTAAGCTCCAGTTACGGGAAAGTAATAATTTTTTCAAACTCGTCTTATCATCTTGCTCCATAAAATCACCACATCTATTATATATTACAATCCCTGTCTTCAATCAGCATTAAAAAAGCTGTTGCAAATTATCTCTGCGACAGCTTGTTTTGATTATCCATCTAAAAACAGATTATATTGCCAATCAAGCTTTATAAACTTAAATCTTAAAGTCTGTAAACAAGATTTTGCCCCCAGACAAGGTCAAAGATTCAATAATTAAAGCATACATTCTCCTGGCAGGCAGTCGAGCTAATAATCACCTTACCAGCAAGGCTGATCATATACGTCCTCTAAAATATGAATTTCATCTTAGAGCTTGCTGCCTGCAAAAACTGCCATTAGCGCTTTCTTTTGCGCGCAGCTTCAGATTTCTTTTTGCGTCTGACGCTCGGCTTTTCATAATGTTCGCGTTTTCTAACTTCCGCAAGAACGCCCGAACGTGCACATTGACGCTTAAAGCGTTTAAGGGCACTGTCGAGGGATTCATTCTCTTTGACACGAATTTCCGACAATACTCTCCCTCCCCTCACAGTGGACTAGGCTGCATTTTGCAGCAACGGCATTATACCTTAGACACAGATCATGGTCAAATTATAAATTCTAGCAGTGGGCTGGCCTTAATTGCAAAAGTAAGTGCTCTCCTTTAAGCAGCACTTAGCTTACAAATAAG
>CAZUWY010000021.1:0-25623 GCA_964624395.1 uncultured Mageeibacillus sp. | reverse complement strand
GGTCGTTTGTATTTCGTCACTGTTCAATTTTCAAGGTCCGTTCGCTCCCTTCAGCGGAAGGGGGCTCGATAAGAATAGCATCGTCAATCGTTTCTGTCAACATTTCAAAAATTTTGTAACGATTTGACTAATCGTATGGAAACACTGCTATTACTGTCTTTTTCTTTAAATCTACTTGCAAATACCGAGGGTAAACTCTTAACAATAGAAACTAAAAGTAAACAATCAAAAAATGTTCTGCGCTGGAAGGAAAATAAGACAAAATTTCTGCAAAAATACAAATCCATAACAAATTAACAGCAGGTAATTGTTGTTATTTTATCCTCTTATATGTTTATACTTAAATAAAGATAAATCTACCTGCCAGTTGTGGCAGATCAGCTTTTGTCAAACATGCCGAGCAGAGATAAGGAGTGAGCAAAATGCCTCAGATAGACAAGCCTTTTGACCCATTGGAGATTTTTAATCAACTGCCTTTGTATCCGGACTTCGAAGCAAATATCAGAAGAGCCCCGCGCAGGCTCTCTCAGCTAAGTAAAGAAGATAAAAAACTGGCAGTGCAAAATGCACTGCGCTACATCCCTGCTAAACATCATGAAAAGATGGCTGTTGAGTTTGCCCAGGAGCTGGAAGAGCACGGCAGAATCTATGGCTATCGTTTCCGTCCGCCCGGAAAGATCCGGGGCCGGGCCGAAAGCGAATACGAGGGTAACTGCGTCGAGGGCAGGGCCTTCCAGGTCATGATCGACAACAATCTTGACTTTGACGTCGCCCTCTATCCCTATGAGCTAGTAACCTACGGTGAAACCGGGCAGGTCTGCCAGAACTGGATGCAGTATCAGCTGATCAAAAAATACCTGCAGCTCCTAACGGATCAGCAGACACTGGTGATCATGTCCGGCCATCCCTTAGGTCTCTTTCGCTCCCATATAAACTCACCCCGGGTGATCATCACCAACGGTTTGATGATTGGTCATGCAGACAATCTGGCAAGCTTCAACAGAGCGGCTGCCATCGGGGTGGCCAATTATGGCCAGATGACCGCCGGCGGCTGGATGTATATCGGGCCGCAGGGTATTGTCCACGGCACCTTCAACACCCTTTTAAATGCCGGGCGCCTGGAGCTTGGCCTTGGCCAAGATGAAGATCTTGCCGGCAAACTCTTTGTCTCGTCAGGCCTGGGCGGAATGAGCGGCGCCCAGGGCAAGGCTGCCGAAATTGCCTCTGCCGTCAGTATTATTGCCGAGGTTGACGAATCCAGAATCAAGACCAGATATGAGCAGGGCTGGGTGAGCAAGAAAACCACTTTGCTTGCTGAAGCTGTCAGCTGGGCTTTAGAACTGCAAAAGCAAAAAAAGCCCTGTGCCATAGCCTATCAGGGAAACATTGTTGATCTGCTGGAATATCTGGTTTTAAATAATATTCAGGTTGATCTATTGTCCGATCAAACCTCCTGCCATGCTCCCTATGACGGAGGATACTGTCCACAGGGCGTAAGCTTTGCCGAGCGGACCAAGCTTTTAGCCGAAGATCCCAAGCGTTTCCGCCAGCTGGTTGATCAAAGCCTCAGGCGCCACTATGAACTGGTGACCATTTTGCACAAGCGAGGCAGCTATTTCTTTGACTATGGCAACAGTTTCCTCAAGGCAGTCTTTGATGCCGGGGTGACAGAGGTATGCAAGAATAAAGAAAGCACAGTCGGCGGCTTTGTCTTCCCCTCCTATGTTGAGGATATACTGGGACCGAATCTCTTCGATTTTGGCTATGGGCCATTCCGCTGGTGCTGCCTTTCTGGCAAAGACGAGGATCTGGCGGCAACCGATCAGGCAGCCATGGAATGCATTGATCCGACAAGACGCTACCAGGACAGAGATAATTATAATTGGGTTAGAGATGCCGGCAAGAATAATCTGGTGGTCGGGACCAAATGCCGGATCTTATACCAGGATGCAGAAGGCAGATTAAAAATTGCTCTAAGATTTAATCAGATGATCAGGGAAGGCAAGATTGGACCGATCATGCTGGGACGCGATCATCACGATACTGGCGGGACCGATTCCCCCTTCCGTGAGACCTCCAATATCAAGGACGGCTCCAATATCATGGCTGAGATGGCAACTCACTGCTTTGCCGGCAACTGCGCCCGGGGCATGAGTCTAGTCGCCCTGCACAACGGCGGAGGCACCGGTATCGCCAATGCGATCAACGGTGGTTTCGGCATGGTCTTAGACGGCAGTGCCAGAGTGGATGAGATCCTGATTGCAGCCATGCCCTGGGATGTAATGGTCGGTGTTTCCAGAAGAGCCTGGGCCAGAAATGAAAACGCAATCACCACCGCAGCTGAGTACAATCGTCTCTTCGCTGCCAGCGACCATATTACGCTGCCGCAGATCGCAGATGAAAAAATAATTGCCGGCCTCTTTGACTGAGCCGGCAAATTTCTACTTGAGCATAGTTGGCTTCAGTCTGAGTGGTATCTGCTCAAAGCAGCACCCACAGCTGTGGCAAATTCGGCATTTTCAGGAATAATAATATCGACGCCGTAAAGATCGGCAAAAGAGCCAAGCACTTCCGTACCCGGTTTAACCCGCATCAGATTACCGGTAAAGACTATGGTGTTAGTGTTTTCCCTTCTGGCCGCCAGCACCGCTGCTGTACCAACTGATTGAAAGACCAGATTGACAATGCCCCTGGCCAGATCTTCAATTCTGGCCGTATCTTTCACTTTGCCGAAATTGGAGGCAGTCGTATCGCCGGTCAGACCGGGTATCACTTTGCGGGATATATCTGCGATCGTCAGGTCAACCATGCTCAGATCCCCCTCTGCCGCCAGCTGCGTCAAAGTATCAATATCGCGGATATTGAGTATGGTATTGGCCAGGCCCAGCAGCGTGCCTCCGCCTACCCCCGAACCGATCAGATGGCGCACGGATTTGCCGTTGGCATATACTATCGAGGTTCCGGTTCCCATGCTCACAATAACAGCCTCTTTAACTCTAGCTGCATAAAGGCCGCCCAGCCCTACAGATAAGAATTCATCTGTGCAGCTGGTGGGCAAATCAAACAGCTGACCTTCTATATAGGAGGCACCCACACCTGTAATTCTAATATCGGAGATGTCTTTTAATTTGAGTGAGTTGAGGCGCAAGAATGAACCAAAGCCCCCATAGGCAGAGGCTACGGGATCACTTGCTTTGACCAGGCATTCATTTAAGAGAATATCGTCTTTAAATCCGATGATTTTTGTCGTGCTGCCACCAATGTCAAGACCAACTGTGACCTGATTCATAATAATTCAGGCAGGAATTTCAAGCTCCCCACCTTCCCTCCTTCAGGCAGCGGTTGTTTAATCTGCCTATTTGGCTACAGTATGCAGCAAAGAGCAATTATCTGGCAAATACTCTGGCGTCGCGCATGTAATCATCACCATAGCCGCTCTCGAAACTATCAATGGTTCGCCCGTCACGGTTAATCTTGGTGGAACGAGGGGTAAAGACAAAAATCAGCTGGGAAACAGGCTGGATTTCACCTTCCATGGCATAAGCTGCACCAGTGACAAAATCAACCAGCCGCTGCCTATGCTCAGCGGAAATAGCTTCAATATTACAGATAACAGTCTTGCCTTCACGCACATAATCACAGATCTGCCACATGCATTCCATGTTTTTGGGTTCGATTATTTCAACCATATGCGCTTTGGGGCCGGCGGCTGCATTGCCCGGATTGAAATTTACAATTCTGCTGGGTCTGCTGCTCGCTACTTTCTCCGGCTGGCGCATAACATCAGTCTGCGGCTCATAATAATCACCTTCATATTCATAGATATGATCGTCATCCAGATCACGTCCAAACAGTTTATCCAAAAAAGACATTTCAAGCCTCCTTTCGTTGAGGAGAGGGCAAATTAACAACAGCTTATCCACTTTTTGGATAATGGCGGTTATTTGTCAAAATTATAGAGGCTGCCAGATCTTTTTACAACGGAAAGGCTTGAAATTACAGCATTTGTTAGCTTTTTGAAATGCAGGTGTGACGGGGGCAATTCAGCAGTAACTGCTCTGTAATAAAACAGCTGTCAATTAAAGTGCATAATCTCTTGTGCCAAAGATTGCAGTCCCGATTCTAATCATGGTTGAGCCAGCGGCTATTGCCTGCTGATAATCATGGCTCATGCCCATTGACAACTGGTCAAAATGCTCATAATTGTACTGAAGCTTGCATTGATTGAATAAATCTCTGGTTTGATCAAACACCGGCCTGGCTTCGGCGGGATCATCGAACCAGGGTGCCATGGTCATAAGACCTCTCAGCCTGACAGAGGGAAATTCTGCCGGAAACATTGCCAGCACTTTCTCCAGCTCTTTAGCTGCAAAGCCAAATTTGCTCTCCTCGCCTGATACATTGACCTGGAGTAAGATATCACTTTTCAACTCTCTTTGCCTGCTGATACGCTCTATTTGACCGATCAGCCTTAAACTGTTGACAGAATGGATCAGTTCCACCTCACCAGCCACAAATTTAACCTTGTTTCTTTGCAGGGTGCCGATCAGATGCCATCTGAGATCAGTTTGATCCTTGAGTGCCTCCATCTTGGGCAAAAGTTCCTGCACGCGGTTTTCACCAAAGTCCTTTTGACCTGCGGCCAGAGCATGTAAAACATCCTCAGCGGGGAAATTCTTGGAAACAGCTATCAGGCTCACTGCGCCAGGATCTCTGCCAGCCTGCTCGCAGGCTGCGGCAATGCCTTTTTTTACTTCTGCCAGATTAGCTGCTATTTCATCTTTTCTTGTCATTTTATATTTCGCCTCAAATCTATTTCATTAATCTATAATTATTCCGGCTGCAATATTTTCCGGATTGCGTACATAGATATCCGCCTCTTTAGGAGCCAAAGGGTCTCCGTCCCGTCCGCGCACCAAAACATAAAAACCGTCTGTGGCCTCAATAATCACCGGGACAATCTCAGTTTTACCACCCACAACTTTCATGATCTTGGCAGCTTTCTGGTCAGCAGATATATCCAACAGGCTGGTTATTGGCAGCATCAGGCCCTTGTGCGAAGACAAGCTGATGCTGAATTCATCCTGCCAGTAATCAGCATAGAGGTCGACCGCCTCTCGGGTTTTAAACACAGCTAAAAGCCCATTGCCAGAAGTCTCGCAGCGCACCAGTTCACAATTGGACATTTTAATCTCATTGCTGAGTGATTCAATCTTATATTTTTTCTCAAAAGATAAATCAGCGCTTTTCAGCTCTGGCAGCAAGAAGGCAAGGTATTGTTCCTTGCCTGTAATCAGGCTCAAAGCCGTCTCGCCTGCTTGAATCTCGGCCGGATAAGCCGGCAGCTGGCTGTCAGCGGATGCAGCCAGCAGATTTTCCAGCTGACCGGCGCCAATATTAGCCCAGTTAAATAAATCGATACTTGTATTTACATCATTTCGATAAGACATCCATCCCGGCCTTGGGCTGGCAATGACTGAGCCCAGTCCGCCTGCTCTGAAACTGTCCTGCAAGAGATCGTACTGGCTTAAGAGATTGTTCAGCTCTTCATCAGCAAAATCAATCCTGTCGGTCGCTTCAAGGCTGAAACCAGCCAGCTTATTAATGTCCGCCCCCGCCTGCTCCATGGCAGCAATATCGCCACTGGCAGCAGCAAATCTGGCCGAACCGATTGCCTTGGAAACCTCGTTTCTATTTTTGCGGATCGCTTCAAGCACGCCGGGCGCAAGATTAGTATCTTTGAGCAGAACTGACTGGCGGTGGTAAATCTGCTTTTCCAAACTATGCAAAGTATTTAGCTGATCGAGGTTTATCGGGTTTAAGACGACCGCCAGCGGCTCTGAGCTGCTGACCTTTCTGCCTGAATTATATAAAGGATATAAAGAACCTCCCTGGGGCGAGGATAAAAGCTCTTCTTCCCGCAGGATCAAAGCGCTGGCCTTTACAGTCTTTTCAATGCTGCCGCTGTTAAAAAAGGCCAGTCTGATACTGGCAGATCTGCTGTCCAGCACTAAAAGCAGGGCAGTAATTAAAACAGCTATCAAAACAATAGTGACAGCAGTAACCAGCAGAGAACGCTTTTTTTTCTTTCTTTTTCTTTGTTTCCGCAGATGCGCTAAGTCATCATTTGCCATAACTAATATTCACCAAAAAACTAAAATGCAATCACTAAGTATCTTTTTCTGCCTTTAAAACAGCATCCAGAGCCATTAAAGCCCCCAGTCTGGCATTGGCAAAATTAAGACCGCCCTGCAAAAATACTGCATAGGGCTCCTTAAGCGGGCCATCGGCAGAAAGCTCGATCGAGGAACCCTGCACGAAAGATCCCGATGCCATAATAATATCACAGTCATAGCCGGGCATAGGAGCCGGTATCGGACTAACAAAGCTGTCTATCGGGGCGGCCTTTTGGATGGCCTGGCAAAAAGCAATCAGCTTTTTTTCCGACCCCAGCTTTACAGCCTGAACAATATCTCCTCTGACTGCAAAAGAGGAAGGGCTGACTTCATATCCGGCCAGTTCGAATAACCGGGCGGCATGCACTGCACCCTTTAAAGCCTCAGCCACCACCAGCGGGGCAAAGTATAAGCCTTGGATCAAACTGCGGCTAAAACCAAGCTGGGGCCCAATATGGGCTCCTACTCCCGGAGCAGTCATAGCGGAGGATAACTTTTGCAAAAGCTCCGTCCGCCCGGCGATATAACCGCCGCTGGGAGCTATCCCAGCACCGGGATTTTTAATCAGAGAGCCGGCGATCAGATCCGCGCCGAAATAACCGGGCTCATTATCTTCAGTAAATTCGCCATAGCAATTGTCTACCATGACAGTGACCTTGGCATTTTGGCCTTTGACCAGTCTAACGATTCTACCAATCTCTTGATTGGTCATGCTCTCTCTCAGATCATAGCCGCGAGATTTTTGCAAATAGACCAAAGAAGTCGAATTTGAGAGTAAAGAAGATAACTCTTCCTCGTTGACTTTGCCGTCCTTCAGCTCAATCTCCCTAACTGAAATCCCACGGCTCTTCAGATAAGCAACAGTTGCCCGCAATGTTTCATAGGGCCTGCCTAAGGCAAATAATACCTCATCTCCGGGGGCGAGAAGGCCTAAAAGCGCCACCGCCAGAACATGGGTGCCGGAGGAGAATTGAATCCTGACCAGAGCATCATCTGCATCCATGGCCTGGGCAAAGCACTGCTCCAGCTGATCTCTGCCGATGTCGTTATAGCCATAGCCGCTGGTACAGCTGAAAGCCGCCTCAGAGACCCCAGTATTATGCATGGCCTTGATCAGCTTGAGCTGCCTTCGTTCGGCTCGCTGATCAATCTCTAAAAACTGCCTGCTGCAATCATCTACCGCCTGGGCGGACAAAGAAAGCACCTGCCGGCTGATCGAAAACAGGTCTTGATAGATTCTCTCATTTGCTTTATCAGCGTTTTTGTAAATGGGCAAATCATCCTCCTTGAAACGGCTGATGCCATTTTAACAATAATTGTACTTTGAGCTCAAACCTTGAAATAAAAACGCCTTGTGCCCTAGACATAAGCACTGCTGTGTTATACTTGAGAGCAATCAAGCAGCTTTTATACTAGCTGAACTAACAACCGACCTCTTTGAGCTGACGGATTTGAGGTAAATCTTGAGTGTTTTGTATTTAAAGTATCTTATCTCCTTGTTTTTACTGGCCTCAAACGGCATTGTTGCAAGTTTTATCACAATTCCCAGCTATGAAATAGCTTTTTTTAGACTTCTAATCGCTCTGGCCTTTTTAGCCATTGTCTTTTTTTCTAGCAAAAACAAAAAACTCTGCCGGCATAAGCTCAAGGATTATTTTTATCTCCTTTGCTCCGGCATGACCATGGGCTTTAGCGGCCTCTTAATCTATGAGGCCTTTCAGCTTGTCGGAGTGGGTATCGCTACCTTAATTTGCAATTTTGGTCCCGCCATTATTATGATCCTCTCACCTCTGGTATTTAAAGAGGCTTTTACCAGCAGAAGAATAATCGCCTTTGCCATTGTATTTGCAGGCGAAATCCTCTTAAATGTCATCTCCGCCACTTCCGGTGCTTCGCTGCTGGGGCTTTTCTACGCTGTCATGTCGGCAGTCTTCTACGCCATGATGGTAATATTCAATAAGAAGGTTAAAGCAATCAGGGGGCTGGAAAAATCTGTCTATCAATATATGGCCGCCTTCTTATCCGTGGCCGTTTTTGTTTTGTCCAGATATGGCCTCAGCCTGGATATGGGCCTTCAAAACTGGCTGCTCCTGCTCCTTTTAGGTATTGTCAACACAGGTATCGGCGGCTATCTGTTCTTTGCATCGATCGAACGCCTGCCCGTCCAGACAGTTGCCATCCTAAGCTATCTTGATCCGTTGTTTGCAGTGATTCTGGCGGCTATTATCCTCAATGAAAAGATGACCCCTCTCAATATTTTAGGAGCGGTCATGATCTTAGGCGGCGCTGTTTACGGCGAGTACAAAAAGAAAAATACCGCCGCCCTGAAATAAATCCGGACGGCAGTTTTAATTAAATCAGTAAATAAATTAGCTTAGCTACCAAATCAGCTATAATCTTTCAAATCTGGCTGTGAAGAAACGCAGCATTTTGGGTTCATAGACAAATCTCAGCCCCGTGATACTCTCGCGCTGGGCGTAGAGATCGCTGACAGCATCAGCCACAAGATCCATATGAGAATAAGTATAGACTCTGCGCGGGATAGTCAGCCGTACCAGTTCCAGCTTAGGACTGTGGTTCTTGCCGGTTTTAATATCGCGGCCGGCAGAAACAATGCCCCTCTCCATCGATCTCACTCCGGAAGCAATATATAATTCAGCAGCAACAGCCTGGGCCGGGAACTGTTCCTGGGTCAAATGAGGGCAAAAACGCCTGGCATCAAGAAATACAGCATGTCCCCCCACTGGCAGCACTATCGGTACACCAGCCTCCTGTAAGCGATCTCCCAGATAGCGCACCTGCTTGACCCGATGCTCAATATATTCAAACTGCATCGCCTCTTTAAGACCGATCGCCATGGCCTCCATATCGCGGCCGGCCATGCCGCCATAAGAGGGCATGCCTTCGAAAACAACAACCAGCTCTTTGGCCTGCAGGAATAATTCATCGTCATTCATGCACAAAAAGCCACCAATATTGGTAATGCAGTCCTTCTTGCCCGACATTGTGCAGCCGTCAGCATAAGAAAACATCTCTCTGACAATTTCCTTGATACTCTTATCGCTGTATCCTTCCTCTCGCTCCTTGATAAAGAAAGCGTTTTCAACACAGCGAGTGGCGTCATAGAATACTGAGATACCGTATTTATCTGCAAACTCCCGCACTTCTTGCATATTCTTCATCGAGACAGGCTGACCACCGGCCAGATTGACAGTGACTGCGAGGCAGATATAGGCGATCTTTTCTGCTCCGTGCTCATCTACCAGAGCCTGCAGCTTGGAAATGTCAATATTGCCCTTAAAAGCTGCAATCTTTTGAGAATCATGGGCCTCATCGCAGATGACATCGGCGAATATCCCGCCATTGGCCTCTTGATGGTAGCGGGTTGTTGTAAAGTACATATTGCCCGGCACATACTGGCCGGGGGAGATTGCTATACTGCTTAGCAGATTTTCAGCACCCCGCCCCTGATGTGTTGGCACCACATGCTTAAAGCCGAAGAGATCTTGAACAGTCTTTTCCAGATGGTAAAAGTTTCTGCTGCCAGCGTAGGCCTCATCTCCAAGCATCATGCCCGACCATTGGCGATCACTCATGGCGTTGGTGCCGGAGTCTGTAAGAAGATCGATATAAACATCTTCTGAATCGAGCAAAAAAGTGTTAAAGCCTGCCTCTGCCATCAGTTTTTCCCGCTCTTCGCGACTGGTGATCGTAACAGGCTCTACCATTTTGATGCGAAATGGTTCCGGTGGATAATTCATTTTCACAATAGTTCCCTCCAAATAAATAACTTGTTCTGCTGCCCAAAAGACATATGCTTCTTCCCATAATCATAGCATCAGGCCGGATAGCAAAACAAGAATAAGCTTTGTGCAAAGTTTGACAAATATTAAAAAAAATAAAATGAAAAAAGCTTGTCCGCCGAGGAAGATTTGTTTGTCTTAAAACTAAAAAAATGCAGCTGAAATCTCTCAGCAATACTTTTCCAAATCCCAAAAAATCAGCCATTATTTTACTTGCTCGAAGAGAAAGGATACAATCCCCATAAGCAAAATTCTAACCGCCAGCAGAAAACACTTTGGCAGATCTGGGAGCTTGACTGAGAATGAAAAGGACAGACAGTGCTTATTTAAAATACCTGCTTTCTTTGCTTCTCTTTGGCGCGAACGGACTCGTTGTTAGCTATATCTCCATGTCCAGCTATGAAATTGTTCTGGGCAGAACTCTGATCGGCAGTCTACTTTTGCTGGCAATCTTCATCCTCAGCGGCAGGAAATTTACTTTTTGGCAAAACAAGCAAGACTTTGCCTATCTCCTGATCTCCGGCATAGCAATGGGCGCCAGCTGGCTTTTTTTGTTTGCAGGTTACAGGCTGAGCGGAGTTGCCATTGCCACTTTAATCTATTATTTCGGTCCGGCAATTATTATGGTTTCATCCCCTCTGTTTTTTGCTGAAAGATTAGGCAAAAGAGCATTGGCAGGCTTTGCCATCGTCTTGCTGGGGGAGTTTTTGGTCAACAGTCAAAGTATCTCTGCCGCTGCTTCAAGTCTGGGCTTACTTTACGGCGGCCTCTCGGCTTTGATGTATGCTGTGATGGTGATCAGCAATAAGAAGGTAAAAAAGATCACCGGCCTTGAAAATGCCTCCCTGCAGCTCTTGATTGCTTTTTGCACCGCTCTGGTTTTTGTTGCTGTAAAACAGGGTCTGGTTATAGAGATAGCAAAAAGCGACTGGCTGCCCCTCCTCATTCTGGGCCTGGTAAACACTGGACTTGGCTGTTATCTGTATTTTTCCTCCATCGGGCATTTACCGGCCCAAACTGTTGCCATACTGGGCTATCTGGATCCCTTTTCTGCTCTAGTTTTTGCAGCTGCCTTTCTGGGGGAAAATTTAAGCTTTGGACAGGCTATCGGCGCTCTTTGTATCATCGGCGGCGCTATCTTCGGTGAATATTCCAGGAAAAAGAAGCAAATTTAGCCCTAACCTGTCTTAGGGGCAGTACCTGCCATTCATATCTGGTTTAATCAGTCTGTTCTGGGGATAAAATCTGTTCGGTCAAGCTCAATCAGGGCAGAGCCGATCGTGGTATCTTGCACGATTTCAATCAGTTCCCGGTAGCGCTCGGGAGAAATACCCGCATCCCATTCGACATCAAGACCAAATTCCGCTTCAGATTGCCAGATACCAGCCTCAGCCAGTAAATATCTCAATTTTTCAGCCGTACTGTAGGGAGCCGTAAGCCTATAGATCTGCAGCTTTTGCATCAACTGCGGCAGGGCATCAGCCACAGCGGCAGAGGCGGCACTGCTATAAGCTTTGACCAGGCCTCCCGTACCGAGCAAAACTCCGCCGAAATATCTGACGACGACAATAGCGGCATCTTCAATATTTTGCCGCAGTAAAACATCCAGTACCGGCAGACCTCCGGTGCCCCTGGGCTCTCCGTCATCAGAATATTTTTGCAGTATTTCCTGCCCACCTGTGAGCCAGGCGTAAACATGATGCCTGGCATCAGGGTAGTCCGAGCGGATCTGATCGACAAAGGCTTCTGCCTCAGCACCGGTTGAGACAGGTCTGGCAATCCCGATAAATTCAGATCTGCGGTCGATATAGCTTGATCTGCCCTCTTGTTTTAAAGTCCAGTAACTGTTCCTCATGGACGCATCCTAACATTTGCCGGAGAGCTCTTGTTTTAATTGACAATTTGCTCCCGCTTTGCAATAATACATAAGCTGTAGTTAATGCGGTCGTGGCGGAACTGGCAGACGCGCACGTTTGAGGGGCGTGTGGGAGTACCATACGGGTTCGATTCCCGTCGACCGCACCAGAAATAAAAACTGTCTCCCCCTGAAATTGGAGGAGACAGTTTTTTTATTTAGAATTCTATTGCCTGTCCCCTGCCTTGCTCAAGAGCAAGTTCATAGATTCTTTGCGCCACGCATAAATCCAAGAGGCCCATGCCGACAGATTTAAAAAAGCTGGTCTCCCCCGCAACAGGATAACTGTGATCTTGCTGAAGGAAATCGCCAATATAGCAGACCTGATCTTGGACAAATAGACCCTGCTTAAGGGGGAAATAAAGGTCTCCCGTCTCTTCGAGAGCAAAGGGAAGCTCAATATAGACTTTGTCCAAAAGCCGCCAGATTGAATCTGGAATCTCACGCATCTCATGCTTGTATGAGCCGATGGCAATAATGCATCTGCCCTTCAGCAGATCTGCATCGTCGGGAAGAACCGGTTTTCCGGACGGAGTGCTGGTAATCACTATGTCTGAATTTTCCACCAGCTCCTCTACGGATTTTGCCACAATTATCTCAATCTCCCGGCCGATTTCCTTTGCCAGGCGGTGGATATAGTCATCCCAGCTGCTGATATAAGGATCAAACAGGTAGATTTTGACGAGATCCCTGGCGTGGGAAGCAAAAACAGCCTGGTAAAACCCCTGCTGGCCTGCGCCCACAATCCCTGCTGCCCGGCTGTCTTTTCTGGAAAGATGGCGCACCCCGACACCACCCACAGCACCAGTGCGCACAGCGGTCAGATAGCGCCCGTCAAGAATGGCTTTGGTCTTGCCGTTCTCAAGATCATTGAGCAGCATCAGGCCGTCAATAAAGGGCAGCCCCTTGGCTGGATTGTCGTCAAACAAGGTCAGGAATTTGGTGCCGAAAGCCTGCTTTGTAAAGCAGGGCATATAGAGCAAAGTATCCTTTGGTCTTTCAACCACAAATCTGTCGGGCATAAAATAATCGCCCCGACTGTGGATCTTGTAGGCTTCCTCGACCACATCCATAATCTTTGACCAGTCAATCACCTGACGCATGTCTTTCTCATTTAAAACCAGCATATAATCCTCCGTTTTTATGGCCTACCGGCCTGTATCTTTTTTAAGCGGGCAAAGCGGGGCAGTCCGTCTTCTTTAACCTGAGCCGGATCACCTTGCACCAGAGGTAAAACATAGTCGATAAACTCCTGCTTTAAGCCATTGCCCTCTTCATTGATCCACTCTAAAGGCACAATTCTTTCTTTATTGGCCACCTCAGCCAGCGGCAGGTGGACAGTTTCAACCCTATAAGGGGCTTCTTTTCTCTTGAAAGCCAGCATAATATCCGATGCCCCTTCGATTGCAGCCTGGACGGATCTTGCCCCGACCAGATAAGCCTCCTCAATATCCACACCGGCAGCCAGATGGGCAGCGCTTCTTTGCAGGAGAGATAGCTCAATCCCTCTGGTCTTGCAATTGAATTTTCTGCCCAGATGATCAGCCAGAACAGTTGCGGCGCCACCCAGCTGCTTATGCCCAAAGGCATCGACCGAAACCTCTCCCACCAGTTCCGGGATAAAGCGTCCGTCACTGGTCTTTACCCCTTCAGAGACAGCGATCATGACATTTTTGTTTTTGGCAAAAATTTCAGCTGTGTCTTTAATCATCTTGTCCAGATCGAATTCTCTCTCCGGCAGATAGATGAGATCAGGGCCATAACCTTTCCAGCTGGCCAGGGCAGAAGCTCCCGCCAGCCAGCCGGCATGCCTGCCCATAATCTCCAGCACTATAATCATCTCGCCTGTATAGACCCTTGAATCCAAAAAGACCTCCATGGCTGTGGTGGCAACAAATTTTGCCGCCGAACCAAAGCCCGGACAGTGGTCTGTGCCCCAAAGATCATTATCGATAGTTTTGGGCACACCGATCACCCGGCATTCATAAGCCTTAGCCTCAAGGTATTTGGCGATTTTATCGCAGGTGTCCATCGAATCATTGCCGCCGTTATAAAGAAAATAGCGGATATCGTATTTTTGAAAAACTTCAAGGATCCTCTGATAATCTCTTTCATCCTCATCAGGATCCGCCAGCTTATAACGGACGGAGCCCAATACAGAAGAAGGCGTCCCGCGCAGATACTTCAGTTCCTCGGGATCCTCCTGGCCGATATCATAAAAATTTTCCCTTAAAATCCCATCGATACCATGAGCTGCACCATACACTTTGCCAATTATATCCGGATGTTTTAATGCTTCTTCAAAAACACCTGCCGCACTGGAATTAATAACAGCGGTAGGCCCTCCCGATTGTCCAAATATTAGATTCCCTTTCAAGCTTGTCATCATTTTCTCCTTCTTTTCTCCTACAGCTCATTTACTGGCCTTCAGTCTATCGTATAGGAAATATTGTCTACAAATAAGAGTGCACCGTATGCCGGCAATAAGATTTCATCTCCTGCCGGCAAAAGGGCTGCCACTTTTTCAATTTCATCTATCTGGCTGGCAATTTCAGTAGCGGCTGAAGACTCCTGCTGTATTTTTTGGCTGGCATTATATTTTAGCCGGGAGCAAGAGACAGTTCTTTCTTTGTCACTGCGGTTGAGCATAAGTAAAACAGTGTTAGTGTCCACCTCTTCTCCAAATACATCTCTGCCGGCAATTAAGCAGCGGGCAAAAACAAAGAGGTCATCTTCTGCCAGCAAGGGGCAGTAATAGCCTGTGCGCAGCACAGGCAGTTTTCTCAGTTCCAGCAGCTGGCGGAAATCATCAGTAATTTCAGTCTCAGGACTTTGCCAGGGAAAGCTGGCCCGGTTAAAGGGATCACTGTATCCTTCCATGGCGCGCTCATCGCCGTAGTAGATTGAGATTGCCCCCGGATAGCAAATCTGAAACAAGAGAGCAAGTTTTAGCAGTTTTTCGCCTCTTCTTCTTTCAGCGGGGCTGAGCTTAATCTCGCTTTGCTCCTGACGCCCGGGCGGTTCCTTTCTGCCGGCAAGAGCAGTGATGGCACGGATTGTATCATGGCTGGAGATGAGATTGAGATTGGCGTAAAAGGCAGGCAGGGGATAATTCTCCCTGATTTTCTCCAGTGAGTTAAGCATTTCTTCGGCGCTGAGACTGCCGCGCAAAAAGCCAAGCAGAGCCTTGCGGAAGGGATAGCCCATAATATTATGATGAGTGCGGCCGAAGAGGAAATCACGATAGCTGCCGTGGCTGAACTGATTGCTGGCATCTTCCCAGACTTCACCCATGATGACGGCCTCAGGATTTTCCAGGGCTACTCTCTTCCTGATGGTGCGGATAAAGCTGTCCGGCAGTTCATCTGAGACATCCAGACGCCAGCCGGATACACCTGCATCCAGCCATTTTTGCAAAATACCCTTGGGGCCGGCAATAAACTCCTGAAAGCCCAGATCGTGTTCGTTGACATTGGGCAGCTCCGGAAAGCCCCACCAGGAATCGTATTTAATCTCCTGCCCCTCCATCCGGATATTGTAGCCGCTGCTCCAGACGGAATACACTCCATCCTTTGCAGCCTGCACGGCACCTGGCTCCGGATAGCGGCCGTAAAGATTGAAATAGCGGCTGTCAGCACCTGTATGACTGAAAACACCGTCCAAAACCAGGCGAATGCCTAGCTCTCTGGCCTCTTCGCAAAGCAGCTTCAGATCCTCTTCGCTGCCCAGCATCGGGTCAATTAGCTCGTAGTCACCGGTGTCGTAGCGGTGGTTTGAACGCGCCTTAAAAATAGGGTTGAGGTAGATGGCCTCCACTCCTAAATCTTTAAGATAGGAGAGCTTCTCTCTGATGCCGTTTAGACTGCCGCCGTAAAAATCGCAGGCGAGATAGCCAGTTTCCTCCTTGCCGGTAAAATTTAGCGGCTCAGTCCAGTTTTCATGGCAGATGCGTTCAGGCAAAGCACAGAGCCTGGCCATTTTTTCGGGGTCGAAATTTTCACCGCGGGCAAAGCGATCGGGAAAGATCTGGTAAAAGACTGTGCCCATAAGCCATTTAGGCACATAGAGATCCTTTTCAAAAACTGTGATCTGCCACATCTGCTGGAAGGGCTGCTTTTCCTCAGGTGGGAGAGGCTCTGTGGGCAAAATTTCTGTTTTATCTTTGCTGGCGTCATAGACGGCCCACTTGGTCCCTTCCTCCGTTTCTATCTGAAAACAGTAAAAAAACAAGGCAGCCTCAGCGGGCATGCCCAGAGATATCTCGTACCAGAAGCTGGCTTTATTAATTCCCTCATTTTTCTCGCTGCGGAAAACCTCCAGCATGCTGACTTTGGTGCTAAAGAAACTGTAAAGTCCGTAATGGTAGCAAAGCAGCACACGCTGGATCTTTGCTTCAGCTGCTTCAATTCTTATTCTAATTCTCACTTTGGTGCCTGTGGCTACTGCACCGTAAGGCTGTCTGAAAATCTCTAGCCTTGATTTGTGTTCAATTATCATTATTTGTCCAACTTCAATTTTTATTTATCAAAATAGCATTATGAAAGAAAATAATCTATTTTACTATCTCCTGATAAAGCTCCAGATACTTAGCTGCAGAATCTGCCCAGGAATACTCCTCCGCCATGGCTGTCTCAACCAGTTTAGCCCACGCCGCCGGCTCTGCCTCGTACAGTTCAAGGGCATCCTTGACAGTATAGAGCAGCTCATGGGCATTAATATTGGCAAAGCCAAAACCGTTGCCGCTGCCGTCGTATTTGTTATAGGCTTTGACAGTGTCTGCCAAACCTCCCGTCTGGCGCACCACGGGCAGGCTGCCATAACGCATGGCTATCATCTGAGACAGGCCGCAGGGTTCAAAGAGGGAAGGCATCAAGAAAAGATCGGACGCTGCATACATCTGCCTGGCCCTGCCTGAATCAAAATCAATGATCGCGCGCATTTTTGCGGAATGCCGGGCTGCCAGTTCGCGGATGCGAAATTCATAATCGTCATCTCCGCTGCCCAGGACAACAAGGCGGCACTTATTAGTCTCCAGCAGCTCATCGCCGATATGAAGCAAAAGATCGATGCCCTTCTGACTGGTCAGTCTGGTGACCATGGCCATCAGAGGCATATCTTCATCTGCTGTGAAGCCAAGATCCTTTTCCAGTGTTTTCTTGCAAAAGGCCTTGCCGCTGAGCCAGCTGTCTTTATCGTATCTTTTGGGCAGATTCATATCCGTGGCCGGATTGTATATATCCGGATTAAGGCCGTTTAAGATGCCTGACAGTTTCCATCTCTGCGAATCAAGAACTTCATTTAAACCCTCGCCATAGTAATCCGTCAGGATCTCGTCGGCGTAATTGGGTGAAACGGTGGTGATGCGGTCGCTGTATACTATTCCGGCTTTGAGGAAATTCGGCAGGCCGTCTTTCAGGATACCGTATTCGCTGAAATAGGCATTGGGCAGTTCAAACAGATCCTGAATCTGCTCTCTGCCGTATACCCCCTGATATCTCAAATTATGGATAGTCAACACGGATTTGAGATCTTTATGATAGCCATTGGCCTTGTAATGAGCTTCCAGCAGCACCGGAATCATCGCCGACTGCCAGTCATTGATATGGATGACATCGGGCTCGAAATCCAGCGGCTGACCCAAAGCTTCCAGCACAGCCCTTTGGAAAAAAGCAAAGCGCTCGATGTCAAAATTGTAATCCAGGTAGATGGAGTCATGACCGAAATAATATTCATTGTCGATCAAATAGACAGTCTGATCATCTAGATCCATCCTGTAAAGCCCGCTGTACATAGTCCTCCAGCCTAGGCGGATCATGGCCCAGCGGATGAATTTTAACTCACTGCCATGTTCTGCCTTTATCTGTCGGTAAAGCGGCATGATCACACGGCAGTCATGCCCCAATTCTCTCAAAGCTCTGGGTAAAGAAGCTGTCACATCTCCAAGTCCGCCTGTATGCGCCAGTGGACTCATCTCTGAGCTGACAAATAATATTTTCATTTCCTGCCTCCTCGCGTGCTAATATATGTTTTAAATTTTCGGCTCAAAAGCTGCCTAAAAGATTTAAATACGCTATCTACCATAGAAGAGTTAAACGACTGCTCCCTTTTCAATCAGCATCGGGTAGTCGGGCTGACCTTTGAGTTCAATACCCGATCGAATCAGGCAGTCCTTGTCAACTATGGCATGCTCAAGTTTTACGCCGTCTTGAATTTTAACATCTTGAAACAAAATGGAATTTTTTACTAGCGCATGTTTTCCGATCTCCACACCACGGAAAAAGATACAGTTCTCAACCTGCCCCTGAATTCTGCAGCCGTCCGAGGCCCAGAGATTTCTTACTTTGCAGCCTTCAGAGAACTCGGCCGGGGCTTCATTTTTCACCTTGGTGTAGATGGGTCTGTCCTGTCTGAACAGATTGTATCTGGTATTGGTGTCCAGAAGTCTCATGCTGGCGGCATAATAGGAAGCGATGGAATTTATGCGTAAAGAAGTTCCTCTGTATTCAAAGCCCTGGATATTCAAGCTCTCGAACATGCGCAGCACTCTTAGGAGGGTAAATTCATTTTGCCCTCTGGCGATCATAGCTTCAAGCAGATTAATGAGCTTATCGCGTCCGATGATGATCAGACCTAAAAAATTGGTGGCCTTGCCCAGATGAGGGGCATCCAAAAGTAAATCCTCCAGTTTTTTATCTTCATTCATCATCAGGCTGATCACGGGTGAACCATAACGGGCGCCGTCAAGATTATAAAGGGCAGTGACATCAGCTCCTGAATTGACATGGGCATGATACATTTCCACATAGGATTCATTCATAACCACATTGCTGTCGGCGATCACAACGTACTCCTGATTGCCATTTCTGATATAGTCGAGCAAACCGGACAGATCAGAGGTCTGTGCCCCCCTCATGATACTGGCATTAATGAAGGGCGGCAAAATAAACAGCCTTTGCGTCATTCTGTCCAGATCCCAGGAGGCACCTGTGCCCAGATGATCCATCAGGGAGCGATACTTTGTTTCCGCCAGAACACCCACCGTTTTGATGCCGGAGTTTACCATATTGGATAAAATAAAATCAATTATTCTATAGCGGCCGGCAAAAGGCACCGCAGCCAGAGCGCGCGGCTGAGTCAGCTCGCCCAGATGGACCTGATCGTGGTCCGCCAGTATTAAGCCCATAGCACTGATAAGCATTTTACACCTCCGCTGTCATCGCCAGCTCTGTCAAGCCGACTACTATTTCGTTGAACCCTTCCTTGCTGGTCGGGGCATAGACCATTGAATTGCCTTTAATTCTGGCTTTGTCGTTGATAATTAGATTTTGTTCAATTACCGTGATGCCATCTGTGCAGACTTTTTCATTCAGATAGTAGTCAGAACCCCCTTCAGCCTGAGGAGAAATATTTACCCCCTCGCCGATGATGGTGTTCATGCCGACAATACAGTGATCCAGATAGCTGCCCTTCTTCACCTGTACACCGGGCATGAGAAATGAATCCTTCACCACTGCCCCCTCTTCAATAATCACGCTGTGAGAGAGCATCGAATGTATTGCTGTGCCATAGATCTCAGCCCCGTCCGTAATGGCCACTCTGTCCATCACTGCATCAGGACCGATATAATGCGAAGGGCGGATGGGGTTTCTGCTGTATATGCGCCAGCTCTCGTCATGCAGGTCAATATCTTCAGGCCGATCCAAAAGATCCATATTGGATTCCCAGAGAGAGTAAATTGTGCCCACATCTTTCCAGTAGCCGGAAAAAGTATAGGCAAAGAGGGCCAAATTATCCTTCAGCATGGCGGGAATGATATTTTTGCCAAAATCATTATGGGAATCTTTTTGCTGCTCATCAAGAATTAGGTATTTTCGCAAAACAGGCCAGGAGAAACAATAGGTGCCCATTGAAGCCAGATTGTTTTTGGCCGCTAAAGGCTTCTCCTCAAATTCAACAATTCTTCCCTCTTCATCGGTATCCATGATGCCGAAGCGGGAAGTTTCCTCCCAGGGAACTTCAATCACCGCAATAGTGGCATCCGCCTTAGTCTTTATATGCTGGCTGATCATCTTGCTGTAATCCATCTTGTAGACATGGTCACCGGATAAGATCAGTACATAGCTGGGGTTGAAGCGGTCGATGAAGGAGATATTCTGGTAAATGGCATTAGCCGTCCCCTTGTACCAGTCGCTGCCGAACATAGACTGATAGGGCGGCAGTATATAGGTGCCCCCGCTGTTGCGGTCCAAATCCCAGGAATGCCCGTTGCCGATATATTTGTTGAGTTCTAAAGGCTGGTATTGCGTCAGGACCCCCACGGCCTCAATGCCGGAATTAGTGCAATTGCTGAGGGGGAAGTCTATAATCCGGTAGCGGCCGCCAAAAGGTACGGCAGGCTTAGCCACATGTTCGGTTAAAACACCGAGGCGCGTACCTTGTCCGCCGGCTAAAATCATGGCTACTATTTCCTGTCTGATCATAAAACAACTCCTTTGCTTGAACTGCTGAAATCATTTCTTTGTTCACCCATCTTGCCCGGGTTCATCTCTTTCCTTCTGCTCCCGAATATAGATAAGACCTGCCAGAGGTGGAAGCCTCAAATCCAGCTGCCAGCCGGCCTTTGTCTCATCCGCCTGCGTTAAAGTCTCTCTTTTTTCAATTCCGGAAATTGCTGTTGTCTCGACCAGATCATATCTGGAGGAACTGCCGAGATAAGAGCTGCCTTCATAGATCTCATCATCGCTGTCTAAGAGCAGGCGCCAGCTGCTCTTGGACGGCATGGCCAGTTTGTAGCTGGCAAAGCTTCTCGGAGTGAAATTTAAGAGGCAGAGCAATTCTTCGCTCTGATCAAGATTACGTCTCAGATAGGCAAAGACACTGTTGTCGGAATCATCCACCTGCAGCCAATGAAAGCCCGACCAGGAATTGTCATCCTGCCACAAAGCCTCGTGCTGTAAATAAAGATGATTGAGTTTTTTGACAAACTGCTGCATTTTCCTGTGCGCCGGATATTTGAGCATGAACCATTCTAACTCTTCATAAAAGCGCCATTCCATATAAGGGGCGAACTCATTGCCCATAAAATTAAGCTTGGCTCCCGGATGCGTGTACTGGTAAAGATAAAGAGAGCGCAGAGAGGCAAACTGCCGCCAGTAATCGCCGGGCATCCGCCCCAGCAATGACTTCTTGCCGTGCACCACTTCATCATGGGAAAAGGGCAGGACAAAGCGCTCACAAAAAGCATAGACCAGAGAAAAATTAATATTTTTGTGAATATTGCCGCGGGCATAATAATCCGATTCCATATAAGCCAAAGTATTATTCATCCAGCCCATATTCCATTTATGAGTAAAGCCAAGTCCGCCCTCATCAACAGTTCTGGTGACATTTGGCCAGGCGGTGGAATCCTCAGCAATCAGCAGAGCATGGGGCAGATGCTCCCGGATGGTCTTATTCATTTTGCAGATGAACTCAATCCCTTCAAGATTTTCCTCACCACCCAGTTCATTGGTGATTTTTTGCTCCTCATCATGGCCGAAATTAAGCGAGATAATCGAGTTGACTGCGTCAATTCTCAAGCCGTCAGCATGAAATTCATCGAGCAAGAACCAGGCTGAAGAGATCAAAAAGGAGCTAACCTCATTGAGGCCGTAGTTGAAGATCAGTGTTCCCCAGGAGGGATGTTCGCCTCTTCTGGGATCGGGATGCTCAAACAAAGGCTGGCCGTCAAAGGAGGCCAGAGCAAAATCGTCCCGGGGGAAATGCGCCGGCACCCAGTCTATAATCACACGGATACCCGCCTGATGCATCGTATCCACCAGATATTTGAAATCCGCCGGGGTCCCGTAACGCGAGGTAATGGCAAAATATCCCGTCACCTGGTAGCCCCAGGAGCCGTCCAGTGGATATTCGTTGACCGGCATGAATTCGACTGCATTGTAGCCCATCTCCTGAAGATAGGAGGCAAGCTGAGGTGCAATCTCACGATAGGTATAGACGTTGTTGTCAGCATACCTGCGCCAGGAGCCAAGATGGCATTCATAGATATTCAAAGGCCCGGCCGCCGTTGCATCAGCTCTCTTAGCCAGCCACTCCTGATCCTGCCATTCGTAATCATCAGGATCGTAGAGGATCGAGGCCGTATTCGGTCTGGTCTCTGAATGACGGGCAAAGGGATCAGCTTTAAGGATTATCCTCCCGTCCGCTGTCCTGATGGCATATTTATAGCGCTGCCACTGCTCTGCCCCGGCTATGAAGCCGGTCCAGATACCGGTTGTGCCGTAAGGTAAGAGAGCGTCTCTGTTTGTATTCCAGTGATTGAAATCTCCAACGACATTTACTGCCCCGGCGTTAGGGGCCCAGACAGCAAAACGAAAGCCTGGTTCACCGTCATGGCTCTTGTCGGGTCTGGCTCCAAGCATCTTGTAACTTTGGAAATTTTCACCCTTATTAAACAAATAGGCCTGATTCATGGCAAATCCCCCTAACTGCTGTCAAGGCTTATGCTTTAATTATACCTTTTCACTGGGAATATTACCAAAAACAGCTCTATTAAAACGAAGGCTGGTATTTTGCCGGCGGGAACTGCAGCTTTTATCTCAGTTCAGCGATGGTCACGCCATCGCCCCCCTCTCCCGGTTCGCCCAGTCTGAAGCTTAAAACCCTTTTATCTTGCTGCAAGAAACCTCTGACTGCCTTTCTAAGAGCACCAGTGCCTTTGCCGTGCACGATCCTCAATTGCGTCAGACCGGCCAGCACAGCATCATCTAGAAAGCTATCCAGTTCAATCAGGGCATCCTCGACCAGTCTGCCTAAAAGCATCAGCTCAGTTCCCATCTGCCTGCGCTTGCTGCCGGTGATTTTGCCGCTATTATCGCCGCCGCCTCTCTTGAGCTTGTTTTTCGTCCCCCTCTCCTTTACCGGCAAAGTCAAGGCAGATACAGGAACCGTAATCTGCATCTGTCCACTGCGCAGGATCACATTGCCCTTGTTATCGGGAGGGCCGTCAACAGTGCCTGTAAGGCCCAGAGCGGGGGCCAGATAAGTTTGCCCGGGCTGAACATCTTCCGGCTTGATGATCTTGCCGACATGATCTGCCAGCCTTTCTTTGTTTCTTGCCGCTGCAAGCTTTGCCCTGGCTTTGCGCATTTGCCCTCTGGCATCGCTGGCGATATGGTGGCCGGCACTTTGATCAATTCTCTCTTTGCTTTCTCTCAGAAGCCTTTCAATTTCCTCTTCCGCCGCCAGATAAAGCTCTGCCGCCTCCTGCTGGGCATTTTCAAGCACTTTGCCTCTCATCTTCTCCAGCTTGCTTTCTTCTTCAGCCAGCTTATTTTTAGTTACCAGGCTTTCCTCTTTTAATATTTCTATTTCAGCCCTGATCTTTTCAGCTTCCTGATGGCTTTTTTCAATCGAGGAGACCAGTTCTTCAAAGCGGGCCCCCTCATCGGTAATCAGAGTGCGGGCGCGATCAATGACCGCAGGCATCAGGCCCAGACGCTCTGAGATGGCAAAGGCATTGCTCACACCGGGAACGCCAATCATTAATTTATAGGTGGGCCTAAGACTTTCCGTGTCAAATTCGCAGCAGGCATTCTCAACTCCTGCCGTGTTGATGGCATAGCCTTTCAACTCCTTATAATGGGTTGTGGCAACTGTTAAAGCCCCTCTGGAGCGCAAAAAATCTAAGATGGCAATGGCCAGAGCAGCACCTTCGGAGGGATCAGTGCCTGCACCAAGTTCATCTAAGAGCACTAGGCTGCCGGGGCCTGCCAGTTTTAAGATCTCAACGATCTGTTTCAGATGCGAAGAAAAGGTGGATAGATTTTGCTCAATGCTTTGTTCATCGCCAATATCCGCCAGTACGTATTTGAAGATGGAGATTTCACTTTGCTCTTTCGCCGGTATCTGCAGACCGGCCATGGCCATTAGAGTTAAAAGCCCGCAGGTCTTAAGGCTTACAGTTTTGCCGCCGGTATTGGGCCCGGTTATGACCAGGGTGTTGAATTTTCGCCCCAGCTCAAAATCTATCGGCACGACCTCAGCCGGATCAATCAGAGGATGGCGGGCGGCTTTCAGCACAATACGGCCTTCATCATTCATCAGGGGCGGCATTGCCTTCATGGCCAGGGCAAGCCTGGCCTTGGCCTGGGCAAAATCAAGTAAGGTTAAAAGCTCAGCATTACTAAGCAAAGTATCTGCCTGCTGGGAAACTTTGCCGCTGAGCTCAAGCAAAATCTGCTCGATCTCTCTCTTCTCCTCAGCAAGAAGCAGTCTGATCTTATTGTTGAGTTCGACCACGGAAAGAGGCTCAATAAACACTGTGCTGCCCGTAGCTGAAGTATCGTGGATTAAGCCGGGAACCTGAGCCCTGTGTTCCGCCTTGACCGGAACCACATAGCGGTCGGAGCGCAAAGTGACAATTGCTTCTTGCAAAGCCTGCGACCGTGATTTTACCAAACGGTCAAGCTCTTTTCTGATCTCGTCCTGCGCCTGGCGAATCCGTCTCCTGATATTGTAGAGTTCAACTGTCGCCCGATCCTTTATTTCATCCTCGCCGGCAATGCACTCGTCTATTCTCTTTTCCAGTCCCGCCAGGGGGAAAAGCAAACTTATCCGCTCATAGACTAAGCGGGGATCGTCAGCTTCATTCTGCCCATATTCCTCTCCTAAAACTGCTTTAACCCTCTGGACAGAACGCAGGAAGGAGCCGATCTGCAAAAGCTCTCTTGTGTCCAGTACCGCCTCCGCTACCGCTCTATGGACAATCGGCTTGAGCGGGGAGATGCCGTGCAGGGGCAAATCTCCTTTTTCCAGCAAATAACGAACCATATCGTCTGTTTCCGCCTGAGCAGCTTGCACCTCAGCCAGCTTCTTAAGCGGCAATAGCCGAAGGCAGAGCTCTCTGGCGGGAATAGTCATGGCCTTTTCGGCTAAAAGCTGACTGATCTTATCAAATTCTAAAATTCTGATGGTTTTATCTTGCATAGCTAAGAGATAGGTGGGAGATTCGCATAATTATTTTTTAACGCTCGTCTCCCTCTTTTTCAAATTAAGTCCGTAGCGGTTCTTATAGCTGTAATTTACAGTCGCAGCCACCGACAAAAGAACTGGCAGAATAAAGATAATATCGCGCAGCCAGTCCGGATCATCCGGCAGCCAGAATAACAGGCCGAAAGCTAAAACATAAAGCATAGTGGCGGCTTTGCCGAAAATATCTGAATAGACCACCGTATCTCTGGCCTGGAGCAAATACCAGCCGCCGAGTATCATCAGGCTTTCGCGGATAATTATAAAAATAGGCACCCAGAGAGGAATTCTGCCTATCATAAACATCATTACAGCAGTGGCTATCTGAAAAATTTTATCCACCAGAGGATCAAAGAGCTTGCCGAACTCCGAGGTGCAGTTAAATCTGCGGGCGATCCATCCGTCCAAAAGGTCAGTCAGCCAGATTGAAAGAAAGGTGATGAAGCCACTGAGCTGGTATTGTGGCCAGTTCCAGATAAGCCATGCCAAAAGAGGCACAGCAGCGAGACGTATCGAAGTAAGAATATTGGGTATTGTAAGCTCAAATTTAAGCCTGCTACTCACGAAGCACTCTTTCTTACAGTTGATCGAAACAGATCTATCTCTTTGTTTAATCCATAACTGCTCTATAGTATCTCTTGCGCTATTCTAACATGAACAGAAGGCAACTGACAGCCGCTTTTTTAAAACAAGCTGACAT
>CAZUWY010000020.1:24406-27826 GCA_964624395.1 uncultured Mageeibacillus sp. | reverse complement strand
TCTTATCCCTTAGAAAAGAGGAATTTTTGCACAGCCATTTTTCTCCCATAAAAAAGAAAAAGGATCTAAATTGGCAGCTATAATATTTTTGATTTGCCTAAGTAATTTTGTTAGATCTAGTCTTTACTTAAAGACGATATGTCATCATGTTTGCTATTAAATTAGCGGCATGATCAAGAATTATAGACCAAGGGCGAATCCCGCAAGATCTAATCTGGGTTTTTGTATGTTTTTGGAATTTTAAGATAATCTTTGATAAGTCTTTGCTAAGTATTTGCTAAGTCTTTTGCTCATTATTTTTTTGTGATGACTTGAGGATAATTATTTTTTGCTCGCTTCTGCAGCTGCCTCGCCGGCCAGAATACCGCTGGCGAATGCAAAATGAAGATTATACCCTCCGCTATCTCCTGCCAGATCAACCAGTTCACCCGCTATATAAAGTCCCGAGATCTTGTTTATAGACATGCTCTGCGGATCAATCTCCCTGGTGTCCAGTCCACCCAGACTGATCTGCGCCTGCTCATAGCCTCTTAGGCCTGCAATATTTAACTGCCAGCCCTTTAATATCTCTAGGGCATGATCTAAAAACATTTCTTGATCAAAACTAGTTTTCCCCTTGCTTTGAAAGGCTTCTTTTATTATCTCCCCCAGATACTCCCCCAGAGAAAAGGGCAGGATGCCCAAAAAGATGCGCCAGATCTCTTTTTGTTTTAGCTGCTGCAAACGCTGTCTCAAAATGATCTTTATTTCTTCTTTGTCAAGCTGGGGGAAAAAATCTATCTCTAGTGAAAATTTCCTCTCAGCAGCTAAAAGATAAGCAGGCGGAACCGCTCTTAGTTTGGCTCTTTTGAGCGGAATTTCCGGTCCATCCTCTGCAGCGACAGAGCAATACTTGGCAATTTCAGCAGCAAGCTCCATCGCCGCGATCCCGGATAAGCCGTAATCAGTCAGAAGAAATTCACCCTCTGAGCTGGCAATAATATTTTTTTCCTTGCCCGCCAAAGCAAGCAAGAGGTTGGCTTTTCCTTTGAAGCGGCAGCCTTTAAGCTGCTTTAGCTCCTTTGCTTGCAAAACAAGAGGAGTAAGAGCAGGTGCCGGATCTAAAACATTCAAACCCAACTGCTTTAAGAGCTTAAAACCTGAGCGCGACCCACCCAACTGAGGTGAGGCTACAGATCCAGTGGCCAAAATAAGCTTTTTCGCCTCAACCATTTCCCCGCTTAACAAGTAGAGCTGCCAAGTGTTGCCAGTAGCCTGCTCTAAACGCATAACAGGGCTTTTTGTCCTGAGATCAACCCCAAATCTAGCTAAATTTTCCAAAAGAATAGCCAAGACAGTCTGAGCCTGATTAGAAGCCGGGTAAATCCTCCCTGCACTGTCTGTAATCGTCAGTAAACCCAGGTCTGAGAAAACATACTGTAGGACGGTAGGAGAAATATTGTAGAGCAATGATTCAACAAAACGATTATTTTGATAATTCTTCGCGCTCATATCTTGATTGGAAAGATTGCATCTGCCATTACCGGAGGCCAAAATCTTTCTGCCTGCCTGCTCTTGAGCCTCAAGAATCAAAATGCTAAGCTCTCTATTCTTTTTTGCAGCTGCTATCGCAGCCATAAGGCCCGACGCACCTCCGCCTACTATAACAAGATCGTAGATTTTGCTCACAGTATCTGCTCCTACTGCACAAGATACGGGATTATTCTTTTGCCTGTGACAATCAGGACCCGCCCGGCCGGCGAGAAATAAATCTCCTTTAATGCTTCAGGAAAATCCTCGCTGCCGGCAAGCTGTATATCCGTTAGATCATAAAGTGAGAGATTATTGGCGGAGGGGATAAGAAGCCAGCCGTCAGCTGCTGCAGGCTTGGCAGTAAGCAAGGGGATTTCGATCAGAGCACTCTCTTTGCCGCTGGCAAAAGGCAAGAACCAGGAGCCATCCTCGCCAGGCCGGCTGCCCAAAAGAATGAAACCGGTGCGGTCGGTCAGGATATATGAAAATCCTGCTGGCAGGGGGATATTTTCAATTTCTTTGCTCTCAAGATTTACCAGGGCCACAAGATCTTGCCCGTAAACCACCGGCTCTTGCCCGTAATGAATGAAGCCGCCAAAGTAGTGGTCGAGGTCAAGCTCAGACAATAATTTGCCGTTGAGATCATAACGCTGCATCAGGCATCTGGGTTCAAACTCATCAGTATTTAATACCAATATGTCAGCAGCCGACAGGCCTGGGACAAGGCGGGCCAAAAGAGGATAGCCCGAATCCTGATATTCAATCGTGAAAATCAATTCTTTAGCCGCCAGATTATAATATCTGATCTCACCCTTGCTGTCTTGGCCTTGATCCAATAAAAGCAGATCGTCGCCTCTGATATCTGCACTCATTGCCCGGCTTTTAATTTTGTCGGAAAAAACGATACCCGTTTCATTGACAACTGCAAAACCGGGGCTCTCGTTATCGCCCAAAACCAAATAATCTGCCGCCTGGTAAATTATTCTCGCTGCCCGAAGACCTGTCTCATGCCAGGCCTGTTCACGGCCTTTGGCATCCAAAAAGAGAAGGCCCCCCTGCTCAATAATCGCCTGATATGGTCCGATCGGGTAGATATCCGGCATCAGCTGCTCCGTAAGTTCATAGCCGGATCCAGCCTTTACGATTCTTTGTGCAGCACTGCCCGCTTTAACAGTTTCGTTTACAACAGGGTTGAGGATGAGCAGAAAACTCAAAAAAGTAAGAACTATTCCAAGCAAGAGCCACAGATAAACCGGCATTGCCGCCTTGGTCATCTGCTCCCTGCTGTAAAGAGGTTTTTTCTCGTACACAACCATGGAATATACTATACTCTCTCGTCAGTTTCTTCAGTCAAATTCGCTCATATATTATCATAGATAAACTGATACAAAAACAGCCCCTCCAAAAGAAGGGGCTGCAGATAATACATTGTACCTAGCTGACTAGCTTAATACATTCCGGGCTGGCCCATGGGCATGGGAGGCTCGGGCTCGGGGATATCAGCGACAATGGCCTCAGTTGTCAACAGTATGGAGGCAATCGAGGCTGCGTTTTGCAAAGCAGAACGGGTCACCTTGGCCGGATCGATGATTCCAGCTTCAAACATATCCACGTACTCGCTTTTGAGGACGTCAAAGCTGACTCCGGACTTGCTTTCCTTGACTTTCTCACAGACAACGCTGCCGTCAAAACCAGCATTGCTGGCAATCTGGCGCACAGGCTCCTCGAGAGCTCTGGCAACAATAGCGATACCTGTTCTGACATCACCCTCTGCATCGTCCAGCAGTTTATTGACTTCCTTCATGGCTATGACATAGGCAGCTCCGCCACCGGCAACCAGACCTTCTTCAACTGCCGCTCTGGTAGCTGAAAGAGCATCTTCAATTCTCAGTTTCTTCTCTTTCATCT
>CAZUWY010000020.1:0-24396 GCA_964624395.1 uncultured Mageeibacillus sp. | reverse complement strand
GTCTCGGTGGCCGCACCAACCTTGATTACGGCAACACCGCCGGACAGTTTGGCCAGGCGTTCCTGCAGCTTTTCACGGTCAAAATCTGAAGTGGTCTCATCAATTTGAGCGCGAATAGAATCTATGCGTCCCTTGATGTTTTCAGCAGCACCAGCGCCGTCGACAATAATGGTGTCATCTTTGCTGACTTTAACCTGACGTGCACGTCCCAGATCGTCCAGCTGGGCATCTTTTAGTTCCATGCCTAGTTCAGAGGAGATCACCTTGCCGCCAGTTAAAACAGCGATATCTTGCAGCATCTCTTTGCGGCGGTCACCAAAGCCGGGAGCCTTAACTGCGATACAGTTAAATGTGCCTCTCAGCTTATTGAGAATCAAGGTGGACAGGGCTTCGCCCTCAACATCTTCTGCAACAATCAAAAGCTTTTTGCCAGCCTGAACAATCTGCTCTAACAGGGGCAAAATATCTTGCACTGCAGCAATCTTCTTATCTGTAATCAAGATATAGGGATCGTCGTAGACTGCTTCCATCTTGCTGGTATCGGTAACCATATAGGCGGAAATATAACCGCGGTCAAACTGCATACCCTCGACCACTTCCAAATCAGTGCCCATGGTCTGGGATTCCTCTACGGTGATGACGCCGTCCGATGTAACTTTCTCCATGGCCTTGGCAATCATCTCGCCGATTTCATCGTCATTAGCGGAAATGGCTGCCACACGTGTGATATCGTCACGGCCTGACACAGCCTTGGCATCTTTTTGAATCTTCTCCACTGCAACTGCAACAGCCTTGTCTATACCCTGTTTCAAAATGACAGGATTTGCACCGGCGGCAATATTGCGCAGGCCTTCACGAATGATGGCCTGAGCCAGCAAAGTGGCGGTTGTTGTGCCGTCACCGGCGATGTCGTTTGTTTTGGTCGCAACTTCTTTGACCAGCTGGGCACCCATATTCTCAAAGCGATCCTCCAGCTCGATTTCACGAGCAATGGTGACACCGTCGTTAGTTATGACAGGAGAGCCGTAGGTTTTGTCCAAAACCACATTCCTGCCCTTGGGACCCATTGTAATCCTGACTGTATCAGCCAGTTTGTTTACGCCGTCTTCTAAATGTTTGCGCGCTTCAATTCCATATGATAAATCTTTTGCCATTATTTTATCCCTCCATTACCAGACGCATCACTCAACAATAGCGAGGATATCGCTCTGGCGCAAAATTGTATATTCAATATTATCGATCTTGACTTCAGTGCCGGCATATTTGCTGATAAGCACATGATCACCCACATCAACTTCCATAATCACATCTTTGCCGTCAACAATTCCACCCGGGCCAACAGCCATTATTTCGGCCACTTGCGGTTTCTCCTTAGCAGATCCCGGTAAAACAATCCCGCTCTTTGTTGTCTCTTCGGCTTCGAGCATCTTAACCACTACACGGTCAGCCAATGGTTTGATATTCATAATTAACCTCCATATATTAAATCTATTGCTTACATTATTTAGCACTCAGGAAGCCCGAGTGCTAACTAATAGACAATATAACGCCATCAATATACTTTGTCAAGCTGAGGAGAGACAAATTTTTGAGACTGTGTTCTATCTTACAAATTGCTAAATCTTTAACTTAAAGCGTTCAGAAAACTGACTCCAGCAGGTCGGCAAAATAGTTCTTTTCCCGTAAGAAGTTCGCAATCGATGAGCTTTCCAGCCAGAGGCCAAAGCGAGGGTACAAAGGTGTCAGAGCTGTCAGAAGAAAGATCAGTAAGAAGACAATCACGAGGCCATAAAAAAGCTTGATCACAATCCCGCCCAGCTTATTAAGAGAGCCGACAAGATAAATATTGTTCAGCAGTTTCGTCAGCTCTCGGGCAGCAAGCTTCAAAAGAAAGCTAATACTCAAAAACAAAAACCAAAATAAAAGTGCAGAGACAGCTATTTTGATTAAAGAAAGCGCAATAGCGGTGGCAAGATTTGATTCCTGAGCGCCAATGCTGGAAGAAATATGCCTCAGCCAGACTGAGGGCAGATGCAGCTTTTCCAAAACAACATTGAGAAGAGAATTACCTGGTCCTGCCATCGCCTCGATCTTGGCAGACAATTCACCGGCATAGCCGGAAAACAAGCCCTGCTCCACCAGCCAGCTGCTGCCCGGCCGGACTAAAAGAAAAGACAGCACCAGGGAGAGCAAAAAAATGATCAAGCCGGCCAGAGAACGTAAAAGTCCCCTGCGCGCGCCGTTGACAGCAAAAATGATCAAAATGAGAATAATTGCAATATCAACTATCAGTTGCTTTCTCCTCCTCATAGCCAAAGGGATTTTGTTTTTGCCAGCGCCAGGCATCCTGGCACATTTCAGCCAGATCTCTCTTGGCCTTCCAGCCCAAAAGCTCGTAGGCAAGACGAGGATCAGAGTAAACCTCAGCAAAATCGCCCGCCCTTCTGCCTAAAACCTCATATTTGATCTCGAGGCCGGAAGCCTCCTCAAAGGCCCGCAGCAATTCCAAGACACTGTAGCCCCTGCCGCAACCCAGATTTATAGCCTTGACACCTTTATTATCTGCAAGAAAATTTACTGCCAGCAGATGGGCCTCAGCCAGGTCAAGTACGTGAATATAATCTCTGACACCTGTTCCATCCCGGGTGGGGTAATCTGCCCCGAAGATATTGAGATGATCTCTTCTGCCTACGGCAACCTGAGTAATATAGGGCATAAGATTGTTGGGCACACCGCGCGGATCTTCACCTATTCTGCCACTTTTATCTGCTCCAATCGGATTAAAGTAGCGCAGCAGGGCAACCGACAGCTCGGGATCGGCATCTGCAGCTGAGCTCAGGATTTGTTCAATCATGAGCTTTGTCCAGCCATAGGGGTTTTGAGGTTTTAAGGGAGAACTCTCTTTTAAAGGCAGCTGACTTTCCGGATCATAGACCGTAGCAGATGAGCTAAAGACGATTTTTTTAACATCATACTCCGCCATCAATTCCAGCAAAACCAGGCTGCTGTCAAGATTATTGCGATAATACTCTAGCGGAAACTGAACTGATTCGCCTACAGCTTTTAGGCCGGCAAAATGTATAACAGCGTCAATCTTTCTTTGCTCAAAGATCCGGCGCATACCACTATAATTACATAAATCTGTCTGGTAAAAGGAGAAATCTTTTCCTGTCAACTCAAAGATTCGGCGCACAACTTCAATACTGCTGTTGCGTAAATCATCAGCAATAATTACTGAATGACCCTCCTGCAAAAGCATGGGTACAGTATGGCTTCCTATATAGCCAGCTCCGCCGGTGACAAGAATGGTCATCATTATTCCTCCTTTTAATGATGCCGCTTAATGATGCCGAACAATTATTATACCATTGAGACAAGGCACAATACAGGCCTTAATGCTATAATAGAGAAGAATTTTTCAATGCTCAGGTGCTGAAATGGCTTTAGATCAAAAGACATTAAACAAAATGATTTTGCTGAAATTTACCAGCCTTCATCCGGGACTGCGCAAAAGCATGCTGGCGGAAATTGCACTGGATTCTTTGCAGATGGATTTTTTCTCCTACAGTGAAGCAACGGCAGAATTGATCAGCGGCAAGCTTTTATATCTGGCAGTAAGAAAAGATGAACCTCATCTAGACGCTGATCAGCAGGCGGTTGAACGGATAGATATTACTGCTAAAGGTCTGGAGGTATTAAATACTCTGCAAAACCAGATTCCCGACAATATCAGCAAATGGATCAAGCGCAAAAGTGAAGAGCTTAAAGGCGAGAGACTAAAACTTGAAAATCACAGTTTTCGTCTTAAGCCTACCGCCACCGGCGAATGGCTGCTGACTTTAGAGCGCTTTGAAAACGAGAGTAAAAGTTTTACCATCAGCCTTGTTTTTCCGACTGAAAATCTGGCCAAAAAAGCCGCCTCAGCCTGGGAAGCGGCTTCATTTGACCTTTATGAAACAATTCTTAAAAAATTACTCGAAGATTAAACTAAAAGATCCTCTTCCGGCAGCTGCCTGATCTTTTCCGCCAGCTGCAAGGCCAGATCATCTAGCGCCTGGTAATCTTCTTTGCGTGGCAGTCCTTTGCACAAAACAGTCGGCAATTGCTCCGCTTTTAGTCTGGGTAAAAGCGACTGAACAGTTTTTTCCACCTGTGTCCCCCAGCCAAAAGAGCCGATCAGTGCCAGATATCTGGCTTTGACTCTAAGTGCATTGATTAAAATGGCGGCAAAGGCAAGGCAAGGGTGAGGCCCTCCTAAAACCGTAGGAGTGGCCAGTACAATGGCAGCGGCATCTACCGCCAGATAAAGCGCCTCGCCGGTGTTGACGCGCAGATCCTTGTCTGGCTCGCCTAGATCCGCCAGATAGACTTTAATATCTTGCTCTGCTATCTTTTTAGCCAGGTATTCGGCCATTGTTCTAGTCGATTCGTGCATGCTGACATAGGGGATGACAACACTTGCTTCTACAGCATCAGAAGTCCAGCGCTCATAAAGGGAGAGGATAAGATCCGGATCCTCCCAGGCCGGCCCATGTGCCGGCAGGATCATGCCAGGATTTAGCTCTCTGACCCACTGCACATGCTTTCTGGTTTGCTGCCTGGTCGGCATCATAATTTCCGCATAATAGGCCTTGGCTTCATCCAGCTGCAGTTTCAGATCGGGACGGGCAGGATCTTGGGCAGCATAATGAGAGCCAAAGAGATCAGATGAAAATAAGATCGACTCCTCTTCCAGGTAGACCATCGTGTTATCCGGCCAGTGAGAGAAGGGAATGCTCTTAAATCTCAAGCTTAAACCGCCCAAATCAAGTACATCGTCATCAGCCATGATTAGAAAGTCGCTTTTGGGAAGATGGAGATGCGTTTCCATCAGCTCGGCAACTTTGGCGCTGCCCACAAGCTGCATCTGTGGATAGAGTTCAAGCAGGTCTTTTGTTGAGCCCGCATGATCTTGCTCTGTATGCAGGCAAATAAGATAGTCAATATTTGTTATCTGCAGTTCTTTTAGATTGGCAAAGAGAATCTCTTTTTTCTCCGGTTCAACCGGATCTATCAGAACAGTTTTTTCGCCTCTGATTAAAAATGAATTATATGTGGTGCCGCGTTTGGTAGGCATCAGTTTGTCAAAATATTTCAGTTCAGGATGAGCTGCCCCAACCTCATAAATATGATCGCTTATTTTAAGCATAAATAACCTCCGGAATGAAAAATGGCCGGAATCATCACCCCGGCCATCTCGCTTGAAAATCAACACAGCCCGGCTGGTCGATTAAATTAATCCAATGGTGAAAAATCGGATTTAGGAGCTCCGCAAAGTGGGCAGAGCCAATCTTCAGGAACATCCTCAAAAGCTGTACCTGGTTCTACACCGTTCTCAGGATCACCCTCAGCCGGGTCATAGACATAACCGCAAAGATCACATACATAACTTGTCATTTAACTACCTCCTTTGACCAAAAATTCAAAGCCTGACGCCAAAATTCAGATGGTTTCAAGCTCAAATCAGCATTATTATAGCTAAATATTACTCCAGCCGCCGTTTGCTGGCAAACTGTACCGCAACATACAGGAATTATTGCGCTGCAATAGACTACAATTCCTCTTCAAATTCAAATTCGCTGCCGGCGAGCAAGACGGTATCGCCGTCTTTCATCCCGGCGGCGCGCAAAGTTTTTTCCAGCCCGAAGCGTTCAATTTGCCTCTGGAAATGACGCCTAGATTCATAATCGTCAAAATTTGTCGATTGTAAAAGCTCCCTGATCCAGGCTCCTTTGACTGAGAGCATACCTCCTTGACTGACGATGGTAAATTTATCTTCCGGCTCATAGACATATTTCTTGCGCAGCTCCTCGGCATCATAAGGAGAGCTGTCCGGAAGCTTTGCTACTTCTGCTGCCAGATCATTGACCAGCTGGTCCACACCTGCTCTGGTGGCAGCTGAAATGGCATAGGTCTTAAATCCTGCTTTTGTGATTTTTTCTTGCAGCTCTGTGATCTTTTCCGCCGGGGTAATATCAATTTTATTTAAGATAACCCACTGGGGCCGTTGAGCCAGAAGATCCTTATACTTTTGCAGCTCTTGATTGATGACTGTAAAATCTGTAAACGGATCACGGCCTTCCTGACCGGAGGCATCAAGCAGATGGAGAAAGATTTTTGTCCTTTCCACATGGCGCAAGAAATCGTGCCCCATCCCAGCACCTTCTGCAGCGCCCTCGATCAAACCGGGTATGTCCGCCACGACAAAGCGAAAATCTCCTTTGCTGACTACACCTAAAACAGGTTCTAAGGTTGTAAAGGGATAATCTGCAATTTTAGGCTTGGCAGCAGAAATCATGGACAAGAGAGTGGATTTTCCTGCATTGGGATAGCCGATCAAAGCAACATCGGCGATTAGTTTTAGTTCCAGTCGAAGTAAAAGTTCTTGCCCGGTTTTTCCTGAAGTGGCAAAACGTGGCGTCTGGCGAATAGAATTTTTAAATCTGGCATTGCCAAGACCGCCTCTGCCACCCTCGGCAACAATAATTTCATCGCCTTCAGCTAAGAGGTCAGCCAGTAATTCATTTGTAGCTTCGGAGATTACCAGAGTACCGGGCGGCACAGCGATGACAAGATCGGCTGCAGATTTGCCGGTTTTATTGTCTTTTTGCCCGTCATCACCATTCTGGGCGAAAAATTTATGGCGGAAACGAAAGTCTAAAAGGCTGTTTTTAGATCTGTCAGCTCTAAGGATGACACTGCCGCCCTTTCCTCCATCTCCACCATCGGGTCCGCCGGTGGGAATATTTTTCTCCCGACGAAAAGACATATGTCCGTTCCCGCCATCGCCGGAACGGACATTAATTACTGCTCGATCGTAAAACAATTTACTCGATAGGATAGACGCTGGCACAGGTGCGCTTGCGACCAAGCCGCTCATAACGCACAAGTCCGTCTATTGTCGCATAAAGAGTATCGTCTTTGCCGATGCCAACATTGGTGCCGGGATGAATTTTTGTCCCCCGCTGGCGATAGATAATGCTGCCGGCAAGGCAGTACTGGCCATCACCCAGCTTGGCGCCAAGTCTCTTGGCCTGTGAGTCGCGGCCATTTCTGCTCGAACCCATACCCTTTTTACTTGCCAGTAATTGCAAATTAACTTTGATCATTTTGAGCCTCCTTGCTTGTCTTCCAGATCGACCACTACAGTTAAGTAACTATCACCATAGCTTTCTTGTATCTGTCTGGCTCCGATCTCTACTGCCCTCATCAGGGCATCAGCTTGAATCATTTGTTGATGGTTCAGTTCTTCTTCTTCTATTTCACAGTATATCCTGCCGGGTTCAAGTACATAAACAGGCTCAATCTCACAAATCTCCTGCACAGAGCCGATTATACTCTGGGCCAGCCCTGAGACAGCCGCACAGACTATATCTTCGCCATGAGGAGCCTGATTGGCGTGGCCTGTCATCTTAAATGCCCTAGTAAAGCCGGTACTGGAACGATATACAGTTAATCTAATCATCCTTAAGGCAGGATTTTGTTTATCTTTACCCTGGTATAAAGCTGGCGATGGCCCTGCTTTCTACGATAGCCTTTCTTGGCTTTATACTTCAGGATATAAATCTTCTTATGCTTGCCCTGAGCGATAATTTCTGCTTCAACCTTTGCTCCTGCTAAAAGTGGCTGACCTACCTTTAACCCGTCGGCCGTCGAAATTGCCAACACCTCGTCAAATTCAATCTGATCGCCAGCTTCACCTTCGATTCTCTCAACAAAGAGCTCGCCTGCTTCTTCAACTTTGTACTGTTTGCCGCCTGTCCTAATGATAGCGTACATTCTTTCCTCCTGCGTTGCGCTCGAGTATTGGGGTTTTCGCACAGACGAAATTAGATACCCTCCCAAAGCGGTCGCCGAACAATAATAACTTATCTTCAGGTCTGCTGTCAAATTTTTGCTTTACCTAAAAGCCTCCCTTTGCTTTCTCTGGCAACCTCTCATGAACAGTGGCTAAATGACCTCGTAATCCGGCGCCAAAGCAAAACTCAAGCTTGCCAGAAATGCGATTTGGGGCAAAGTTTGACAATATCCGCCAGAGCAAGCATTCAAACGAATTTAATTAATCTTTGCCAGCAAAAGTTCGCACAGGACGGTTTAAGACGATAATGGCAGATATTATCAGGACCAGACCGATGGCATAGTTTACCGAAAAATACTCTTTGAATACTAAAACCGAGACCAGCATACCTACAGTGGGTTCAACAAAAGTCAAAAGAGCCGCCTTGCTGACCTCCAGATGCTCCAATCCTTTGGTATAAAGTAAAAAAGGCAAGAGAGTGGAAATCAGTCCGAGGGCTATCATACTTAAAGTCACCTTTTGATCTGTAAAGGTCAGTTCAATCATCTGAGGAAAATCTGACAGCGGAAATAAAGCAAAAACAGCCAAAATGAAGGTATAGGCAATGATTGTCAGCCAGTTATACTTTTGCAGGGCAAAGCGCCCAAACACTGAATAAAGAGCGTAGAGAAAGCCAGAGCAGATACCGAAAAATAAGGCGCGACCGGTAATGGGAACAGACTCAGCCCCGATTAAGCCGGTTACAAAAACACAGCCTCCTCCGGCCAGTATGATGGCAATTGCTTTATTTAATGTGAATTTCTCTTTGAAAAGCCAGACTGAAAAGAGCATTAAAAAGACGGGCGAGGTGTGCAGTAATGTTACTGCCACTGACAAAGTGCTCTCTTGCATACAGATAAAGTAGCATATATTGAAAAAGGAAATGCTCAATACGCCAGTGCCGATAAACATCCAGATATCTTTAATAGATATTTTCAGCAGGCTTCTGTCTTTAAGCAAGATAAAAGTAACCAGCACCAGGCCGGCAACAATATTGCGCCAATGGGTAATTTGCAGAGGGCTTAGCCCTACCCGCCTGAGTTCATGCGAAAACAAGCCTATCAGGCCCCAGGATACTCCTGACATCATAATCAGAAAGGGAGCCAGAATTTTCCATTTAGCCTCTTCTTTGCCTGCCATTAGCACCTCCATCAATAGGGTAGATCTTGTTTTCATAGATTATAGAACAAAAAAAAGATAAATACTAAATGCGCTGCCAAAATCAGCTCGGCTTTACTTTTTATTCTTGTTTATCTTTATTTGAGGTATTATGGGCATATGAATTTTGTGCAGATTTGTAATCTAATAATAGATGGCATCCGCCGCTTACTGCCTGCAAACTGGGCAGATAGTCTCTTTTTATCCCGCACCGTCTCCCAGTGGCTAGCAGCAGTGCTTATTACTGCCTTAGCCTTTTTCCTGCGCAGATTATTTGCTCGGATTATAATTTTTATCTTAGCCAATCTAAGATGGCAAAATGAAAAATTGGGTGCAAAATCTTTTCAAAGGCTGCATAAATCTTTGCAATGGCTGCTGCCCCTGCTGGCATTTCGTTTTGCCCTGATTCAAATCTTGGAAATTTCCGCTGAAAGCGGCAAGGCAGTAGATATTTTGCTGCAATTTCTCTTCATCATCATACTCTTGCTTTTTTGTGACGCACTCTTGCAGATTCTTCTGGGCTGGCTGCAGACAAAAAATCCGGGCAAACTGACAGATACTGTTTATCTTTTTTACCAGCAGATAATCCGCATCTTTTTGATTGCCCTGGGAATTATTATGAGCCTTAGTCTTTTTGGTTTTAATGTCACAGGCATTGTAACCGGACTGGGAATCGGTGGACTTGCTATCTCTCTGGCCGCCAAGGAGAGTTTGACTAATTTATTTGCCGGGATAACAATTATATCCGATCAGATGTTTGAACTCGGCGATCTGGTCAAGGGGCCAGATTTTGTGGGTGTAGTAGAATTCATCGGCCTGCGCTCCTCACGTCTGAGGAGTCATGAGCAGACTGTATTCATTGTGCCCAATTCAAAATTAACAGATAATGTGCTTGAAAATCTCAGCAAGATGAAAAAAAGACGTCTGCGCCTGCAGTTTATTTTCCCTCTTGACGCTGAAACTGAAAAAATCAAACTGATTAGCTCAGAGCTCGGGCAGTACCTTGACTCTCGCCCCAATAAAACTCCTGATCCTTACTATCTTGGTCTAGAATCTGTTGCAGAAAAAGGAATTTCGCTTTTGCTGCAGTATTATATTTCTGATCTGGCCTTTCCCTCTTTTATCGCTGAAAGAGATGCTTTGATAAATTTCTTCTTAGAGCTACTAGAAAGAAATAATCTTAAGCTCAGTGCAAGCCAGATTAAAATTTTAACAAATGATGATATAATACCTGCGGATAAAGACAATAAAAACTAGGCCAGTGACTAAGGGCAGAATGGTTTAATCTAGATAATAAAGGCGGATCAAAAAAAGTATCTTTATGAGCAAAAAAATAAATATAGAAAAAATAAACTGCAATCAAGCTGAACCTGACTGGCAAAAAGAGGATTTTCTTTTACATATCTCTAGCTATATAAAGCCGGGCAAAAGGATTTTTTTCGTCGGTATCGGCGGTATCAGCATGTGTGGTCTGGCGGAATTTTCCCAAAGCCGTGGAGTTCTAGTCTTTGGCTCTGACGCCCAGCCCAATTTTCGAACAGATTATCTAAAGAAGATCGGCATTACTGTCTTTGCCGGTCATAATCAGGAAAATATTCTCTCCACCTCCCCTGATCTGATCGTCTATTCCGGAGCTGTTTTCCAGGACAATCCCGAGCTGGCTGAGGCGAAAAAGCAAAATATTATCTGCGTGGAAAGAGCAGTTTTTCTGGGGGCAATAAACCGTCTCTTCCCCACTGTTATCAATGTGGCCGGAACTAATGGCAAATCATCTGTAACAGCTATGTGCGCTCTGATAATGATTGAAGCAGAACTCGATCCCACAGTCCATCTTGGCGCTGAGCTTTTAGAGTTCAAAACCACTATCAGAGTTGGAAGTCCCGATCTTTTGCTGTCTGAAGCCTGTGAATTCAGACGGGGATTTTTGAACTACCGTTCAGACACAGTCTCAGTCTTAAACATTGTCCATGATCATATTGACTGTTATCCCACACCGGAAGATATGATCGAGGCCTTTGCAGATTTCCTTGCCTTGCAGCCAGATAACTGCACAGTGCTGCTGCCGAGCTTTGACCCCTATATGATCCCTCTCCTCAGCATGGTTGAAGAAAAAAGAAAAGAGGGCCTGGCCCATCTAAATCTGGTCTGGTTTGGGCACAGGGAAGAAAAAATTCCTGCAGGCCTGGCCGAGTTAAAAACGGCAATAAAAAGTAAAAAAGCCGGCTCAGTACCGGATTACAGCTGGGATGAAGCAGATTTTCGCACCGGTTATCCAGCTTTTTCAACCTATAAAGAGGGAGAATTATACAGCCGGATCAAACTGGAAGTACCCGGTGTGTTTAATATTCAAAATGCCCTGGCCGCCATTTCTCTGGCTGATCTGAACGGTGCCGGTCCTGAGGCGGCCAAAAAAGCCCTGGCAGGCTTCAGAGGAGCCGAAGGACGTTTTACCTATACCGGCCTTTATAACGGGGCCAAGGTTTTTGCCGACTATGCCCATCACCATTCGGCAGTGCGGGTAACCGTCGCTGCTGCCCGCATGATCCCGGCCAAAAGGCTGTGGATATGTTTTCAGCCCCTGACCCACAGCAGAGTCAGAGGTTTCTTCGCTGACTTTGTCGATGTCTTAAAAGATATCCGCCCGCTGATGATGTCTGAAATTTATGATGACAGAGAAAGAGATTCCTCCATCAGCTCAAAAGATATCTGCGACCGTATCAATGAATTGGGCGGAGAAGCAATCTATTTCCCGACAAACGAGGCACTGGAGGCACATCTGCGCACTATTTTAGAACCCGGCGATGTGCTTTTGATCATGGGCGTGGATTTGAGAAACACAGCTGACAAGCTGACCGGGCGCACTGATCATATGACCAGAGTGGAAAATTAAAAGGCCGTCTTAAGCTTTAAGCTCAAGACAGCCTTTAAAAAGATAATTATTTTTACTTAACCGTTATCGATATCTTCTGCGTGTGGTTCTACCACTACTTTCTTTTCAGCAAGAAAATCTGCCGGCAGCTCTTTGAAATCTGCCGCATACTGGCGGTAGATCTCTTCAAATTCTTCGCTTTCAATTTTCTCCACTTCAAGCAGTCTTTCAGCTAGCTTATCCAGCAAGAGAGTATTCTCTCTCAAGATATTTAGTGTCTTTTCATAGGCCTCATCGAGAATCCTCTTTACCTCTTCGTCAATCACAGCAGATAGACTCTCACTGTGCTGCTGAGTGTGGGAATAATCGCGGCCCAAAAAAACCTCCTGATCCTTATCGATGACAAAATTGCCCAGGCGCTCACTCATGCCGTAGCGGGTCACCATATCTCTTGCTATGCGGTTGCATTGCTGCAGATCCTGGCTGGCGCCGGTACTGATCTCGTTAAAAGTGAGCTCCTCCGCCGCCCTGCCTCCCAAAGCCATCATGATCTGGCTCAAGAGCTCAGTTCTGGTCTGAAAATGCATATCCTCACTGGGCTTAAAGGCAGTATAGCCTCCGGCTCCGCCCGCAGGAATGATTGATACCCTTTCCACACTGTTAGTTTTAGAGGCTTCTCTGGTCACAATGGCATGGCCTGATTCATGGTAGGCCGTAAGTTTTCTTTCTTCCGCACTGATGATTCTGCTCTTTTTCTCCGGTCCGATAGTAATCTTAAAGACCGCTTCGGAGATATCGTTGTACAAGATCTCCTTGCCCCCTCTTCTGGCAGTCAGCAAAGCTGCTTCATTTAATAGGTTGGCCAGATCAGCGCCGGTAAAGCCGGGTGTAATTCTGGCAATATCTTTAAGATTGACATCTGCGGCCAGGGGCTTATTGCGTGCATGTACTTGTAAAATTGCTTCCCGGCCCACGATATCCGGAATCATGACCACAACCCGCCTGTCAAAGCGTCCGGGTCTTAGCAAGGCCGGATCCAAAATGTCCGGGCGGTTAGTGGCCGCCATGACAATTACTCCCTCATTAGGACCAAAGCCATCCATTTCAACCAGCAGCTGATTCAATGTCTGCTCTCTTTCATCATGGCCGCCGCCAAGTCCTGCCCCGCGATGGCGGCCGACAGCATCAATCTCATCAATAAAAATTATGCAGGGTGTGTGCTTTTTGGCATTGTCAAAAAGATCTCTCACCCTGGAAGCCCCTACTCCGACAAACATCTCGACAAAGTCAGAACCGCTGATGGAGAAAAAGGGAACATTTGCCTCTCCGGCAACTGCTTTGGCCAGGAGAGTTTTGCCCGTGCCGGGCGCACCGACTAAAATAATTCCGCTCGGTATTTTGGCGCCCAGTTCAGAATATTTCTTCGGATTTTTAAGAAAATCGACAACTTCCTGCAGCTCTTCCTTTTCTTCCTCTGCCCCGGCCACATCGTCAAAGGTAATCTTGTTTTTGCTGGGATCATTTAATTTAGCCCGGCTCTTGCCAAAACTGATCGCCCTTTTGCCATCTCCTTGTCTTGAGTAGTTGATATAGATAAAAGCACCGATGGAGACCAGCAGCATAACAATTATCAGGATGTTCAAAATTGAAGCTAAATCTGTCGGCCGGTAGTAGTCATAAGATTCAATCAAGCCTTCATTTACTGCCTCAGCCAGATATTTTTCGTATTCACCGATCGATTCAGTCGGAATCTCTTTAGTGATGGTTTCTTCCGGCTGGCCGGCAACAGGCTTTAAGACCATCTTTAATTCACTGCCGCTGATTACCACAGATTCAACCTTTTCAGCCTCAATCAGATTTCTCATCTCAGACAAGGTATAGCTTTTGCTGCCGGATATATTTGACATGAAATAAGTCATGGCAAATATAATCATCATCAAAACAATGTAAAAGGAAAAGCCGCTAAATCTTTTTTTAGGCCCCATACTATTCATCCACGACCTCCATCTGCGCACAGACTATATCTGCATCGGCCTGATCAGGTTGGGAAGCGGGAGATAAAACCGCCACCTCCGGCAGATTGCGATAATATTCATCCAGATCAAGCCCATAGCCGACAATAAATTCATCAGGGATCTCCAGACCGATATAGTCGACAAAGATTTCAACTTTTCTTCTCTCAGGCTTGTCAAAGGCTGTGCATATCCTGACGCTGGCAGGATTTCTTGTTTTCAAAAGTTCACTTAGATGTTTAAGTGTCAGGCCTGAATCGACAATATCTTCCACAATCAACACATGCTTGCCAGAGATATCGCTGTCCAGATCTTTGACGATCTTGACTACACCGGTGGAATGCTGGCCGCTGTAGCTGCTGACCGACATGAAATCCACTTCACAGGGCAGATCAATTTCTCTGATCAAATCTGCTAAAAACACAAAGGCGCCCTTGAGCACACAGATCAAGATCAACTTTTTCCCTTGGTAATCCTCAGTAATTTCAGCACCCAGGCGCTTACAGATTTCTTGGATTTCTTCCTTGCTGACCAGAATTCTTTCAATTTCTTGGCACATATTTACTCCATTAGACATTCGTAACTATCTATTATCCCACTATCTCTATCTAAATATAAAGCAGCAATAATTCGATACCAAAGTATTATAGCAATAGACAAGATTATTTTATAGCTGAAAGGAGAAATCGAATACCCCGGTAACAAATCACTTTAAGAGTAATTTTCATCCTGGGAAAAGCCCTTGCTTCTGGCGATAGAAAACTTGAGGGTATTGGCAAAAAGATCAGCTCTGATCCCTTCCGAAAGCTCCAGAGAATGAAGAGTAGTGTCGTCTTTTTTTATAAACAGTAAAACTGCTTTCTGTGATCTCTCCGACAAGGAAAATCTGCTGCCAGCAGTACCCTCTCTGCTCTGGGCCTGCAACAGGCAGTTAATGGCAATATTTAATGCTCTGCCGGCTATTGAAAAGGGAGCTTTCAGCAGTATCTTTGTACTCAGCTCTCCCCTAGGCAGCAAGGCTTCTTGGTAAAGTTTCAAGGCCATTGCCTGCAAGGCTTTCTTGTCCGCTAAAAGATTTTCAGCTAATCTTGCCAGCAAGGGGGCAGGATCAGTGGCTAAAATATCCCCCCACAAGGGCAGCAGTTCATTGCGCAGGCGATTTCTCCTGTAATCTGAAGCTAGATTACTCTGGTCAACCTGCCAGGGGATCTGCAAAGCCTTTGCTGCTGTTGTAATTTCATTTTTGCTCTGTCTGAGAAAGGGTCTGAAAACTCTGCCCTGCAGCATCTCCATGCCCAGCAAGCCATCCAGTCCGCTGCCGCGTCCCATATTCAACAAAATTGTTTCCGCCTGATCTTCCTTGTGATGGGCCAGACAGATTAGGTAATCCCTTTGCCCTCCCTCAGCTATTATCTCGGCTCCAAGTTCAGCGAAGAAATCATAGCGCGCCTTCCTTCCTGCCTCTTCAATGCCTTTGCCCCTTTTTTGGGCCAAGTTTCTAATATCTGTTTTGCGGCTGAAAAATTCAATTTCTTCCTGCTGGCAATAATTTGCCACCACAGCCTGATCCTGATCTGCCGCCTCGGGGCGCAGGCAGTGATTTAAATGTGCGGCGACCAGACGAAAAGGAATCGCCTTTTGCAGATAGGACAAAAAGGCCAGTAAAAGCATAGAATCGACCCCGCCGGACACACCGGTGACAAGGACAAGATCTTGATTTAGAGGTCTTGCCAAATGAGAAGATTTTTCAAAAGAAAGACAGTCAGGCTTAAAAGCTGGTTTTTTTTGCTCGCCAGCAATATCTTTTACGAAAATATTTTCAGCAATGAGGTCACCAATGACCGCCTGAAAAAAAGAATAGGCTGTGCGGGGAAGATAAGAGGTCAAATCGGGGCCTCCGGCGGTGGGATTTCCAGCGTGTCAAAAAAGCTCGTCAAGGAGGGCTTCCAGCCCAGATGGACATTTCCGGTGGCGCCGTGACGGTTCTTGGCGATAAGGAGTTCAATCTCGTAGACATCCGGGCGCGGCTCTTCCGATTTTAACTGCTCGTCATGCAAAAACATAACCACATCGGCATCTTGCTCAATTGCACCCGATTCTCTGAGGTCGATCAGCATTGGCCTTCTGTTGGCCCTCCTTTCGCTCTCACGGCTCAGCTGCGAAAGGGCTAGAACCGGGACTTCCAATTCCTTGGCCATAATTTTAAGCATGCGGGAAATTTCGGCAATTTCCTGCTGGCGATTTTCTGAGCGGCTGACCCTGCCGCCGGATGACATTAGCTGCAGATAGTCAACAATGATAAAATCCAATTTCTCCTTGATCTGCAGCTGCCTGCATCTGGCCTGCATCTCCACCACATTGGTGCCGGAACGATCGTCAATATAGATGGGCTTGTCGTAGAGAGCAATCAGAGCGGCAGATATCTTCTCCCATTCGTCTGTGTCTTTCAATTTCAGCCTGTCCATCTTCTCCGAGCTGATCCGAGCCTGGCCCACCAGGATTCTCATCCCCACCTCTTCTTTAGACATCTCCAAGCTGAAAATACCGACATAATGCTTGCCTCTCTCGGCTGCCATATGAGCAATATTTAAGGCCAGAGATGTTTTACCCACGCCGGGGCGGGCTGCGAGAATATATAGGCCTCCCGGTCTCAGGCCACCCAGGATGCGATCAATGGAGGCAAAATTAGTTTGAATCAATTTTGGCCTTTTTCCTCTGGCTTGCTCGTGCAGTTCATTTATCTTTTGATTCAAGATATCGCCCAGGCGGTCAAAGCCACCCAGATCCCTGTTTTCCCGGATATCGTAGATGCGGTTGGCCGCCAGATTAATCAGGTCTTCTACATCCTCACCGGAGGTATAGGCCATGTCGATAATTTTACGCAAAGTTAAAATCAAGGAGCGCCTCTGGGCGTGCTGGCGCACCACCCGAATATAATGAGCCTGATTTTGCATGACCGGGGTCTTATCCGGCAAGGCGACAACATATTCTGCGCCGCCCGCCTCTATTAGCTCCCCCTTCATCTCCAGCCTGTCTGTGACAGTCAAGATATCTACTGCTTCATTGCGCTGAAACAATTCCAGGATTACAGCAAAAATTATCTGATTGCGCCGGATATAAAAATCGTCAACTTTCAGCTCGGCCACAGCGTTGGCCAGATATTCCCTGCCGTAGAGGGCGCTGCCCAGCACTGACTGCTCAGCATCATTGCTGTAGGGCATGACTAATTTTGCTCTGCCATCAGCAGTGGGCATAGGTACCGCCTCCGCTTGCGGGGACATGCTTAAGCTTCCTCACTGACTACATCTAAAACAAACTGGGCGTTGACTTCCGGATGGATTCTAATATCCACATTGTATTCGCCAGTCTTTTTGATCGGCTCACTGACATTGATCCCGCGCCTGTCTACTTTATAGCCAGCCTTTTCCAGTACAGAGGCAATATCCATATTGGTTACGGAACCATAGAGCCTGCCTTGCGTGCCCGTTTTCACCAGCAAGGTAAAATGCTGTCCTGAAATCATCTCCTTGATAGCCAAAGCCTCTGCATGCTCTTTTTGAGCTTTTGCTTCAGCTGCTTGGCGTCGGGTCTTTATTGTATTGAGATTTTCAGCCGTCAAGGGGACAGCCAAATTGTTGCGGAAAAGATAATTATTGGCGTAACCAGGGGTTACTTCCACAATATCTTCAGCTTTACCAAGTTTTTTTACATCTTTTAAAAGTACTACTTTCATACTTTTACCCCCATTTTCTTCCTGCTGATTAGTGTACTTATTGTATCACAGAGCGGACTGCGAAAAAAAAGAGGCTGTCTAGATCAGCCCCTTTTTTACTCTAAAATAAATATTGGTTATGCATCCGTGTACGGCAGAAGTGCAACCTGTCTCGCTCTTTTAATTGCCGTGGTCACATGGCGCTGATGACGTGCACAGGTTCCCGTCATTCTTCTGGGCAAAATCTTGCCATTTTCTGAGATCAGCTTCGTCAGACGATTGAGATCTTTATAGTCGATACTGTCTATGCGCTCTTCACAGAGCATGCAGACTTTCCTCCTGCCCCGGCGGGGTCTTTGTCTGCGGAAATCACGGCGCTCACGCTTGCCTCTTTCTTCCATCCTTTATACTCCTTATTTCAATGTCAGTTCATATCGAAGGGCAGTGCTGTTGCATCTTCGCTGCTGCCCGGGAAAAAGTCATCATCGGCGGGTTCAGCTTTCTTCCACTCCTGCTCGCCGCTGCTATAAGAGGTCTTGGCCTCTCCTGATTCATCATAGCTGTCGCTGTCTTTCTTAGAATCAGCAAAATACACTTCCTCTGCTATTACTTCTGTCACATAGCGTTTTTGCCCGCTTTGATCCAGATAGCTGCGGGGCTGGATTGAACCCACTACCAGCATCCGCTGGCCTTTAACAAAATAGCGATGGACAAAATCTGCCTGCTGTCTCCAGACAACTACCGGGATAAAATCTGTCAGTCTTTCACCGTCACGATTTTTGTAGTTGCGATCCACAGCCAGAGTAAATGTGCAAACTGAGATATTATTTGAAGTTGTGCGCAGCTCAGGATCCCTGGTCAGCCTTCCCATCAGTATTGCTTTGTTCATTATAACGTCCTTTCTGCAATTACTTGCTGTTCAAAAGTACAGTCAGATAGCGCAGAACACTATCCGAGATTTTGAGTAGACGTTCAACTTCTTTGGGGAAATCCGGCTCGGACTCATAATGAATCAGGACATAGTATCCTTCTTTTTCATCTTGGATTTCATAGGCCAGTTTGCGCCGACCCCAGACATCAGTCTCGACGATTTTGCCCTGAGTTTCCAAGATTGCCTGAATCCTTTTCATCTCTGCCTCGATATTTTCTTCACCGATGGCAGGATTCAAAACATACATCAGCTCGTAAGTTCTCATTCCTTTACCTCCTCCTGGTCTTCGGCTCTATCTTTAATAGAGCGAGGATTTGTGTCTCATTGACACAGAAATAAATAATAGCATTCAGCCAATTGTGAGTCAAGAGAGCCTAGCTGGCATCCTGCAGCTCAATTTAACTGGTCTAAAACTGCAAGAGCTCCCCCAAAGATATCTCTACCCTGCTAAGATAATCCTGCCATAATTTTAGCTGCAAGGAAAGGGCTCAAAGTATACCGCTGACTGTCTCAGCAGCTCTTGGCAGGCAATGGGAGCCACTATTTTATTGCTCCTGGTTTTCTGCTGCCAGCTTAGCAAACAATCTTTGCAGTAATTTCACCAATTGATTGGCGGTGACCAAGTAATCTTGCTCACCTAATCCGAAGGGATCCAAAACCTCCTCCTCTGGCAAACCGACATATTCGCCTAGAGCGAAGATTTTCTCTTCATGCTGGGGATAAAGAGCCAAAAGGCTCTTCTTATGCTCCCTGGTCATAGTCAAAACCAAATCGTTGCCGGCTATAATAGCTTCGTTTATCTGCCGGCTGCGGTGGTGCTGCAGGGACAGGCCTCTTTCTTCCATTTCAGCAAAGGCAAGAGGTGATGCCATCAATCCGTCCCAGGTGGAAATGCCTGCCGAGGACGCCAGCCACTCTCTATTGGGAGTATGCCCGTTAAACATCAGCTCGGCCATGGGGCTGCGGCAGGTATTGCCGCTGCAGACAAATAATATTTGCATTTTACTCCTCTTTTGCCGCCCTCTCCAGACGATTCATATAGGCAGTTTTATAATCCCCCTGCCCTAACTCTTCTGCCAATATTATATCAACATCTTGAGCATCCAAAAATCTCAAGGCAAAAAATAATTCATGCGTGGCAGCTGCAGTATTAGCAGGGCCGGGGTAAAGATGACTTGCTTCAATTGCAGCTATCTTGCCCTCAAGAGCAAGAACTGCCAGCTTATCCTTTAAGAGCTGGTAAGCCAGTTCTGAGCCAAAAAAGCCAATATTTTTCCCTGCTAATTGATCTGCCCTGGCCAGGATATAATCCACCCGTTCTTTTTCATCTTTGCCCCTTGCGATTAGAAGTTTGGCTTTGGGGGCATAATGGCGATATTTTTGGCCGGGTGAGCGGGGCTTAAAATCCAGATCGACCTTTTCATCCTGCCTAAAGGCTGCCTGATTTTCTTCTGCTGCAAGGAAAATATCCGGGCAGTAGTCAACCTTTAGACCGGTTTTTCTTACAATATCTTCTTTGCTGATGACCCCCGGTCTCAAAATAAGAGGAGGATCTGAACAGAGATCTAAAACGGTGGACTCCACGCCCAGATCACTAGGTCCGTCATCTAAGATATATTCAATTTTGCCCTCAAGGTCGTCGAGCATATGGCTGGCCCTCGTGGGTGAAGGCCGGCCGGAGAGATTTCCCGAAGGTGCCACCACTGGCACTTTGGCCAGTTTGATTAAAGCTCTGGCTGTCCTTTGCGAGGGGAAGCGCACAGCCATTGTCTCCAGGCCGGAAGTAACAACCGAGGGCAGATCTTTAGCTTTGGGGATAATCATTGTCAGAGGACCGGGGCAAAAAGCCTGATAGAGAAGAGTAAAATTTTCCGGCAGATCATCAATGAGTTCAAGCAATTGGGTTTTATCATAAAAATGGACAATCAGGGGGTTATCCTGAGGGCGTCCCTTAACAGTAAATATCCTGGAAACCGCCTCTGCCAGCAGAGCGTTAGCGGCGAGGCCGTAGACAGTTTCTGTCGGCATTCCCACCAGGGCACCCTTGACTAAGTCTTCTGCCACCTGAGACAGTAATTTATAGTCTATTGTCTCTTTGATTTTGATCAGGCAGGTCTTTACCACTCTTGATCTCCCCGGATCTTGGCCTCGTGGGCAGCGGCATTTAGAGCTGCGATCAGCTCATCTAAATCTCCACCCAAAATGCCCTCCAATTTGTATAAAGTCAAACCGATGCGATGATCGCTTACCCTGCCCTGCGGATAGTTGTAGGTGCGGATTCTCTCACTGCGGTCGCCTGTGCCCACCTGATCTCTTCTTTCGTTGGCAATATCAGCTGCCTGGCGAGATTTTTCCTCCTCCAGCAAAATCGAACGCAGATGCTTCATTGCTTTTTCTTTGTTCTTATGCTGGGAACGCTGGTCCTGGCAGGTAACCACGGTCCCTGTGGGCAGATGAGTTATGCGAATAGCCGATGAGGTCTTGTTAACATGCTGTCCGCCTGCGCCGGAAGCACGGTAGGTATCGATCTGGAGATCGGCCGGATCAATGACAAAATCCACTTCCTCAGCCTCGGGTAAAACTGCTACGGTCACAGTTGAAGTGTGGATTCTACCCCCGGATTCTGTCACCGGAACGCGCTGCACTCTGTGCACTCCACTTTCATATTTGAAGCGGGAGAATGCGCCTTTACCCACAATCTGAAAGACAATTTCCTTGAAGCCGCCGAGTTCAGTTTGATTGTCACTGATAATCTCATAGCTCCAGCCTTCTCTTTCGGCGTATGAGATATACATATTGAAAAGAGAGGCAACAAATAAGGCTGCCTCCTCCCCGCCGGCTCCTGCTCTAATCTCAATAATAACGTTTTTATTGTCATTGGGATCTGAAGGTGCAATGCTCGCTTCAATCCTGGCATCAACGGCAAGAAGATCGGCTTCTGCCTGAACAATATCCTCTCGGACCAGCTCTCTAAACTCTGCATCGTCTGATTCTGTAAGAAGAATTCTGTTTTCTTCCAGCTCTCTTTTCAGCTTGTAGCTGAGCTTTATATCTAAAACCAGATCAGTCAGGCCGGCATGCTCTTGCACCAGAGCAAGATATCTTTCCTGATCCTTCATTATGTCAGTATCCGCCAGCAGCTGATTTAGCTCCTCATAGCGCTCAATCGTGGCATAAAGTCTTTTATCTTTGTCATTTGCCATAGTATCCTCCAGCAAATCTTATTAAGCAGCCGTTTATCGAGCTTTGCTGCGCTAATTATTATAACCTGCAATTATCTTCAGCAAATAGAATTGTTTAAAACCAAAGCTCTATCAATGCCGTTATAGTCTTTTTTGCAGTATATTCTTCTTTGTTCCCGAGCAGAAAAAAGCTTCAAGACATCTTCAGCCTGGCCGGCGCCAAGTTCTAAAATCATGATCCCGTCCGCAGCCAAGAAGCGATTGTATCCTTTTTTAAGCCTGCGGTAAAAATCAAGTCCGTCCGGACCGCCATCCAGAGCCAAACGGTCCTCCCAGCAAGAGACCTCAGGCATCAAAGCCTCTATCTCAGCAGTGGGAATATAAGGGGGATTGCAAAGCAATAGATCATAGCTTTTATCCTTATCCGCTGTTTGCCGCCGGGGCCAAAGATCAGCTTGTTCATAAGCCGTGGCAGCTGTCAGATCTAATCTGCGGGCATTTTTTCTGGCATAGGTCAAGGCCAGCTTCGACTTATCTGACAGCAAAAGCTCCGCTTCAATATCTCTGTCAGTAAGTTCAGCCAAAAGCGATAGACCCAGGCAACCTGCGCCGGAGCAAAGGTCTAAAATCTTTAACCTTTTAGCTGGCCGCCGGCGCAAAAGAGCGATCGCCTCCTCGAGCAAAACTTCAGAATCCGGCCTAGGCACCAGAAGGCCGGGAGCTAGTAAAAAGCTGCGGCCAAAAAACCAAGCCTCCCCTTTTATATAGGCCAGTGGCTCTCTTGCAGCCCTTCTTTTTGCCTTCAGCATAAGGTCTAGATAATCTTCATCTGAAATTCTTTTATGGGGATTAGAAAGCTGCTCCTCAAGTTCCAGGCCGGCCAGCTCTCTTAAAAACAGACGCATTTCAACTCTGGCATCCTCGAGACCGGCCGCTTGAAAAAGATCTGTTATTTCTTCTCCCAGTTCACTAAGACTAATCGCCATCTCACCATTGATCCTTGCTGGGATCATTAGGTATCACTGCCTCAATGGCTGCAATTGCAACCTCCAGCATTCCTTCATCTGGTTCAGATGTTGTCATGCGCTGCAAGGCCAGTCCGGGCAGGGAAATCAACCGGGTCAAATGATTGTCAAAATACCCCGCCAGCCGGGTAATTTCATAGGAGATACCAGCTACCAGCGGGAGGAGGGCAATCCGCAAAAGGAGATTGATTAGAGCACCATGACGGCCAACAAAGGCAAAGACCAAGATGGAAACCAGCATAACCAGAAACATAAATGCCGTGCCGCAGCGCGGATGAAAGCGGCTGTATTTTTTGACATTTTCAACCACAAGCTCTTCTCCCGCCTCATAGGCAGCAATAGCCTTATGTTCAGCTCCGTGATACATCCAAACCCTTTTTATCTCACCCATTTTGGAGCTGCTCCAAAGATAGGCAAGGAAGATGATGATACGAATAAAACCTTCAAGCAATGAGAGTATTAAACTGCCTGGCTCAAAGCTGGAATTTCGCCATTGCAAGAGCGCCTTGATGCCATCTGTGATCACACTGGGCAGCAAGATAAAGATTATGGTGGAAAAAGCAATTGCCACTGCTACAGTTCCAGCCATTACTATATTGGCATGTTTGTCTAGCCAGCTGTCCTTTTTGCTTTTTTTTGCTGCCCTGGCAGGCATTGCTGGCTCTTCTAACTTTTCTGGTTTTTCTGGCTTTGCTGTAGACTCAGCAGGATCTGCAATCATATCTTGAAGCAAAGGTTCAACCTTTATTTCTGCAACCGCTTCTTCAAGTAATGAATCTTCAGTGGGAAAATCTTCAAGCTCAGCTTCTTTTTCTTCCTGCAAATCTGCTGACTTCATCAGCGCATTGATGCCTGCGCTCATTTGCGTGACCAGGCGGATGGGTCCCCTGATAAAGGGTATATTTGCCAGAGCCTTGTTGGCGGCACGCTCACTCACCTGCAACGCTATTTGGCCGTTAGGCAGGCGGGCGGCGATAGCTTTTTTTTCCGGTCCCAGCATCATTAGCCCTTCAATCAGAGCCTGACCCCCGATCGAAGTCTTTTTTCTTTGGGCAGAATTTTCATTATTTTTACTCATAGGATAATCTTACAATCTCCCTTTGCCTGGACGCAAACAAATCTCTAATCGGGAACAGATAGAACAAAATGGAGCTCCGCTACCATTTGGTCACAGAGCTCCCCTAATTTCTTCTCGATTCTAAAAGGCAGACACAAAAAATCAGTCTTTTCCCTTCGTCCCCGCCATTCTTTTCTTGAATTTATCCACGCGACCGCCGGTGTCTATCAGTTTTTGCTTGCCAGTAAAGAAGGGATGGCATTTGGAGCAGATATCAACCGACATCTCCTCACGCACGGATCCTGTCTCAAAGACTTCACCACAGGCGCAGCGCACGGTGCTCTTGTAATATTTAGGATGGATATTTTCTTTCATTTTGGCTCACCTCTTTGTGATATCGCTGGTAGTCCATCTGAGATTTATAGTAATACTAGATCAGATAAATAACAATTAAGCAGCCTTAAGATAGTACTCTCTTGTTATGGCTCCTGTCAAGTGCCTGTATCAAGCGGTGCCTGGATCGTTAATTGTATAAGTAAGCGCTTGTATCAAGTGGATTGTCCGCCAAAACAGG
>CAZUWY010000019.1:0-28064 GCA_964624395.1 uncultured Mageeibacillus sp. | reverse complement strand
GTGCCGACAATACTTGGTGGGTGACCGCCTGGGAAGATAGGTGATGCCGGATTTTATGACGACCTTGGGGGAAATCCCGAGGTTGTCTTTTTTGTTTTCGGTAAATGCAAGCAGTTTACGCATCCTTTTCAATTATTGATACAATTTAATTGTAGATAATCAAGTCAAATTAATTGCAGCTGATTAATTCAAGCAAATTAAATACTAAAACCGAGCAAAATGGAAAAATGAAAAGGGCAGAAAAGCAGGAGCGGACAATCTTACACTGTGACATCAATGGGTTTTATGCTGCTGTCGAGTGCTTGTTTAATCCCAAGCTAAGAGATGTTCCCATGGCTGTGGCGGGAGATCCCAAGAACAGGCATGGGATTATCCTGGCAAAAAATGAATTGGCCAGAAACTGTGATGTAAAAACGGCGGAGACAATCTGGCAGGCCAAAAGAAAATGTCCGGGACTTATTTTTGTACCCCCGCGCCACGAAGAATACAGCAAGTACTCCCAGCTGGCCAATGAGATTTATCTGGAATTTACGGATCTGGTGGAACCTTTCGGGATTGATGAGAGCTGGCTAGATGTCACTCATCTTTTACCTCAGCTGGGCAGCGGTGTTAAAATTGCCGACAAGATCAGAGAGACCATGAAAGACAGGCTGGGCCTCACCGTATCGGTTGGTGTATCTTTTAATAAGATATTTGCCAAGATGGGCAGTGATTACAAAAAGCCGGATGCCACAACCGAGATAAACTATCAAAATTTCAAGCAAATCATCTGGCCACTTCCAGTAGCAAGACTTCTTTATGTGGGTAAAGTGACTGAGGAGCATCTCCTGCGGCTGGGAATTCATACTATCGGGCAGCTGGCAAAGGCAGACAAAAATTATCTCGGCCAGCTGCTGGGCAAAGCTGGCAACTTGATCCACGATTATGCCAATGGCATAGACAACAGTCCGGTTCAATCTGCCTGCGACGGCAGGAATATAAAATCTGTCGGCAATGGGCGCACATTTGCTCAGGATCTAACCAATATAGAAGATATAAGGACCGAAGTGTATATCTTGGCTGACACGGTTGGCCGTCGCCTAAGAAAGCATGAATTAAAAGCCTCTGTCATTTCAGTTATGCTTAAAGATCGGGATTTTAAGACAATTTCCAGGCAAAAAAGTCTGACCAATCCCACCAATCTTACACGGGAGATAGCAGATGCCGCCATGGATCTAATTCGCTCATCCTGGCAAAAGAGTAAACCCTTAAGAAGTATTACTGTCACAGGAAGCAAGCTAATAGAGCAATCTGCCGCCACGGAGCAGTTATCTTTTCTGGACTGGCAAGCTGAAGATGAAAGAGAAAAACTAAAACAGCTGGATCAGGCGGTAGACAAAATAAGGCAGCGTTTCGGCCAGGATAAAATTGGTCCGGGCGGCTCTATCAGGCATAAAGATAAAGGTCATCGATAATAGCTAATTAATAATTGCCAGCTCAGCTGGGCAAATAATAGACCAGCTCATCTAGCAGAGCAAGCAAAGTAAAAATTTCAGCTCAGTTTTGCCAGGCCAAGTTCTAAGAAAAAATGTTTATAGCAATGTCTCTATTTACATCCTGCCTTTCTACGGTTAGGCTTAGAAGGATGTTAATTTTTATAGCTGAGGATTTTAAGCAAAAATAATGGAATTGTTTTATTTGCTGGCAATCGTTTTTGTCGCCTATCTGGTGCAAGCCACCACAGGCTTTGGCGGTGCCTTATTGTCACTACCGCTCGTAATTTTACTCTTCGGCTTAAATAATGCCCGCGTCATTACCACCACGCTGTCTTTAATTACGGGCCTGATCATTTCCCTCATATCCAGGAGGCAGATAAACAAGAAGAAATTGCTGCGGATTTTGGCTGTGATGGCAGTAGGAACGACCCTCGGCATGGTAATAGATCGCTTCTTGGATGCTAATTTTCTCATTTTGATCTACGGCATCGTGACAATTTTACTGGCCCTCTTTCGCCTCTGGCCCAAAAAGACAGCTGTCAAATCTCCGCCTCGTACAGTACTTTTTCTCATCCTCTTTCTGGCCGGTGTCATGCAGGGACTTTTTGTCGCCGGGGGGGCTTTTTTAATGATTTATGCGATGTATGAGTTCCCTGATAAGGTCGAATTCAGAGCCACCTCCTCTGCGGTCTGGGGGATTTTGAACTGGTTCATGCTGCTTACCTACTGGTATCAGGGGGTGTTAACCACTTATAATTTGAGCTTGACCGCCTACAGCCTGCCCATTGTTTTGCTCATGATTTTTACCGCCGAAAAGCTGCAGCCCAAAATTAATCAGGCTGTATTTTCTGTTGTAACTAATCTGCTCCTGCTGGCAACAGGAGTTATTTTACTGCTGGGACATTGATTTGAGGGAGGCAGGAGATTAGGAGTTGGAAATTGCAGGTAAGAAATTTTATGGGTAGCTTGAAAAAGCAGCACTTATTTATAATCGCAATTGCTCTGGCCCTGCTTTTACAAGCAGCTGGCTGCGAGCAAGACAAAGAGCAAATTAAAGATAATCCGCTTGCAGCGGACAGAATAGAAAGGACAGAAGAAATGCAAAATTTAACAGCTGATGGCTATCTCAAGGCAGATGAAAAAACCTTGTTTGTCGACATTTTAATGGATAGCGGTAGCCATATTGTAATCGAACTTGATCAAGCAGAAGCGCCTCTTACAGTAGCTAATTTTCAAAAATTGGTTGAGCAGTCTTTTTATGACGGTATTGTTTTTCACCGCATCATAAAAGACTTTATGATCCAAGGAGGCGATCCTGATGGTACTGGGCGGGGCGGTGCCAAGGAACAGATTAAAGGTGAATTTTTATCTAACGGCGTGGCCAATAAAATCTCTCATCTGCCTGGCGTGGTTTCCATGGCCAGAACACAGATTAAGGACTCCGCCAGTTCCCAGTTTTTTATTTGCCATGGCGACTGCCGCTTTCTTGATGGCGATTACGCTGCCTTCGGCAAGGTAGTCTATGGCATGGATGAGGTGGACAGGCTTGCAGCAATTGCTACGGACAGAAATGATTATCCTCAAATTGTCCCAGTGATGGAGAAAGTCTTCTTTGTCAGGCCTGAATAAATATAGAGAAAATAAATAGTTGTAAAAAAGAGCAAGAGCATCTTGCCAAAGAACACAAATAGCTTATACTAGCATGGTACGCCAAGTACAGATGATACGCTGTAACAGGTATTTCTTGACGAAAAAATTGACCAGTATTAAGGTGAATTTGGTAAAAAATATAATCTTTTGGGAGGATATTCATGAAAAAAAGACTGATTGTCATATCTCTGATATTGGCAGTCGTTATGCTCCTTAGCGCTTGTTCAAGCGGCAAGGAAGCTGAAAAGACTGATAAAGCAACCGAAGCGGCTGCCACAGAAACTAAGGGCGAAGAAGAAACTGAGCCAGTAGAAGAGCCGGAACCTACGGAAGCTGAAACTGAGCCCAGTGAAGAAGAACCTGAGGAAACCAAAGAGGATCCCCAGCCTGTTGAACCTGTAATCCGGCTTAACGGTTTACAAGGACCTACCAGCATGGGTCTTGCCCAGCTGGTAACTGATGCCCAGGCAGGCAAGGAAGCCTTTGCCGTCAATTTTGAGGTCGTAGCATCTCCAGAGGAGATCGTGCCCCTGATAGTCAAGGGAGACAGTGATCTGGCTGCCTTGCCCGCCAACCTGGCCTCTACCCTGTATAACAAAACAGAAGGCGGCATAGTTGTGTTGGCAATCAACACTCTTGGTGTCTTAGACATTGTTGAGCGCGGTGACCAGATACAAACACTCAGCGATCTGAAGGGCAAGAAGATTTATGCGTCTGGCGAGGCTGCAGTACCTGAATATGTAATCAGGCTATTGCTGGAAAAAAGCGGCCTTGACCCAGACAAGGATGTAGAAATTGTCTGGCTGAGTGAGCATAGCGCCATTGTGGCCAAACTCGCTGAAGAAGAAGAGGCAGTTGCACTTTTGCCCCAGCCTTTCGTGACGGTTGCCCAAAAACAGCTCGACGATCTACGTCTGGCTTTGGACCTAAACGATGACTGGACAGAACTGATCCCGGATGCGGGCTTGGTGATGGGTGTTTTAGTGGGACAAAAATCCTTTGTCGAAGAGCATCCGGAAATTGTCGATGCTTTTTTAGCCAAATACGAGGAATCCATTAATTTCACCAATGAAAACCCCAAGGATACGGCTCTAATGATAGAAGAGCTGGGTGTTTTCAATGCTGCAGTGGCGGAGCAGGCAATTCCCTTTAGTAATATTCACTTTGCCGGCGGTGCCGAGATGAAAGACTCTCTGGCAGGCTTCCTGGAGCTGTTGTTTGGCATGAACCCGCAAGCAGTTGGTGGCCAACTGCCTGCTGACGATTTCTATTACGGTGCGAAGTAAAAGAAATAACATTTTATTAACTGCCGCGGGAACGCTGTTTATACTGCTCCTGTGGCAGCTGGCTGCATCTTATGGGGGGACCGGCTTTTTGCTGCCGTCCCCCCGCAGTGTGGTCAGTGCTCTTGTCTCAATTTTCGGTTCAGCTGAAAGCTGGATTTCTGTTTTGACTTCAGCCAGGCGTGTTTTAATCAGTGTGGTGGCAGCCCTTTTTCTAGCCGCACTACTATCTTGGCTGGCTGCCAAATATCCGTCAATCAATCTCTTCCTTGCTCCCTCGGTACTCCTGATCAAGGCAGTGCCGATAGTCTCATTTATTCTGATCGCCTTGTTCTTTATGAAAGAAGCTGTGCTGACCTCTTTTATCTGCGGTCTGATTGTCTTTCCCCTAATTTATGGTCAGCTGCTGTCGGCTTTTTTAAATGTTGACAGAAGCCTACTTGAGATGGGACGTGTCTTCTCGCTAAACAAAAGAGAGGTGATCTGCTATATTGTTGTGCCGGAAATCCAGGAGCCTTTCCTCGCCGCCACTTCAGTTGCAGTGGGGATGGCCTGGAAAGCAGGCGTAGCGGCCGAAGTATTGGCATATGCCAAGGGAACCATCGGCCGGCACATGCACGAAGCTAAACTCTATTTGGATATGGAGGGGCTGTTGGCCTGGACAATTGTTTTGGTTCTGGCTGCCTTTTTGACGGAGCATTTGCTGATGCTCTTCTTGCGTCTGGCCCTGACAGCCATTAGTGAAAAACTACCCGCGGAACACAGATTGATAAAATTCCTGCAAAGAAAGAGCCAGCATCAGTTGAAGACCAGAAGCAAGCTGCTTGAACAAAAGGAATTTGTCTATCCGACGGAAAAAATTGATGAAAGCCACCCCTGCTTGGATGCTGACGGGCCGGTACTGGTAAGTGGTATCTTGCATAAAGCTGCACCAGAAGAGGACAGCAGTATTCCTAATATAGAGATTGAAAATCTGAGCAAATGCTATAACACTGCCTATATTTTCAAGGATTTTAATGTCTCTATCCCTATTGACCGCCCACTGGCTCTCATCGGTTCGTCGGGAGTTGGGAAAACCACTCTGATGAAAATGATCGCAGGCCTTCTTCCCCAGGATAAGGGCAGTATAAGGGGAGTGCCTGAGCGAGGCGTTTTTGTCTTTCAGGAAAACCGTCTGCTCAGACAACTTTCAGCCCGCGACAATATCCGGCTGGTCCTGCCGGATTACGACAATGACCGGGCAGCTTTTCTTTTGGATAAATTAAATCTTTCCTCAGTGGCAGATAATAAAGCAGGGACTTTATCCGGTGGCGAGCAGCGCCGCCTTGCTCTGGCCAGAGCCTTAGCTCCTGAATCAGATATTATTTATCTTGACGAGGCCTTTAGAGAATTAGATGAAAAACATGAGACTGAGGCTTTGCAGCTGATGCTGCAGTTGGTTGAAGACAAGGCTGTGATTGTTGCCACCCATGACTTGTCTAGTATCGATCGCATGAAAGCAAATATTCTTGAATTAAAAAGAAATAGCTTATAATTTAGATTTTTTTAACAATTCCCTTATTTTGTCTGGAAAAAAGAAAGAGCTGGTCTTCTATAATTGAGCCAGCTCCCTGATCTTAGCAGTATTGTGCTACTATTCTTGTGGATGAATTGACTCTGTCGGGCAGACCTCTACGCATTCACCACAGTCGGTGCAGAGCTCGGGATCAATTTCGTAGAATTCATCACCTGGTGAAATAGCTTCTTCTGGGCATACCGGTTCACAAATACCACAAGAGATGCATGTTTCGTCAATTGTATGAGCCATTATAATACCTCCTTAAGGCCTATTGCTTCAAAAGCATTTTATACCAGCATATCTGAACTGTAAAGCTAAATAAAATAATGCCTAATGTGTCAGATATTAGCCGCTGCCAAATCAAATTCAGCTGGCAGCTCTCCGTGGTAGATTTTTTGCTCTTCAAACCAGACATATTCTCTAAAACCGTGTTTTACAAGCCAGTCACAGGTCTCTTTGATCAGGCGGCCGACGTTGTCAAAATGGTGGGCATCAGAAGCAAGGCTGATTAACTTGCCGCCCATTTCCCGGTAACGAAAGAGCAGTTCCAGATCAGGCATGGCATCTTGGAGGGAATAGCCGCGCTTAGAGTGCAAATTCCAGATAGTGCCGCTATTTATTTCCAGTGCCTGATCGTTTTTGATCATGCTCTTAAACAGTTGATCAAATTCTTTTGGGGCATGGCTATAGAGCATCTTAGGATTATCCTGCGGTGTATAGCGGGAAAAATAGTCATAATGGCCAATAATATTTGCTTGCGGCATCATTTCTGCGGATTCAGCTATTTTTGCTATAATTTTGCGGTAGACATCTTTCAGGCCGCCACTGTAAACAAGGTCGGGAGCATGGAAAGGATCATGGCCATCGATCAAATGCAGGGACATAATGATAATATCCCAGGGATAATCCGCCATCAAATCTTTGAGGCGTTCACTGTACTGAGGGATATAGCCAATCTCGATACCGCCTAAAAAACCGGGCGGATCACCAGCTTTTCTTTGAGAAGGCAGCCTTCTTTTCGGCTGAATATATTCTAGGTAATCTGCCGGCTCAAATACCCACTCCTGGCCGTAGGAGGTCAGGCTGCCAATATCGTAATGATCGGTGGCGGCAATACCATGCAGGCCGAAAAGAGCTGCCGCCGCCATCATTTCCTCCCAGCTTTGCTTGCCGTCAGGTGACCATTTTTCTAAATGATTATGTGAATCTACTATCATGATCTCAGTTAAAGCAAAAGAACCGCTTTATTTCCTTCCAGCAGTTAGTATAAGGCAAAGAAGTTATTGCTTCAATTTAACTTGTAGTTCTAGCGTCTGCAAATTTTTGACTATGAACTGCAAATTTTTGACCCTGCTTAAAGAAGACATTTTGTCTTTTTCTCTAGTATAGTATTAGGAGATCAGTAGCTGGCTGTACAAAGATATAGCTTACAATGGGGAGAAATATTAGATGGCAAAGAAGAAATCTGGCGTAATCTATCTGGTGGCCACTCCGATCGGAAATATTGACGATATAAGCAAGAGGGCCAAAAAAATACTGGCCGAGGCTGATCTGGTACTTTGCGAAGACACCAGAGTGACAGGGCTTTTACTCTCCCAGCTGCAGATAAAGGCCAGCCTTTTAAGCTATCATGAGCATAATGAAAAATCTAGGCTAGAGGAGATCTTGGGAAGGCTTAAGGCGAGTGAGGAAATTGCTCTTGTTTCTGACGCCGGCTCACCCCTTATTTCTGATCCCGGTGCAAGTCTGGTAGAAATGGCCATTAAAGAAAATATAACTATCCGTGTTCTGCCGGGCGCCAATGCCGCTCTGACAGCTTTGATGGGCTCTGGTCTCAAAGGGGGACGTTTTGCCTTTGACGGCTTCATACCAGCTAGGGGAAAAGAAAGAAAGAGATATCTTAAGGAAATTGGCGAAGAAAGACGCACAATCATCCTTTACGAGGCACCACATCGCTTGAAGAAAACTCTGGCAGACCTATCTCTTCTGGCCGGGTTTAATAACAGGCGGATCAGCATCGGCAGAGAGCTGACAAAAGAATATGAGGAATTTTTATATTTCACCCTGGCTGAAGCAATATCTTATTATGACCAGATGGTGCCGCGAGGAGAGTTTGTTTTAGTCCTCGAGGGTCTGGAGGAATTTGAGGGCAGAGCAGCTGAAAATGAAGGGGCAAAACCTGAGCAAGAATTAATTGATCAGATGATCAAAGAGCGGCTGGAAAAAAATATGCGTCTTAGAGATATTGCCAGAGAGCTGGCAAAAATCTTAAATCTGCCTGCCAATGAAATCTACGAGAGGGCACTTTTTCTTAAGGGGATCAAGATGGGGCCTTTGCGCTTAGATGATGGCGAGGGTGGAGATTCTCGCATAAATTAGTGCTATTATGTGAAATGTTCATGATTCATAGTTCGAGGAGAAAAAGATGACAAAAGCAAAGTTTTATATCACTACGCCGATTTATTATCCCAGTGATAAACTGCATATCGGTCATTCCTATACCACAGTAGCAGCTGATGCTTTGGCCCGTTATAAGAGAATGAGGGGCTTTGATGTCATGTTTTTGACCGGCACCGACGAGCATGGCCAGAAGATTCAGCGCCGTGCGGATGCTGCAGGGCTTACGCCTCAGGAATTTGTTGACGGTATTGTTGTTACAATCAAAGAGCTCTGGCAGTTGATGAATATCAGCTATGATCGTTTTATCCGCACCACTGACGACTATCATGTTAAATCTGTACAGAAAATTTTTGCCGAGCTTTATGAGCGGGGAGATATCTATAAATCTGAATACTCAGGCCTTTACTGCACACCTTGTGAAGCTTTCTGGCTGGAATCTCAACTGGTGGACAACAAATGCCCCGACTGCGGTGGAGATGTAGAGCTGACCCAGGAAGAGAGCTATTTCTTTCGCCTGTCCAAATATAATGATCGGCTCTTAGAGCTTTTGGAGACACCGGGTTTTCTTGAGCCCAGGAGCAGAGCTCATGAAATGATCAATAATTTTTTGAAGCCCGGCCTGGAGGATATGGCCTTTTCTCGCACCAGCTTTGACTGGGGCGTCCATGTCCCCTTTGACGATAAACATGTGGTCTATGTCTGGGTTGATGCTTTGTTCAACTATATTACAGCCCTTGGCTATCCTGACAGCAAGGAAGATATGGAGCATTACTGGCCGGCAGATATTCATCTGATGGCAAAAGAGATCGTACGCTTTCACTCCTTGATCTGGCCAGCTCTTTTGATGGCCCTGGAGCTGCCCCTGCCCAAAAAGGTTTATGGACACGGCTGGCTCTTGCTCGGTGATGACAAGATGTCAAAATCCAAGGGCAATGTTGTTGATCCGGTCATTCTCTGCCAGCGCTACGGTGTTGATGCCATCCGCTATTTTCTCCTGCGCGAAGTTCCCTTCGGCAGCGATTGTAATTTCAGCACAGATACTCTGATTTCACGGATCAACAGTGATCTGGCCAATGATCTCGGCAATCTGGTCTCAAGAACTGCGGCCATGATGCGCAAATATTTCCCCGAGGGGCTAAGTGAAGAGAGAGAAAGAGAAGATCTTGATCTGGAGTTAAAAGAGATGGCGGCAAGGCTGCCTGATCTGGTAGCTGCAGCCATGGATGAACCTCAATTCAACAAAGCTTTGGTAGAAATATGGGCTCTGGTTTCCAGGACCAACAAATATATTGATGAGACCATGCCCTGGGTCTTGGCCAGAGATGAGAAGAAGCGGGCCCGTCTGGCCACTGTCCTCTTCAATCTGGCTGACAGTTTGAGAATCATTTCCGTCCTGATAGAACCCTTCATGCCGGATACTCCGGCAAAGATCAGGAAAGCTTTAGGCATGCCTGAATATGACGGGCAGGGCAATTCACTCGCCAGCTGGGAGTCGGCGCAAAAGGCAGATCTCTACATTGCCCCGCAGGGTGTGCCGGCAAGCGATCCTCTCTTTCCGCGCCTGGATTTGGCCCAGGAGCTGCAAGCTCTGGATGAACTGAAATAATGCTTAAATGGTTTGACACACATGCTCATCTGCAAGATGAGCCTTTTGATCAGGATCGAAAGGCTGTCATGAGAAGAGCTTCGGAAGCGGGCGTGGGCCTTGTGCTATTACCGGGATCAAACCTGCAAGACTCGGCCAAAGCCTGCCAGCTGGCGCTGGAGGATGAGCGCTTTGTTGTAGCTGTCGGTGTACATCCCCATGAGGCAAAAGATTATACCGATGATACCCATGAGGCGCTGAGAAAACTTGTCCAGGACAGTAACAGCAAGGCTAAAGATCTGGGCAGATCTCCTATTGTGGTTGCCATCGGAGAGATCGGCCTCGACTACCATTATGAGCATTCGCCCAGAGAGCAGCAAAAGAAGGTGTACTGGCGTCAGCTGCAGCTGGCGCATGAATTGGGTCTGCCAGTAGTTATTCATGAAAGAAAATCTTCTCTGGACAACTATAATCTGCTCAGTGCTGCCAGGAAAGAGGGTCTGCTGGCGCAAGATCCTCCCGGTGTACTTCACTGCTATTCCGGCAGTCTGGAAAGTTCGCGTTTGCTTTTGCAGTTAGGCTTTTATCTTGGTTTTGACGGGCCGATTACATTTAAAAATGCCAGAAAATCTCATCAAGTGATTAGAGAATGTCCCCATGACCGCCTGGTCATAGAAACCGATGCCCCCTATCTTACGCCCGTGCCTTTGCGCGGCCGCAGAAATGAGCCGGCCAATCTGCCCCTGATAGGTGAAAAGATTGCCGAGCTCTGGCAAATGCCGCTGGCCGAAACTGCTGCTCTCTTAACTAGAAACGGGCTGAAGCTTTTTGGGCTCGAGAGTTTCTGGAGCTAATGCTTGTTTTTCCAAGCTGCATCTTATAGATCAGACAATTACAGGATTATAGGCAAGCAGTTCACCTGTGCCGTCAATTTCTAAAAGTGAAGCAAGATAGTCTGCCAGACGTTCGGCTTTCAGTTCAGCCGCCTGCTGCCCGATTGCCACATAGGCAATGGTCAGGCCTAAAAGATCCCAGAGCTCTTGATGGTCTGTTTCGGCAATGGAGATATTGTGGGCAGCTTTTATTCTGTCAACAATTTTCTGCCTCAGCTTTCTCTTGTCCTTCAAAGAATGAGCAGCATGAAGCTTGATTTCAACCTCAATAATTAATACCCTGTTATTCATTGCTCTCTAAAATCACTCTCTTAAAAAACCTTAGGCCAAGTGGTTAGATATTTATCTGAGAATAACACAAAGGATATCTGCCTAGCTGAGGCGCTGAAAGAATTTGTAACACAAGTGATTATATAAGAAAATGCTTTTTGTTAGAATCATGCTTAATTGATAGTCCTAAGGAGGAGATACAGATGGACATTAAAGCCATGATTGAAGAGCTCTTGGAAAAGATTAAATTAGATAAAAATATTGCCGATCTCTTTAAAAAGGATCCGGCCAAGACTGTTAAAGATCTCGTAGGTGTAGATATTCCGGAGGATCAGGTGAATTCAATTGTCGAAGGTGTTAAAGCTAAGGTCAATTTAGACGAGGCTTCTGGACTTTTTGACAAGGTGAAAAAGCTTTTCTAAGCAATTTACAACTTAAGGTTTTAACTTTAGGGCTGCTTGATCAGAAAGCAGCCTTATAATTTTGAAAACAAGTAATTATTATTATCTATAGGGCTTAAATTGTTTTAACTTTGCGGCAAAGTAAAAATCAGATTTTGTTGAGGCATTCTTTGCTTGCAACAGTGCAGGTACAGAGGCTTTCAAACATGGCAAAGTTAAGCAGGGGGAAGAGCAAATAAGTCTCATTGCAAAAATTGAAAATCTGCAAGGAACAGATAATTTAGCTGGGAGAAGATGCATATTTTTACATAATAATCCTATAATAAGGGCCCTGATTAAGTTTCAGGGCTCTTCTGTTTCGCTTTTGTTATTGCTGGCATCAGCAAGTTGGATTGGTGCAATTGACAGGGGGGCCTTTATGATTTAGTCTTTAATCATGTAGATTCTCTAAAAGATATTCTTTCATGTAATAATTAGGAAGGGGAAAATGCCGTGGATCTTATACAAAAGGTCTTTAATGCAGGCATTCTTGGAGAAGGGGGTGCGGGATTTCCCACCTTTGTAAAATTGCGTTCGCAGGCAGATAATATTCTGGTAAATGCTGCTGAATGCGAACCCTTATTGTTTACTGATCAATACATAATGGAGAATTTTGCAGAAGAGATTGTGCAGGCAATTGTTCTATGTAAGGATCAAGTTAAGGCCAAGAATGCTGTTATTGCAATTAAGCACAAATACGAAAGACCTCTGAAAGCTCTTAAAAATGCAATTGAACTTTCAAATGCTCCCATAAGCTTCTTGGAAATGGAGAGCTTTTATCCCGCAGGTGATGAACATAGCATTATTTATGATGTGCTGAAGCGCGCTGTGCCCCCTGGCAAATTGCCTATGGATTTAAGCGCCGTTGTATTAAATGTTGGAACTTTAAAAAGCATCTGGGCCAGCACACAGGACAAGCCTGTGGTAAGAAAGATTGTCACTGTCAATGGTGATGTTGCTGAACCCAAGCTAATTGATGTGCCTATTGGAACACCCGTCAGTGAGTGTATTGCCCATGCAGGCGGCGCTAATACTGGCCAATTTGCAGTTTTACTGGGTGGCCCTATGATGGGAAGATTAGTAGAGCAAGATGAGCTGGCACAAGAATTTGTGTCGAAAACACTGGGTGGGATTCTGGTTGTGCCATTTAATCATCCACTTGCAGTCAGACGCAGGAAACCAATTGAAAGAATCCGTTCCGAAGCACTCGCTGCCTGCATTCAGTGTTATTTCTGTACAGAGCTGTGCCCGCGTTATTTGAAAGGCCACCCCTTAAGGCCTCATGAAGTCATGCGTTCTTTCGCCCTGAATGATCCTGATCATCCATTACTGTTACAAGCTTCTCTTTGCTGCGAATGTGGTATTTGTGAGCTGTATGCTTGCCCGATGGATCTTTCTCCTCGTATTGTAAATGAGTATTTACGCAATGAGTTTAGGCGTAGAAATATTAAGGCTCCCGCTTTTGAATCGGAGGGGATTCATCCGGAAGAAATACCGCGCAGACTAGCTACGGACAGAATTGCCATGCGCACGGGACTTACAGAGTGGTTTGAGAACACAGATATTTCAGAATGTGAGCAGTATGATACTAATGAAGTATTCATTGCAACTCTCCAAGGTGTTGGACAGCCAGCTACTCCTGTTGTGCAACCGGGAGATAAGGTTGAATGTGGTCAGCTGATTGCTGATTTACCAGAAACTGCGTTTGGCGCAAGAATGCATGCCAGCATAAAGGGAACTGTAGAAACAGTTACAGACAGTATGATTAGCATAAGAGCATAGGTATAGGTGTCAATATGTTGAATGCAATTGGGGTATTAGAAACAAACAGCATTGCACAAGGAATACTCTGTGCAGATGCCATGCTAAAGGTAGCTGCTGTCGAACTGCTATTTTCTCGATCTATCTGCCCTGGAAAATACTTAACCGTTATTTATGGTGACGTAGCAGCTGTACAGAGCTCTATTAGCACCGGCGAATATCATGCTAGTGTTTATCAGGTGGACAGCAGTATTATTCCTAATGTTCATCCGCAAGTCGCTGATGCAATTCGTGGCATTCCGCAATCAATAAAAGAGAAAGCTATCGGCTCAATAGAATTCTTTTCAGTTACTGGCGCTATTTATGCTGCGGATGCAGCTGTCAAAGCGGCAGATGTCACATTAGTAGAAATGAGACTCGGGATCGCAATTGGAGGAAAATCTTATTTTGTCATAAATGGTGATGTAGCAGCTGTTAAGACTGCTATCGATTCTGGCAAGGTTGTTGGACAAGAACATGGCTTGCTGTTTAATGCAACTGTCATCTCGTCACCGCATAAAAGATTACTTCCGCACCTGATGTGACTTAGCATCTGGTGGCTTAGTCCTCTCAATTTCTCTTGCCTTCACGTGGACTGCGTCATTAACAAAAAGCGGTGAAGCTAGTTAGAAGATGCTTGCGGCAGCTTTTGCTGCAAGGCAAATGATGCCTGTTCGCATATAGGGTTCTGACTCCCGTTCTTAGTGAAAATTTTACTAGAATTTGAAAAAACAAAGGAAGAGAGATTGCCAACCTCTGCTAAATTGTTTTACACCAAAAACAAAGCAAGTGCAGGTGAAATCTCCCTTGAAAATTGGCTAACAAATACTGGAAGGAATGTTTAAAAATCTAATAGGCAAAGTAAAGCGTACATCAGACCAAGAAGCCTGAAAAAAAGGCAGATTAATGGTTTTTTCAGGCTTAATCTAGATTTAAAAGAAAAACCCAAACTCGAAAACTAATAGAAATGAGCCAACAAGATCTGCCAGCTATCTGAACAAATTAGGAGTGAGGCAGATCTTGCCAGCAGTTACTGACGGGATTTGTAACTGGGCGAGAAGATCTTGCCTGTGCAGGAAGCTAAACATGATGATTGGTGATCGGGCATTTAACTTCCTGCTTTCAAATCCATTGCTGTCAGTAGTGATGAGATTAAGCTTTTCTTTCGTCAGCAAAGCAAAAGAAGTCCTCTTGGGCAAAGTTATTGATAAATTTTTGTAAGCCTCTTCCACACCATGCTTTTGGTTTAGCGCAACCGGGTCACAGTAGAAGATCCTTGTTCTCTCTTTTCCCTTCCTATTGAACTCGATCGTCCTGGGGTTAGAAATTTCAGACCCATTATCCGTAAGCAAACCGAGAAACAGTTGGCAGAATATATTGCAGCCGAGCGTATCCTCTAACCAATTAAAAACATCAATGACAGATTGTGCGTTACTAGAGTTAAGCAGTATGGAAGCGAGAATGTACAAGAAAGAAAACAGAGCGACAATAAAGTCTTACCGCCTGAGCCGCAGCTGCTGGGCAACTGATATGATACTTGCAAGCAGCGTATCTACACCTGGAGGTACCCTTGACGACCAAAGTTCGACGCGCTTTCGCTTGAGCAGAGTTTGTTGCTGAAAATTACTTAAAGCGCGAGCCAACTTGCGAATGGGGCAGCATGCGCCCAGCTTGATCTTGATTAGTGCCCGTTCATCTTCTGTTAAATACTTGTTTTTTGCTCTCTCAAAGTCCTTTCAGCTATAACCATGGTCAGGATTACCTTGGGTTATTGTACGCAATAATTGATAGATAAAACTGGATTACAATCACTGTTTATCTTAATTGGGCGGCCTTTAGGTGCCGGTGTATGATTTACTTTGTCTATTAGGGAAGGTTAAAAAAGCCGCCAGCAGCAGATACACGTGCTTGACTCTTTTCTGTAAATATGGTGTAATATTTCGTAATTAATAAAATCATAAATAATAGGATATTTATCTGGAAAAATATAGATATTTTTCCTCGTCGCTTTTGGTTTACGTATGCACGGGAGGTTATACCGTGAATTACTTCAACCTACACGATTTCTTCTCTATCGCTTCCTGTAATGCCCTAAGTTCTGTGACATTGCTAGGTTCAAGCTGCCACTATGAGCGTCTGGCGACAAATTTAATTTCGGCAAAGAATAATATCCTCAGATCTATTGAAAAATCTCAACAACATTCTAGCTATATTGAATATTTCTATCGGAACCGCCTTTCTCTCCTAAGAGAAAGGCAAAAAGTTTTTTAGGCATTGTTATCTCCATGAATGGAGTGTTTTATGCTATTTGACGATACTATTCAAGAGAATCAAGATTATGCTCAGACGATTGATACGCCTGACAAACAACGAATTGTCCAGGAGTATGTGCCTGGCAAGCAAATTACCCTAGCTCATTTAATTGCAAATCCCAAAAAGGACCTCTACCGTAAGTTAGGATTGCTGGACATCAGCGGCGCGATTGGCATCATGACCATCACTCCGAGTGAAGCTTCAATAATTGCCGCCGATGTAGCAACAAAATCAGCGGCGGTTGAGATCGGCTTTTTAGATAGATTCAGTGGGACATTGGTATTTTTTGGGGATGTTGCTGCAGTTGAAGCGGCTTTACTTGCGGTAATCAAGTTGCTGAGGGATGACATGCATTTTTCAAGTACGAATGTAACAAAGTCATAGTATGAGGAAGTTGATGATGCTAATTGGAAAAACTTCAAGCGGCAAGACGACACTTGCACAATATCTGCATGACCAAGAACTCGTTTATATTAAAACGCAGTCTGTGCAGCTGTTTGGCCGTGACATCATTGACATACCTGGCGAATATCTGGAGGTGCGTGGTCTGCGTAATGCCTTAATAGTTACTGCAGCCGACGCGGACATTATTGCTTTTGTCCAGGATGCAAGCGATGCTCACTCAATGTTCTCACCCCAATTTTCATCAAGATTCACTAAGCCTGTGATAGGAATTGTTACAAAAACTGAATTGGCTGATGACGAAGAAATAGCACACAGCACAAGCCAATTAAAGCTAGCAGGAGCAGGACAAGTATTTTTAATAAGTTGTCTGACAGGCGAAGGACTGGAAGAACTAGATGCATATTTAAGAAACTGAGGTGTTCAACAAGCTTTTGAACACAAATACCACTAGACAATAGGGAGCCAGTGTGAAAGAAATAGTATACAGCACAGGAATTGATATCGGAACATCTACTACCAATTTGGTATTTAGCCGCTTAACGATAGAAAATCGGGCCAGTAGCTATGTTGTGCCTAATATTTCAATTGTCGATAAAACAGTTGTATATCGCAGTGAGATTTATACCACTCCTCTGCTGTCTGAGACAGAAATTGATGCTGAAGGTATAAAAAACATTGTTAAAAGTGAATTCGATCGTGCAGGTTTTGAACCAAAAGATATTGATGCCGGCGCTATAATCATAACTGGTGAGATGGCTCGGAAACATAATGCTGATTTAGTTTTATCAAGCATCTCAGAATTAGCAGGAGACTTCGTTGTTGCGACGGCAGGCCCTGCATTAGAGGCGGTACTTTCTGCTAAAGGCGCTGGTACAGATCAGATATCCAAAGATAAACTTCAAGTTATCGCCAATATTGATGTCGGTGGTGGAACTAGCAATATTGCTGTTTTTGATCGTGGCATTTTATCGGCCGTCGCCTGTCTTGACATTGGCGGGCGTCTGATCCATGTTGAAAACGACAAAATTTCCTTTATTGCTCCACCCATTCAGCAGTTGGCCAAACGTTATAATATACCAATTCAAGTGGGTGCAAAAGCAGATCGTTCTCTGCTAAAAAGCATCTGTGAAAAAATGGCTGGAGCTATTTTTGCAGCAGTCAATTTATTTGAAAGCCAGCCCGGAGAATTAGAGGAACTTTCTACTAATCAAGCAGAGCTGCTGCCAAAATCCATCCAGCTAGAAGGCCTGACTCTTTCGGGTGGAGTTGCTGACTGTCTTTATTATCCTAAGGATACCGACGATTTTCGCTATGGTGATGTCGGACCTATTCTTGCCCGTGAAATATTGGATCATCCGGCAATGAAGAAAATTAAAATATATCCGGTTATTGAGACGATCAGGGCAACGGTTGTAGGTGCTGGCAGCCATACAGTCGAGGTGAGCGGAAGCACAATTTCATATGCCGAAGAACTTTTGCCTATCAAGAATATCCCTTTATTGCACATACCTCTTGAAGACGAGATGGATCTTTCAGAACTGGAGTCGTCAATCAAACGCAAGATGTCACTTTTTATGCCTGAAGGTATACAGGAGAAAGTAGCTATTTCATTCTCGGGCGACTATTACACCAATTTTTTAGATATCCAGAAATTGGCGGATACATTGATTTCCAGCCTAGACCAACTGATAAAAGCAAAGCTGCCAGTCATTATTGTGCTAATGAATGACATAGGAAAGATATTGGGACATTCGCTCAATGTGAAACTAAAAGGGCAAGTGCCTGTTTTATGTATAGATGATATCAACGCAATCAATGGTGATTATATCGATGTTGGCAAACCGTTTGCAGAAGGGAGGGTAGTTCCGGTTGTCATCAAGACGCTTGTATTTAATACAGCAAGAACTTAGGGGCAAGAAAGAAGATCATTAAACAAGTGAGGTGAGTTTTATGATTCTAAAAACCAGACTTTTTGGTCACACCTATCAATTTGATTCTTTACGAGAGGTTATGGCCAAGGCGAACGAAGAAAAATCGGGAGATCAGCTTGCAGGTATTGCTGCAGAGTCCGCAGAGGAACGGGTGGCAGCAAAGATTGTCTTGTCTGACATAACGCTTAAGGACATACGCAACACGCCTGCGGTTCCTTACGAAGAGGATGAAGTGACCAGAGTCATCCAAGATGATGTAAACGAAACTATTTACAATGAGTTTAAAGGCATGACAGTAGGCGAATTCCGTGATTGGATACTTTCTGTCGAAACAACAGAGAGTATGCTTAAGCGTGCTTCTCGCGGCATTACAAGTGAGATAGTTGCTGCTGTGACTAAGCTCATGGGTAATCTAGACCTTGTCTATGCTGCAGGCAAGATAAGAGTAGAGGCAACTTGTAATACGACTATCGGTAAACGTGGTCATTTCTCAACAAGAATTCAGCCCAACCATCCGACAGATGACCCGGACGGTGTCCTGGCCTCTGTAATGGAAGGACTGAGCTTAGGAAATGGCGATGCTGTTATTGGCTTGAATCCGGTTGATGATTCACCAGAGAGCATCGGGCGCATACTGCGTATGTTTGATGAGTTAAAGAACAAGTGGGAAATACCGACACAACAATGTACTCTCGCTCATGTTAAAACACAAGTTGAGGCAGTTGAAAAAGGTGCACCATCTGACATGATTTTCCAGAGTATTGCTGGTAGTCAAAAGGCTAATGAAGCCTTTGATGTCACTGGGCAAATGCTTCAGGATGCCCGCGATCTCATGCTATCAAAGGGCACGTCAAAGGGACCGAACGTACTCTATTTTGAAACTGGCCAGGGCGCAGAGCTATCTTCTGATGCTCACCACGGTTGGGATCAATTGACTATGGAAGCACGTACTTATGGATTTGGTAAGCGGTTCCAGCCCTTCATGGTAAATACCGTTGTTGGCTTTATTGGACCGGAATACCTCTATGACAGCAATCAAGTCGTAAGAGCAGGACTAGAAGACCATTTCATGGGCAAGCTTACAGGTCTCCCAATGGGCTGTGATGCCTGTTATACCAATCACATGAAAGCAGACCAGAATGCTATAGAGAATTTGCTTATCATGCTGGTGGCTGGAGGCGTAAACTTTACAATGTCTGTGCCGCATGGTGATGATGTAATGCTGAATTACCAGTGCACAGGATACCATGAGGTTTCAGCTATGAGAGAGTTATTAGGCTTGCGCCCAATTGCTGAATTCGAGCGCTGGCTAGAGAAGATGGGCATCTACGAAGATGGCAAGCTCACTCCAAATGCCGGGGATCCCACCATCTTCATGGCTAAATAGGTAGGAGGTGTAGTCATGGATCAAAACAAGTTACGCGATATTATTGAACAGGTTTTGACAGAGATGGAATTAGTTGGAAACAATGCATCAGCAAAAACTGATAGCTCATACTCAGCTGTTCCTGCAGCAAACCTGTCTGGAGATGAAAGCAAAGGGGAAGCTACGCCAGTCATTGAACCAGATAAAATTCTGGATGATATAACGGAAGTAAATTTGCGTGAGCAATTTTTAATTCCCAACCCTGCTTACAAAGAAAAATATATGGAGTTGAAACGTAAGTCACCAGCTCGTTTGGGCATCGGGCGCGCGGGCGCAAGATATAAGACACAGACATATCTTCACTTCCGCGCCGACCATTCTGCAGCACAAGATGCTGTCTTTACAGAAGTCCCCGATGAATTCGTTAAAGAATTAGGCGTGATGGAAGTTCAAACACAGTGTGATTCCAAGGATGAGTTTCTCACCAGACCGGATCTAGGTCGTAGTTTGTCAGAGGAGGCTGTTGCAGCTGTACAGGCGAACTGCAAGAAAAATCCTGCGGTTCAGATGATACTCTCTGACGGTCTAAGCTCATCTGCTCTGGCCGCGAATATCAAAGATGTTCTGCCGGCGATTGAGCAGGGATTAAAGAGCTACGGCATTGATGTCGGCACCACCTTCTTCGTTAGGTATGGGCGTGTCGGTGTCATGGATCACATCTCAGAAATCACAGGTGCAGATGTAACTTGCATCTTATTAGGAGAGCGCCCAGGCTTGATTACAGCTGATTCTATGAGTGCATACATATGCTACAAAGCAACGCGCAACATGCCTGAGGCACGCCGCACGGTTGTTTCCAATATCCATTCTGGCGGATCACTTCCAGTTGAAGCCGGTGCGCATATTGCTGAAATAATCAAGATCATGCTTGAGAAAAAAGCCAGCGGTACTGATCTAAAATTATAAGCATATAGGGGGAAATAATAATGAAAAGAGATCCAATTAAAGCATCGGTTCTCGCGCTAAAGGTCATCCCAAATGTTGATCCTGATTTGGCTAAAGATCTCAATCTCACAGAGGATCAGCGCTCATTGGGTTTGATTACATCTGACTGTGATGATGTCACATATACCGCGCTTGACGAAGCTACAAAAAAAGCCGATGTAAAAGTAGTATATGCCAAGAGTTTTTATGGTGGTGCAGACAATGCAAACACCAAGCTGGCAGGAGAAATCATCGGCATCCTGGCAGGACCAAACCCCGCTGAAATCAAGAGTGGTTTGGATGCTTGCGTGGATGTGATCGAGAATCAAGCACATTTTATTAGTGCAAATGAAGACAATACAATTGTTTATTTTGCGCACACTATTTCAAGGACAGGCAGCTATTTGTCAGAGAGTGCCGGCATACCGGAAGGGCAAGCTCTTGCCTATGTGATTGCTCCTCCTCTGGAGGCAATGTACGCAGTCGATGCCGCATTGAAGGCAGCTGATGTTACACTGGCTGTACTTTATGCCCCTCCATCCGAGACTAACTTTGGTGGAGCTCTTTTGACGGGCAGTCAATCCGCCTGTAAAGCAGCCTGTGATGCATTTGCAGCAGCAGTAGAGTTCGTAGCTGACAACCCTGTAATGATATAGGGAGGATGGATTAATGGCAGCTTTAGGACTTGTTGAAGTAGTAGGTATTGTGTCAGCAATTACAACGCTGGACGCGATGCTTAAAGCTGCTCAAGTCGAGCGTTTATCCGTTGAGAAAGTTAAAGGGGGGCTTGTTGCTGTTATGGTGACCGGTGATGTGGGTGCTGTTCGTGCTGCGGTTGATGCCGGTGTTGCTACTGCGCAACAACTGGGCACGATTATATCCCATCATGTGATTCCACGTCCTGCTGAGATGACTGAAAAAATGTTGGAACCATTAAAACACAAAAAAAGCATCACCATGGCAGAACAGGCTAAACAAGATAATCGAGCAGCCGAAGAAATTATAGATGAAGAACAAGAAGCAACAAAAGAAGCCATAACTGACACAGAATCTGAAATAGTGCCCGAAACAGAAGTAGATACTGCAGAGGAAACTTCTGAAGGAGACCCTTCTCCTGACTCTGAAGCAGTAACCGAAACAGAAATAGATTCTGCTGAAGAAGCTTCTGAGGGAGATCCTGCTCCTGATATTGAAGCAGTAGCCGAAACAGAAATAGATTCTGTTGAAGAAATTTCTGAAGGATATTCTTTCCTTAACAGGGAGGCATTGGAAAACATGAGAGTCGTGGATCTACGTAAATTAGCACGCGAACTTGATCTGCCTAATCTTACCAAGCACGAGATCAGTTTTGCTCGCAAAGATGAACTAGTCCGCGAAATCTTAGGCCAACTTGAAATGGGGTGAGGCGATGCAACTTTACGATAAAGATTTGCTATCAGTCCAAGAAGTTAGAGAATTGGTTCAGCGGGCAAAAATTGCGCAGCAAAAATTTGCAGTTAAGTCACAAAGAGAAATTGACTTAGTAATACGCGCAATCGCTGATGCTGGTGTGCGCAATTCAGTTCGCCTTGGGAAAATGGCCCAGGAAGAAACAGGGTTTGGCATTGCAGAGGATAAGACAATAAAGAATGTTTTCGGAAGTCGCATAGTTTATGACTTCATTCGTGACATGAGAGTTGTCGGTATCCTTGAACATGACGAAAAGAATAAGACTTATACCGTTGGAGTACCAATGGGAGTAATTGCTGGTCTTATTCCGTCAACAAATCCAACATCCACTGTTTTCTTTAAGGCAATAATTGCGTTAAAAGCAGGTAATGCCATTGTCTTTAGCCCACACCCTTATGCCAACAATTGTATTTTGGCTGCAGTAAATGTCATCCGACAGGCGCTTGCCGAAGCAGGGGCAGATGAGGATCTTGTTGGTTGTGTAACCATACCTACGTCACAAGCGACAAACACATTGATGAGCCATCCGGATACAGCATTGATTCTGGCTACCGGTGGCTCAGCTATGGTGAGAGCTGCTTATTCTTCTGGAACGCCAGCTCTGGGAGTAGGTCCGGGAAATGGTCCTGCATACATAGAGCGTACCGCCGATATTCCCACTGCAGTTAAACGTATCCTAGCCAGTAAGACTTTCGACAATGGGACAATTTGTTCTTCTGAACAATCGATTATCACAGAAACTGATATGGTTCCTGACGTCCAGCGTGAGTTGGAGCGTCAGGGAGGATATTTCCTCAGTTCAGAACAAGCCCAGAAATTAGGCAAGTTCATCTTGCGTGGCGACGGGACAATGAACCCATTAATCGTCGGGAAAGATGTGCATGTGATTGCTGAACTTGCTGGCATTGATATCCCTGCAGATGTTCGCGTGTTGATTGCAAAAGAGGATGGAGTAGGTTATGGCCATCCGTATTCGAACGAAAAACTAGCGCCTATCTTAGCTTTTTTCTCAGAAGATAATTATGAGAAGGTCTGTGAACGCTGCGTACAGTTATTGACGTACGAAGGAGCAGGCCATACTTTCTGTATCCATACAGAGGAGCAGGAGATACTTGATTACTTCGTATCCCGCATCCCTGCCTCACGAATTATTGTGAATGCAGGCGGAACGTTAGGAGGCATTGGAGGAACTACACACATGATGCCATCTCTTACGCTGGGATGTGGGGCAGAAGGCGGTAGTGCGACTTCGGATAATGTAGGACCATTAAATCTTATTAACAAACGTATCGTAGCTCATGGTATACGTGAAATTGAACAAGTTCAGGCCCAAGCATTGGCCTGTCAGCCAATATGCCAGGTAGAAAATGGGATTTCCAATTCAATCTCAGATCCTGCATTGGAAGATATTGTTCTCTCTGTTCTGAAAAAACTTCGAGACTTAGAAGTTGATCTGTAAACAGAAACATAAAATCTATTGCCCTGAGCACGATGAAAAAATGGTGCTAAGCACCTGATTTTTGAGGAGGATTATATAAATGGCAAGTTTACAAGCATTAGGAATGATTGAAACAAAAGGCCTCGTCGCGTCTATTGAAGCGGCTGATGCTATGGTCAAGGCAGCCAATGTGACCTTGATTGGAAAAGAGCATGTTGGTGGCGGACTTGTTTCTGTTATGGTTCGAGGAGATGTGGGTGCAGTGAAAGCCGCAACTGATGCAGGCGCCGCTGCAGCTGAGCGCGTTGGAGAACTGGTCTCCGTACACGTCATCCCACGTCCTCACGAAGAAGTAGAATTTATTTTGCCGACACTGGAATAGTTTCGGTCTAAATAGGAGGAAAACTAATGTCAAGTTTACAAGCATTGGGAATGATTGAAACAAAAGGTCTCGTTGCATCTATTGAAGCGTCGGATGCAATGGTCAAGGCCGCTAATGTTACCTTGATTGGGAAAGTACATGTTGGTGGTGGACTTGTTTCTGTTATGGTTCGTGGAGATGTGGGTGCAGTGAAAGCTGCAACTGATGCAGGTGCCGCTGCAGCTGAGCGCGTCGGAGAACTGGTCTCTGTACACGTTATCCCGCGCCCTCATGAAGAGGTGGAGTTTATTTTGCCTAGCCTAAAATAACAAGAGCACAACCTGATATCGAAGAACCGGCATAGGAGGTAAGTTGCGTGAAGGCAATAACAGAAACAATGTTGCGCTATGAGTTACGGAATTTGCAACCGGAAGTGTTCGTTGTGCCGGAAGGCAAGATTCTAACTCCGGCAGGTCGAGAGTATCTCAACCAGCGTAAAATTAAAATTGAGCGAGCCGGCCGTAAGGTTAGGACGGCCGGTCGCTACAATCTTGAACCCGAGCAGACTACAGGCAGGTTTCGTGACTATGAAACTGGTAAATTCTACCAGGAGAAACCTGAACATATGACGCATTTACATGGCAACATTCTTGTGGCTAAGAATCATGAGCGTATTCGTTTTAGGGGGCAACTAGACAGATTGCAGGCCTTAATAATTATGGCACAGGCGGATATTACTGAATTTAACGATACTGAAAGTGTAATATCCGATCTGGACAATATTCTTGACATACTTAGGGAGATAATGCGTTGCGAAGTTCTTGACAAACCTTTTGAAAATGAGTTCATTATCGGTTTGAATCATGCCGAGCTGCGTGACCGCTCCCATCATCCGGAAAAATACTATCAAATCAAACAGATGCTGTTACCGGATTACTCGATGGGAACCGTGTATGTAAAGCTGAATCTTCTCCGAACCGAAATTCGCGTGTGTGAGATTGCTGCTATCGATGCTTATTCCAATGAAGATAAGATCGCACAGCCAGGGATTATTGAATGCCTTAATCGTCTTTCTAGTGCTCTCCATATAATTATGAGCAAATATTTAGCAAATAAACCTGAAGCGAACTTTCTTTCGATTCAGAAAGAAAAGTCCGCTGAATGAGGAAACATGAAGACAATATCTCAGATAAATAAACAGATCCGCAAGGTTGAGAAAACTATCCGGACAGCAGAAAGGCCCTGCTCTGACCAACTCAAAGTCGGAGTTGACCTTGGTACTTCCTGCATTGTTATTGTTGTTTTGGATCAAGAAAACAATCCGGTATGTTGTGAATTAAAGGCGGCAGATGTACTTAGAGACGGCGTTGTTGTTGACTTCTTTGGAGCACAGTCAATTGTACGTGCGCTTAAAGAGCAGGCAGAAGAGCGTCTCGGTCAAAAGCTAGAGCGCTGTGCAATAGCTATGCCGCCCGGCACTAAAAGCAGTGAAAAAACTCATCACTATGTTGTTGAGGGATCTGGATTTGATGTTGTTTGTGTCAGAGATGAGCCGACGGCTGCGAATTCTGTCCTGGAAATTAAGGACGGAGTAATCGTTGACATAGGCGGAGGCACGACGGGAATAGCTGTCTACCGTGATGGAGTCACTGTTGAGGTGGCGGATGAGCCGACGGGAGGAACACATATGTCGCTTGTGATTGCAGGTAATCAAAAGATCAGTTTTGCTGAAGCAGAAAGGTTAAAGCAATCCACCAAGAGGCAAAAGGAGTTGTTTCCGATCGTCAGACCTGTCATGGAAAAGATGGCTACGATCGTTCAAAAGAAAGTTAAGCTACAGCCGAATGATGTTCTTTATTTAGTGGGAGGCACATGTTGCTTTCATGGCATTGAAGAAGTATTTACCGATATCACCGGCCTTGAAGTAGTTAAACCAAATAACCCATTGCTGATTACCCCTACAGGGATCGCAATGAATGGATAAGGAGGTGATCAAAATTGCACGAGCGTGCTATTATTGATGAAATTGTAAACCGCGTCTATGCAAAGCTGACAGCTACTCCGGATCAAGCAGTACTCGATAAAAAGCGAATTCTACTGCTGGCGAGAAAACCTTCAGATTTACTTGGGCAATATTGTCATGATGAGCAACTAGCTCTCTACTGGCAGGTCGATTGTTATTTTGCTGACGACCTTGAAAAGCTAGAATTCAACGATCTGCCTCTGGGGGATAAAGTAATAGTTTTTGATCTCACGATCGAAGATCTTGCACAAGTTGCTTCTGCAATTCCTCTGACAGGCTATGCTCGCACATTGGTCAAAGCACTCTTAAATGGTAGCAAGATTGAAATTGATCAGGGGGGAATGGAGCTATCTTGCTATGAGAATATATCCCCTTATAGTTACTATAATTTGCTTTGTAGCAAAATTCGCTTCCTGGAAAAATGTGGTGTAGTTTTTACTTGTTTAGAGCAAGATTGTAGTTTAGATCTTTGCCAGGCTGATGCAATAGCAAATACAGAACAAGTTTATATGGCCAGCGACGGTTCAAGGCCAGCTTACATCTGGGATAGGCGTGTTCTCACAGAGCAAGATCTAGTTAGACTTTTGGGCGAAGGACATAAAGTAATCGCTTTGCCTCAGAGGACAATCCTGACGGATCTAGCCCGGGAGTATGTAGCCAAGCATGGAATTAAACTTATGTCTGAAGATTAAGGAGATACAGTATGCAAATAGGCGTAGTAATCGGAACTGTCTGGGCAACACGAAAGGATGATGATCTGTCCGGCTTGAAGTTGCTCGTTGTCAAGCCTATCGACTTGCTCCGGCCAGAAAAAAATATAGTTCCAATTGTAGCGGCAGACAGGATAGGTGCTGGTGTCGGTGAACACGTGCTGTTTGTAGGAGGGAGCTCAGCTCGAAGCGCAGTAAAAAATAATATGGTCCCAGTTGATGCTACTGTAGTCGGAATAATTGATGATTTAGAAATCGATTTATCTGCACTCGATGCCAGAATAGGAGATACATGATGGCACAAGCGTTGGGCATGTTGGAATTTACCAGCATAAGCTGTGGCATAGATATATGTGATGCTGTTTTAAAAGCAGCAAGCACAGAACTGATTCGAGCTGGTACTACCTGTCCGGGCAAATATCTTGTCTTGCTCTGTGGTGAAACGGGTGATGTACGACAAGCAATCGAATCTGCAAAGCAATCTGGCGAACGTCATCTCATAGATGAGTATTGCCTGCCCAACTGCCATCCGGATATTCTGGGTGTTTTGCGGAAACGACCACAAAAGAAAGAGGAGCTAACGGGTGCGGTTGCCATGTTTGAATACAGCCGAGTAGTAACAAGTATTCGTGCTTGTGATATCGCATTAAAGTCTGCACAAGTTGAGCTCATTAATCTAAGAACGGGATTTGGCATAGGCGGAAAGGGTTTCTTTCTTGTCAATGGATCAGTAGGCAGTGTCCGGGCTGCAGTAACGGCTTGCCAGGACATGCCTAATCTAATTAGCTTGAGATTTATTCCTAAGCCTGATTGCCAACTCCTTCAATATTTATAAATCTAGGAGGAGTACTATGTTTCAGGAACTAATTGATAATGTGACTAACATTGATATCCTTACGGACAGTGTTAAAGATTATGTTTCAAATTTATCAATTAACTCAGTGATCATGACGATTATGATGATCTTCATGATTGTAGGTGCTATTGATAAAATGCGGGGGAATAAGAAAGGCTACGGAGCAGCTTTTGATGAAGGCTTCGATGCCATGGGTGATTTAGCGAAAGCAATGGTCGGTGTTGTTGCTATGGCTCCGGTCCTGAGAATCATCCTCCAGCCGATTATAGCTCCGGTCTATGAATTACTGGGAGCATCGCCAGCAATGTTTGCCACAACATTGCTCGCTAATGATATGGGCGGTTATCCTCTTGCAGTGCAATTGGCTGGCAGTGATGCATCGGTAGGCAACTTCGCGGGCCTTATTCTCGGTTCGATGATGGGACCTACAATAGTCTTTACCATCCCGGTTGCTCTCAGCATTATTGCTAAGAAGGATCGACCCTATCTTTCGGGTGGTGTATTGGTCGGTATAATTACAATTCCCATTGGCTGTCTGGTCGGTGGTCTGCTTATGAATATAACCCCCTATAAAATGGATGTCTTAAAAATTGTCCAAAATTTGATTCCAGTTATAATCATTGCAGCCCTAATTGCTATTGGACTTTGGTTTAAGCCTACCAAGATGATGAACGGCTTCAGTCACTTTGGAAACGGCTTAACTATTCTGATTACTGCTGGCACAGCGATTGCTGTCTTCCAGTATCTGACAGGAATTCATCTTCCTCTGTTTAATATCATGGTTATTCCGGATCCGGTTACAGGCTCAGTGCCCTTGGTAGATGGCTTAATGATCATTGGGGATATCGCAATAGTCTTGATCGGTGCATTCCCG
>CAZUWY010000018.1:0-28911 GCA_964624395.1 uncultured Mageeibacillus sp. | reverse complement strand
TATATTCATTTTTCAAGGTTCATTTAGCTTCCCGTAAGTGGGAAAGTTGAGTTAATAATTCCTTCGCAGTAGAAAAGGGTGTTGCCCGCCCTTTGTGGCATGGTAAAATTATTACAGTATTTAACAGGGAGGCCATTATGCCCTTATTTTATGACGCTACATATATTCTCGTAATAATCGGAGGACTCTTAAGTCTGCTGGCATCATTTAATGTCCAGCGCACTTTCAACCGCTATTCTCAGGTCCGTTCACATAATGGGCTGACCGGAGGACAAGCAGCCCAGCATATTCTTCAGGCCAATGGAATTAATGATGTAACTGTTGAGCCTGTGGCAGGAAGTCTCACCGACCACTACAGTCCGACAAATAAAAGACTGGCTCTGTCACAACCTGTGATGAATGTAGATTCAATCGCTGCTGTTGGTGTCGCTGCCCATGAAGTTGGACACGCTCTGCAACATGCCAAAGGCTATAGCCCCTTGACCATGCGTTCCGCCTTGGTACCGGTTGTCAACATTGGCAGCCGCCTTTCCTGGCCGATTATTATGGTGGGACTCATATTCCAGGAATCCTGGAGTTCAACCATTCTCAATATCGGAGTGATTCTCTTCGCACTGACCACAGTCTTTACTTTAATCACACTGCCGGTAGAGTTTAATGCCTCCAGGAGAGCTCTGAATACTTTGAGCGAAACTAAGATTTTAAGCCAAGAAGAGCTGAAGGGGACGAAAAAGGTCCTAAGTGCTGCTGCGATGACATATGTTGCCTCGGCGGCAACTTCTATTTTGTCTTTGTTGAGGATTTTGCTTCTGACCCGTTCCGGCCGCAGGCGCAATTAGATAATATTTTTAAGGGACATTTTCTTTGCTCAGAGAAAATGTCCCTTTCATATTGTTATTTTATATCTTCAAAAACAGCCTCTTTGATAAAAAAGCGACTGAACTAATTGCCAAAAGTAGAAAGCCAAGAGATGAGACCCCCTCCTCTCCTGTTTTAGGGAATAACTCATTAATTAAAATAATCTCGTTGATATAACCATTATCTCCCTTGATTTGAATCTCCAGATCGACCATTTTCTCATAACCGTCAGGAGCTGTTAATTCAGAGATTATATAGGTACTTCCTGCTTTAAGCCCGGTCAAGACATGTGCTTTGGGCCCGCTTGTCCAATCAGCGATTATCTGGCCGCTATCCTTTTCTTTCAGTTGTAATTTGGCCCCGGACAATGCTTTGCCGGTTATCCCGTCAACTTTTATTATTTCTGTTCTTGTGAGCTCATTTACCATTTCTACCTTATTCTTAACGCCATGTGAGCCATCCACTGTAAATTCAATACTTTGGGCTAAAGAATAGCCTAAAGGGGCAAGATCTTCTGTTAAGACATAGCTTTTCCCCTGTTCAAGACCTTTAATAATATGCGGCTCAGCTGTAGAGGTCCAGATATCGATCAGTTCATCAGTATCTTTTGCTGTAATAGTCAATACTGCACCAGGAAGCTCTTCACCTTTGACCGCATCTTTTTTGCTGATCACGGTTGTGGTAAGATCATTTACCATCTCAACCCTATTCATGACACTATGTGCCCCATCCACTGTAAACTCAATGCTTTGGGCTAAAGAATAGCCTAAGGGGGCAAGATCTTCTGTCAGGATATAGCTTTTCCCCTGCTCTAGGCCTCGGATAATATGTGGTTTGTCTGTGGAGATCCAGCTTTCAATCAGCTTATTTGACTCCTTTTCTATCAATTTCAAAGATGCACCGGGAAGCTCTTCACCTTTGACCGCATCTTTTTTGCTGATCTCGGTTGTGGTGAGATCATTTACCATCTCAACTTTGTTTTTAACGCCGCTGACATCAATTTTGAACTCTATACTTTGAGCCAGCGCATAGCCTAAAGGAGCAAGATCTTCTGTCAGGATATAGCTTTTACCCTGCTCAAGGCCTCGGATAATATGCGGTTTATCTGTAGAGATCCAACTTTCAATCAGCTTATTTGACTCCTTTTCTATCAATTTCAATGATGCGCCGGGAAGTTCTTCACCTTTGACTGCATCTTTTTTGCTGATCTCGGTTGTGGTGAGATGATTTACCATCTCAACTTTATTTTTTACGCCGCTGCCATCAATTTTGAACTCTATACTTTGAGCCAGCGCATAGCCTAAAGGAGCAAGATCTTCTGTCAGGATATAGCTTTTACCCTGCTCAAGGCCTCGGATAATATGCGGTTTATCTGTAGAGATCCAACTTTCAATCAGCTTATTTGACTCCTTTTCTATCAATTTCAATGATGCGCCGGGAAGTTCTTTGCCATTGACTGCATCTTTTTTGGCAATCTCTGTGATTGTCTTCTCATTTATAATTTCTATCTCTTTTGTCAGTACCGGTTTTCCACTGTCATCTCCTTGCAGTTTGAGTTCAATATTATTTGCCTTGACATATCCAGGCGGCTGCTTTTTCTCTGAGATAGTATAGTCACCTTGTGCAAGTGGCTCGGATACTGCAATTCCCTTATTATCTGTGATAATGCTGGCTACCAGTTTGCCTCCTTGACTAATGTCGAAAGTGACCCCGGACAATAGAGCATTACCTTCACCTTTCTTTTCAATCTGGATTCTTACTTTTTGTTTTTCATTTACCAATGGTTGATCAAAGTAACTGCTATTCGTTTCATTTGCTGTAATTATTATCTCTTTTGCCGATGAATCTAAAATATAGTTAGTTTTTGCCTTGCTTTCGACCAAGAAATATTTACCTGTGACCAGCTCAGAAGATTGATAGCCGTCTTTTGTCGTGACAAATTTTAAGACCTCCGCCTGATTCTCATTTAATAATTTGAATTCCACGCCTTCTATCGCCTTGCCGGCAGTATCAGTTTTCTTGAGACGAAAGTTTCCCTTTGTTTGCAGGCCCCTCAACTCAAGAACTGCTTCTTTGGGCGCTGGAATACCTGGAGCAATCAGAGGCTGCCTTTTGTTGCCGTTGGGCAGAACCAGATAAAAGTACCTGCTCTCACCTTGATAGGGTTTTAATCTTTGCAGCTTCAGCTGACCGCCGGAAAAATCCGGAGCTGCTTTAAGTTCTAGCAGATTTCCTGTCAAAGTGGCTGTGATTCCTGCTGGAATGGAAGTCAGGCTGTACTCATTCAAGACTGCTTTTGCATCTTCAATCACTATTTTGCTGCCCTGCACGATATCTACTGAGCTTTTATGAAAACTTGGATCATCATTCAAATAGGAATCAATTCTCCGGTTGATTTCTGTTTTCCATTTTTCATAATCACTTAAAGATACTGCTGAACCAACCACTTCTTTGGTTTTTTGATCAGTAGCCAGCTCCCCTACGAGAATTTTCATATAGAGTGCGTCTCTTTTGGCCTGAGCGGATAATTCCCAGCCATAAACCCAGGCCAGCTCGATTCTTTTTTGCTTTGCCAAGGTCAGACGGTGGTAATCAGAAGGGATGATAGAAAAACTGGCACTGCCCTCTCCATAATCAATACCATCTTCACTTAAAACATAAGGATTAATGCAGAAGGCTCTTCTCGTGCCCATTTTGAAGGTTGTCAGTTCATTGTAGCGATCCTTGTCCGAACCGGCCATGCCCTCCGGCAGCCGATAGAGATATTTGTATGAATTATCATATTCTCTATGACAAACGACAGCGGCTGTGAAGCTGCCAAAGATCGAGATTGAGAAGATCAAAATTAATAAAGCTGTATAAATTCTTTTTTTGTCCATGATTTACTCCTGTCTTTGTAAAATAGGGCAATCTAGCAGATGCCTGATTCTATTTTGCAAGCCTAGACAGGAGATTTAATTGAAAAGGATCATACAGGCAGGAGCATCTAACGACAAAATACTACTAGCTTAAATGCATAAATTAGAGCTTATTCTTCCTTTTTCAGTTGATAATTATTTAATTATTATATGGGCAGGACTGCAGTCGCAATTGTGAAATAGATAATAAGTCCAAAGGCGTCAACAATAGTTGTAATCAGAGGGGCAGCCATTATGGCCGGGTCAAGCTTTAGCTTTTTGGCTAAAAGAGGCAGAGCGGCGCCGCAGATTTTAGAAGCAACAACAATTGCCACCAGAGAAAATGAGACTGTCAGGGAAAGACCGACATTATAGCCGTAAGTGAAATAAATACGCACAAAGTTGACAGCTGCCAGAGCAAGACCCGCCAGCAGGCTGATCTTAAATTCTTTCCATAAGACAACCATCAGATCGCGAAACTCAATTTCACCCAAGACCATGCTGCGGATAATTATTGTACTGCTTTGAGATCCAGCGTTCCCGCCTGTATCGGTCAACATGGGGACAAAAGTAACCAAGATGGGCAAAGCAACAAAAGCATGCTCATAATGGCCGAGCACGACACCGTTTATCATGCCTGAAATCATCAAAACCAAGAGCCAGACCATTCTGTGGCTGGCCAGAGCCCAGGTTGAGGATTTAAGATAGGGCCTTTCCGAGGGGCGCAGACCGGCCATCAATTCCATATCCTCGGTCGTCTCTCTTTTAACAACATCAAAGACATCGTCAAAGGTTACTATGCCCACCAGCCGGTTCTCTTTATCTACAACCGGCAGAGCGATCAAATCATAATCAGTGATAATATTGGCAACTTCTTCCTGATCGGCCGTTACCTCAACTGAAATGACATTTTCCTCCATGATCTCGCTGACCAGCTGGTCATCACGAGCCAAAAGCAGCTGCCGCACCGAGACAACCCCGATTAGCTTGCGGGTGGCATCAGAGATATAACAAGTGTAGATTGTTTCCCGATCCGCACCATACCTGCGGATATACTCGATCGCTTCCGCCACCGTTATATAAGGGTGCAGCATCACATACTCTGAGGTCATGATGCTACCGGCGGAATCTTCCCTGTATTTCATATAATGATTGAGCAGTCTTCTGGTTTCAGGGGTGGCGAGGCCCAATACTCTGTTGACAGCATTGGCTGGCAGCTCTTCAAGAAAATCTACAGCATCATCAGTATAAAGATCTTCGATGATCTGAGAGACTTCCTGGTCACTGAAAGCAGATACTAAGGTGCGGCGCTGATCGCTGTCCAAAAGACTGAATACTTCCGCCGCCTGCAGTTTAGAGAGCAAGCGAAAGACAATCGCTGCTTTATCTGGGCTGTGCTCCTCTATGAATTCAGCAACATCAGCCTCATGCAAATCAGCCAATCTTTCTTTAAGCATACGGAATCTGCGATTTTCCAGCAATTGCAATAATTCTTCAAAAATTGATTCTTCAATCATCTATCGACCCCCTGAAGGAGAGGCATGATCTGATTATGATCTTTTATGCGAAGAATATTAAGCATCAGAAGGCATCTAATATTTAATTTGAATTATTCGATGAAAGCTGTAGAAATTAGAATAGAAGACTCCAAGGACAGAGTTCTTTTATAAGATTTCTACTCCACGATCGATACTCATCTGATTCAATTTCACAGCATAAATGAACATCCATCAGAACTCTCCCCTTTCTTCACTACTCTCTTATTTGCCACTTTATAGATTAGCACAAGATATCTGCCAGCTCAAATTTTTTTGAGCTAATGCTTTGTTTGAATACTTTGTTTCTTCAAGTAAAAGGCCTAAACGTGTGCTTAAAGCTTAGCCATCAAGCAGAAAAAAAGAGCCTGCTTGTGCAGGACTCTTTTAATCATATTGATTTATAAAAGTTCCTTATTCGGGCAAATTGCCATCTTCCAGATCAGTATGCTCTTCGACAGCTATCTCTTCAACTTTGAATCGCTTACCTTTTCTTTTGCTTTTTACTTCCGGATTGAGCTGATTCTTGCGTCTTCTTCTCTTCCTTACAAGCAATACAAGCACAAGGATAATGATTGAAAAGATCAGAAGGCCGGGGATATAGTAGACGATATTTACGATGAAGTTCTCCCCACCACGCTTAAGGCCCAGGATCATTTGCGAGAAGGCATCACTGATTCTCTCACCCAGAGATTTTGAAACTGCTTCTGTATGCGTATAATCTTTAACTTCTGCTAAATGAATTGAAATCGTGGAGAAATCAACATAATGATCCATTCTGCTCTTTTGGCCTTTGAGATACTCAAGCTCTCTGGTCACATCTTCAATTTTCGTCTGCACCTCAATGATATCTGCCATTATCTCTGCCCGCTCATACAGGCTGTTAAGTCTGTTCAGCTGGCCTTCAAGCGACTGTATTCTTTGCTCGGTGTCATAGTAGCGATTGGTGACATCCTCGCTTTCTTCTCCCTGATTAATTATTTTGCCGGCACCATTTAACTGCTCTCTAAACTGTGGCACATATTGCACAGGGATACGTATTTGGAGATCGGCACGCTTGGGTCCGCTGTCGCTGTAACCCGAGGCATAGACATTGGAAAAAAGAATATATCCCTGGGTTTCGTCAATCGATGTTCTGATATTATTCAGAGTTTCATCAAAATTCTTTGTTTCTATGGAGTACGAATAAGTCTTAATGATCTTTCTCATGGCCAAAAGATCTGCCCCTGAGTCTACATTGCTGTCGTCCGTCGTATTAAAATCAGCGTCGGCAGGGCTCTCATCATAAAAGCCGTCACTTCCCATCTCTGGTGAGGCCTGCGGTTCTTCTACCATCCCATTATAATACTCACCTTTGCTAACTCGTTCAGCCGGCATATCGTTAGAGCTTGAGCAGGCGCTCAATAAGCCGATAGAAACAAATATGATTAAGATTAATGCCATAATGCGGCGATTTGCTGCTGTTTTCATTATCATAACCTCCTAGCTAGTTGTCATTTTTGTTTTAGCAGTTCACAGATAAGTACCTGCTACCTCTTAGACGCAGGTCAGACAATAAATGTTCCAAAATAATAAAGCGATACTATTTTTCTTCTCTGATCCCTAAACGATCGAGCAATCTGTTAAGATCATCAAGATTTCTGTAGGGGATGGTGATAGAACCCTTGCCTTGTTTGAAAGAAAAGCGAACTTTTGTTCCTAATGCCTTGGATATCTGTTCCGCCATGCCCTTGATGCTCAAGTCCTGAGCATCATTGCTTTTTTCTTTGCCGGCTGCTTGGACAGACTTACTTCTTGCCTGAACAGCTCTTTCTGTCTCTCGCACTGTCAGCGATTTTTCTATTATCGTCTCTGCCAGCTGGAGCATACTCTCTTTAGATTCAAGTGCAAGCAGGGTCCTGGCATGGCCTGCACTGAGTGCTCCAGCCCGGACATGATCTTGGATGGCTTGAGGCAGTTTAAGAAGTCTAAGACTATTTGTGATAGCCGGCCTGCTGCGACCAATATCCTTGGCCAACTGCTCCTGGGTCATCTTGAAATCCTCAAGCAGTTTATGAAAGGCCAGTGCCTCTTCAATCTGATTTAAATCTTCTCTATTTATATTTTCAATCAGAGAAATTCGCTGAACCTCTTGATCGTCTAATTTGCGCACTATTGCCGGAACCTCTTTCAAGCCCACCATCCGGGCAGCGCGCCAGCGCCTTTCACCGGCTACAATCATATAGTCGTTGTTATCTTGATTGGCCACCACCAGCAGCGGTTGAACAATGCCATTACTTTCAATGGACTGAGCTAGTTCTTCCAGGCTGGCGGGGTCGAAATCTTTTCTTGGCTGGTCCTGATTGGGACTTATCTCATTTATATTGATGTTCCTGACCTGCTCCTGGGAAGGATCGTTAGTGGTAGTTAAAACATCGGCAGTTATTAAGGCATTTAATCCTTTGCCTAAACCGCGTTTACCACTTCGGCTGTCTTTAGCGGATCCTGTCTTATTTCCTTTACCTTCTTGAGCCATCTAAAAACTCCTTAATCTTCTTCTTGCGGATGACCTCTTTTGACAAGGCCGCGTATGCTCTACCGCCTCGTGACCATTTATCGTAATCGAGAATTGGTTTACCATGGCTGGGAGCTTCACTTAACCGTATATTGCGGGGAATAATCGTATTAAATACCTGATTGGGGAAATGAGTTCTCACCTCATCTTCCACTTGATGAGACAATTGAGTCCTGGTATCAAACATTGTCACTACTATACCCATTATTTCCAGGGAAGGATTACTGCTTGCCTTAACTCTGGAATAGGTATCCAATAACTGTTCAAGTCCTTCCAGGGCATAGTACTCCGCTTGAATGGGAATCAAGATGAAATCGGAGGCAGTCAGAGCATTGAGGGTTATCAGCCCTAGGGAGGGAGGGCAGTCTATCAGGATAAAATCGTAATCCTTGCGTATTTCCTTGATGGCATTTGCCAGCACTCTCTCTCTTTTGTCAAAAGTAATAAGCTCTATCTCGGCGCCGGTCAAATCAATATTTGAAGGGCAAAGAGATAAATTCTTGTATTTTGTTTTTTGAATGGCGTCCTTGATAGGGAGATCATCGACTAGAACATTATAAATGGTCTTATCTTGTTCTTTTTTGGCAAAACCGAGACCGGAAGTGGCATTGCCCTGGGGGTCGGCATCAATTAACAATGTTTTTTCGGAACTTTTACCCAGATATGCTGCCAGATTAACAGCTGTGGTGGTCTTGCCTACACCGCCCTTTTGGTTTACAACTGAAACGACATAGCCCATTTCAACCTCCAATTTGCCGCTCATATACTATCACAATAATATCTAATTCCCGCTAAAGTCAATCAAATATATTCTGATTTTAAATCTATCACTATATGTTTCACGTGGAACATTGCCGCTTTTATTAAAAATTATAATATCAGCAACGATGTTTCACGTGAAACATGTAAAATTAATTCAATTAAAAGGTTTTGCTAGAACTATTTCTCTAAGCCTATTTCATTTTAAACATCTGTATTGGCATAGATAGCATTGGCGCGGATAAAGTCACGACGCGGTTCAACTTTATCCCCCATCAAAAGAGTGAATATTTCATCAGCTGCCTGAGCGTCACTGACATTGACTTGTTTGAGATAGCGAGTTTCAGGATTCATCGTTGTTTCCCACAACTGGTCAGGATTCATTTCACCAAGACCCTTAAAGCGCTGAATTTTATAATTGGCCCAACCTGTCTCGGCTAGAATCTTTTCAATATCTCCCTCTTCATAGGCATAATGGCTTTCATTGCCATTATAAACTCTGTAGAGGGGGGGAACTGCAATATAAACATGACCTGCCTCGACTAAAGGCTTCATATAGCGAAAAAAGAAGGTCAGCAGCAAAGTGCGAATATGGGCACCGTCAACATCTGCGTCTGCCATCAATACGATTTTGTGGTATCTAAGTTTGGACAAATCAAAATCACTGCCGATCCCAGAGCCCAGAGACATAACCACAGGCACCAGCTTTTCGTTGTCCAGCACCCGGTCAACCCTCGCTTTTTCAACATTGAGCATTTTGCCCCATAGTGGCAAGATGGCCTGGTATTTTCTCTCCCGCCCGTTTTTGGCGGTCCCGCCGGCGGAATCTCCCTCGACTATGAAGAGTTCACAAAAAGTAGGATCTTTCTCTGAGCAGTCCGCCAGTTTCCCCGGTAAAACATTGGATTCCAGCACACTGACCCTTCTGGTCAGGTTTCTGGCCTTGCGCGCAGCCTCGCTGGCCCTGGCGGCAGCAAGGGATTTATCCATCACTATGCGGGCCACGGAAGGGTTTTCCTCCAAGTAAGCAGCCAGCTTATCATTGGTCACCGATTCAACAATTGTTCTGATCTCAGCATTGCCCAGCTTGGATTTTGTCTGTCCTTCAAATTGAGGCTCCGGCAGTTTAACACTAATAATGGCCGCCATACCTTCCCGGATATCATCTCCGGAAAGATTTCTATCATTTTCTTTGAGATAATTGTATTTTCTGGCATAGTCATTGATTGTTTTCGTGATAGCAGAGCGAAAACCAGTGAGATGCGTTCCTCCCTCAATGGTGGCGATATTATTGGCATAGGAATAGACGTTTTCTGAATAGGAGTCGTTATACTGGATGGCAACCTCGACGAAAGTATTCTTTTCCTGATTGGAAAAATAAATCGGCGGGCTGTGCAGGGCTCTTTTGTGCTTGTTCAAATATTCAACAAAGGACACAATTCCACCTTCATAATAAAGCTCTTTAATATTGTAGGGCTCTGTCCGCAGATCTCGCAGTTCAATATTGACCCCTCGGTTCAAAAAGGCCATTTCCCGGTAGCGCGTGATCATCAGATCAAAATCCATAACATCATCGGGAAAGACCTGAGGGTCAGGTTTGAATCTGGTGATCGTACCTGTTTTTTTAGTGCTGGCAACGACATGCAAAGGCTCTGTGGTTACGCCTCTTTCAAAGCGAATCCTGTGCTCTTTACCATCTCGATTGACGGTAACCTCCATCCAGGAGGAAAGGGCATTGACCACAGCGGCGCCGACACCGTGCAAGCCGCCTGAAACCGAATAGGCTCCACCACCAAATTTTCCACCTGCATGAAGCATGGTGTGAACAACTTCAACTGTTGGAATCCCCGTCTGCGGGTGGATGCCCACAGGGATGCCGATGCCATTGTCCTCAACGGTAATTGATTGATCGGGATGGACAGAGACAATAATCTCATCGCAGCGCCCGGCCAGAGCTTCATCGACTGAATTTGCCACAATTTCATAGGCCAGATGGTGCAGCCCTCGAGGAGTAGTATCGCCGATATACATGCCCGGACGTTTCCTGACAGCTTCCAATCCCTCCAGCACCTGAATATCTTCATCTGAATATTCAGAATCGCTTCTGGTATTAAAGCCTGATGTGTCCAGGATAATATCTTCAGGATTTTCCTCAAAATCCTCAACCAGTGCTCTGGGATCATCCGCCAGATTCAGCAAACCGTTGGCTTCTGCTTCAAGTCTCGCAGTTGCATCTTCTTCAGCGCGCTCCAATAAATTATTTAATGCTAAATCATCTTGATTATGCAAATTATTTTCTTCCTTCATTTCATCTAATCCCTTATTAAGTCCTTTGCCAATTTGATCTCATTGCCTCTTTGCCAGCGCAGACGCAGAGTAGAGGCTGAAACAGCGGATAAAAAAACCCTGTCCATAGTCACAATAAAACTACGCGGTATGTCTGAGGTCAGCATATCCACACAGTTGGACTGTTCTGCCCGGGCAAGAAACCTTACCGTATCTGGAGCAGCCCCGGTAGCACTATCGAGATCAAATATGCCAATTATCCATTCAGCAGGTATTGAGACGTCTGCACCGATATGAATGTACATCAGAATCCTTCTTGCTTTATACTAATCCACTTAACCTATCTATTATAACATAAAGAAACTCGCGCGCGCGTATATAAGAGCAATGAGAATATCTCGCTTTCAGTCAGTGCCGGCAGGAAAAGATTTCTTGCTAACAGTAGCCTGTTCAACTTCAAAAATTGCATATTCGCCAAAGGCTGCCGTCAAATCTTCTGAGTCCGGGCCACAGATATTTAAAACTTGAGCTAGATCTGTGCAGGTTATAAAGGACTGCTGGCCCTCAATTGTTTTTAAGAGGCTGTGACGCCGGCTGCTGTCTAACTCCGACATAACATCATCTAGCAGTAATACCGGGCTTTCACCTGTTTTCTTGCGCATGAGCAAAAGCTCTGCCAGCTTTAGGGCCAAAACCACCGATCTTTGCTGGCCCTGTGAGGCGTAGGGACGGACTTCAGTTTCATTTAAGCTGAGGATAAGATCATCCCGATGAGGGCCGATACTGGTATTGCCCCGCCTGATGTCTTCTATGGCCTGCTCACGCAGGCGTCTTTTCAGAAATTTTTCTATTTCTCCAGTATCCGTTAGCTTGGCCGCAGATGTCACCGAGCGATAACGGATATCCAGTTTTTCCTTCAGGCCGGTTATCTGAGCAATAGCATCCTTTGCCAAACTATCAATCTGATCAACCGTCTTTTGTCGACGGTTTATTATCCTGCTTGCACAGCTGGATATCTGCTCATCCCAGACCTCAAGCGAGAGATCATATTCATAGATTTCTTTGTTTTTATCCCTGATCTTTTTCAGCAAATTATTGCGCTGGCCGAGCAAATGCTGGTACTGCATAAGATCACGAAAATAGGCAGGATACAGCTGAGTAAGCAAGAGATCAAGGAAGCGCCTTCTGGCTGAAGGGCCATCTTTAATAATCTGTAAATCCTCGGGTGCAAAGATGACGGCATTAAAAAGACCCATCATATCGCTCAGCCGCTCAAGGCGAACACCGTTATGGTAAATGTGACGCAGCGGTTTTGCTCTCAGGGGATCACCGTCAATCGCAGCTAGATAGTGGATGCGGATCTCTTCTTCTCTGCCCTTGTCAGTGGTAAATTTAACCTCAACATCATAATCGTCAGATCCCTGGCGGACAAGTTCCAAATCCTTGCCTGTGCGGTGTGAGCGGGCGCAGGTGCAAAGGAAGATAGCTTCAAGGATATTTGTCTTGCCCTGAGCGTTTTTGCCATAAATAATCTGTGCTCCAGGGTAAAATTCCTGCTCGAGCTGAGTGTAATTTCTAAAATTTTTTAATTTAATGCTAGTTACGCGCATCTAGCGTCTAAGAGGCAGGACTAAATAGCTAAAGGAGTCTCCCTCGACCGGATTTATAACACAGGGACCAAGGCTGCCGTTAAAGGTAATCAGGATTTCTTCATCCGTGATCACTTTTAAGGCCTCGACAAAATACTTGGGATTAAAATCTATATCGAAGAGTTTTCCGGACATAGCGATGTTCAGCTCTTCATGGGAAGAACCAATATCCGTCTTGGCGCTAATGCTTAGCACCTCATCATTATTTGTCTGCAGAGTGACTGAAAATCTTCTATCTTCAGTTCTGATCACCAAAGAAGCCCGTTCAAAAGCATCGAGCAGACTTTTGGTGGTGATGGTCATACTGCTTTCTTGGTTTCTGGGCAGTATGCTGTTGTAATCCATAAACTCACCTTGAATCAGACGAGAGACAACTAAAACGCTACCCATGTCAAAGAGAATATGATTATGCGATATTGAGAGTTCGACAAGGCCATCATCCAGTACCCGGGCAACTTCGTTCAAGGTTCTGGCAGGAACGATAAATTGAGTATCGGTCAGTTCTCCCTCAATCTCTTCTTTGCGCAGCGCCAGCCTGAAACCATCGATAGCAACCATAGATAGGCTCTTTTTTTCAGCTATGACATTGATTCCGTTCAAGATTGGCCTGCTTTCGTCAATTGAAGCTGCAAAGCTAGACTGGAGGATCATTTCCTTTAAGATTCCCTGCGGCAAAGTCATCTTCTTTGCCTCTTCAACAATGGGAATCTTCGGATAGTCTTCGGCAGGCAGAGCTCTGAGCTGGAATGATGAAGAACCGCTTTCTATATTGATAATATTGCCCTCTTTCAGCTCAAAGGAAATTGCCTCTTCCGGCAGTCGGCGGACAATATTGCCAAACAGGCGTGAATTTATAACAACATTGCCTGTTTTATATATTTCTGCCGGCAGATTATATTCAATTCCCGTCTCCATATCATAACCAGTGAGCTTGATATTATCAGTTACCTCCAACAAAATACCGTCAAGGATAGGCATTGTTGACCTTAAAGATACTGCTTTTTGTACGGTATTAATTGCCTCAACCAGATTTGTTCTTGAACACTCGAACCTCATATTATTCTCCTTGTCTTCCTTTTGCCTGTGAAGGGAAGCAAATTTTTTATCGTTTTTTGTCTAACCCCCAACTATATCTATCAAGGGATATAATCATCCTCTTATTATGGTCTGTAATTTGTGTTAATAAGGCTTAAAACCACCTTGTCTACGGGATTTGAGCCAGTCAATAGATTGTTTGTTAACGGTTGATAATATGTGTGTAATTCTCTTTTATCAACAATTATATTTTGCTCACATTCTATTGATGTTAACTCCACATCCTTATTCACAAATTGTTAATTTCAATTTTAGGCCAAGCGCTCTTCAATATTGGAGAGCTGCTCTTGAATCCTGGTATCAGCTTCTAGTTTACCCTTTATATTAGCACAAGCGTTAATTACAGTAGCATGATTCTTGCCGCCAAAAAGCAGGCCGATGTCAGTATTGGTCAAACCCAGTTTTGTCCGGCAAAGATACATAGCCATATGCCTGGGAATTATCACATCCTGGCTTCTTTGCCTGGATTTTAAATCCCCCACGGAAACAGAGTAGTAATTAGCAACAACCTCCATGATCAGCAAGGGATCCAAAGGTCTCATTGTACCGGGATGAATCATGTTCTTGAGGAGATTTTTGGTCGCTTCAAGGTTAATGGTAAAACCAATGTCTGCAGAGGCCTTAATGGTTTTGAAAGCTCCTTCGAGCTCACGAATATTAGTGGTAAAGGAATTGGCAATATAATGGATAACTTCGATGGGCAAATCGATATTTGAAATTTCAGCCAGATTGTTTAAGATGGCCACCCTGGTCTCATAATCCGGAGGGGTAATATCGATTGTCAGGCCACTGATGAATCTTGTTTTAAGCCGTTCTTCAAGGGCGGCCAGACTCTGAGGGGGTTTGTCGCAGGAGAGGACAATATTTTTCCCCGACTCAAAAAGCCAGTTAAAAGTATGGAAGAACTCAACTTGCATCTGCTCTTTGCCCTCAATGAACTGAATATCGTCAATTAAGAGCATATCCACCATGCGGTAGGATTTGCGAAAATCATCATAGTCATTTCTTTGAATGCAGGAGATAAATTCATTGACAAACTGCTCTGTCTGGATATAAACGACGTTCTTTTCTGGAAAATCATTGAGTACCTGATTGCCGATTGCATGCATCAAATGAGTCTTACCCAGCCCTGAACCGCCATAAAGAAACAGGGGATTATAGTTTTGTGATCCCTGCATTGAAGCTACAGCAATACAGGCGGCATGAGCAAAGCCGTTGCTGCTGCCGACGATAAAATTGTCAAAGCTGTACTGCGGATTAAGAGAGCTGCCCCGGTGGCGTCCAATTGGCTTCGTCAAAGTTTTCTTGCTGGCGGAGCTGCTGAGACTGCTTTCCAGTTGGGCAATGCCGTTTTCAAAAACCTTGACTTCAACCTCATAAATCTTTTTTGTCAGCATGACCAGGACATTGGCAATCAAGTCCGTGTACTTATCCATGTATTCGCGAGTCACATCATTGGGCACTGCCAGAACAAATGTTTTGTCATCGGGAGAATAGGGTTCTACTTTTCTGAACCATGTATTATAAGTTAAAGGGGATACTTCATTAACCAAATACTTGTCGCAAGCACAATTCCAGATCTTCCTTGCGTCAGAAACATGCATATGAACACCATCTCTTTCCAATCTAGTCACATTATCCTAACAGATGCAGGCAAAATTTTAAAGTCCTAAAATAGTTGACAACAGTGTCTTTTGGGTTTTTGTTAACATTTTTGCCAGTGAATAATGTTAATAACTTCCAGATAATTATTTGAATTATGTTAATAACTTTCTCAAATCAAGCTAAAAGAGCAAATCTTATCCACAAAGCCATTTATTATTGTGGGTAAATCTTAAAAACTAAAATGATGAGCAAAAGCAGTAAAGAATCAGATCAGATCATAATGGCTGAGAGCGAATTCAATTCCCTCTTCAGTCACATCCAGAGTTGAAAAATCAGTGAGATGAACTATCTCGGGATCAGAGTTTCCCATCGCGATGCCAAAAGTCGCATAAGAGAGCATATCGGCATCATTTAGGCTATCACCGAAAGCAAAGGTAGAGTTAATCAAAAAATTATGCTGCTCTTTCAACCAGCCTTCCAGCAAAACCATCCCTGTTTTCTTGCTGCTGCCTTTGGGCAGCCCCTCCCTGATCTCCGAAGGGTAAACAATAAAATCCAGCTGATGCTGCAAAGAGGCAATAATTGCCTTGTCAGCCTGCTCATTTTTAGAAAGATAGCTGATCTTGTTGACACGAAGTGGTCTTTCAGTCAAATCTCTCTTGCGCCCGAAGACATCAAATAAATCCAGTGTATTTCTCGATACAACCGGGTCAAAGACAGTGTCTAGCGTATAGACATATTCCGGGCCCTCTAAAAGCAGATCGGTTTCTGCGCGTGAGAATGTATCGACAATCAAATCGATTAGATCTTGCTCAAGCAGATTGTTGTGCACAATATTATCAAAAACCTCGACATAACTGCCGCAGCCTGCGATGATGCCATCGAAGCCTAGATCAAGAATTTCCTGGGGGATGCAGGCGAGAGAACGCCCCGTATTGATCACAGCCAGATTTCCCTTTTCCCTGAGCCTTAAAATAGCAGCCCGGCTGCGGCTGGAAAGACTGAAATCTCTGCTGAGATCAATTAAAGTGCCGTCAATATCAAAATAGACAATATTTTTCATACCACCAATAATAACAAAAAATCAAATTATAAGAAGTGAGGGGGAAAGATTAAAGCCTGCAGTAAAGTTTGGCTAAATTAATCGTCATTATCCAGATCCATATTGGAGAAATCAAATTTACGCTCCTCCATGGCGACAGAACAGTCCTTGGCGCAGTAGGAAATATGTTTTTTCATCAGTTCAAAGGTCTGAGCGGAAAGGCCATGCTCCATTCTGCAGGCATCATTGACGGCAGTTGTTTCATCAACACCCAAAGACATGAAATATTGGGTCAGGAAAAGATGGCGCTCATAGACAGCCTGTGCCCGCGTCCTGCCCTTTTTAGTTAACTCTAAATGACCGTTCTTGTGGATCTTGAGATAGCCCAGATCTTCCAGCTTGTGCACAGCTCGGCTGACACTGGGCTTTGAATAGCCCATATTTTTGGCCAGATCAACGGAGAGGACCAGATCCTGTTTTTGGCCCAGTATCAAGATATTTTCCAAATAATTCTCTCCGGATTCTTTCAGTTTCATAATCTCTCCGAAATCTTGTAAAGTCAGGTCTACTAGGCCTTACCATAGCATTGACAGCTAAAAATAGCAATGAATAATGGCTTTTAGCAAATATTTATAATTGGCATTTGGGGCAAAAATGAGTGCCCCTGCCAGCTATTTTTTGCTTGCTGATAAGGCTGCCGCAAATTTTGCATTTCTTCCCCGCCCGCTGGTAGACCTCAAGCTGCTGCTGAAAGCTGCCTTTTTTGCCCAGACCGTCCACATAATCGCTAAAAGACGTGCCCCCATGCCCGATTCCTTCTTTAAGAACGAAGCGCACTGCTGCTTGCAGTTTTTCAATTTCAGTCTCGGACAGGCTGCTGGCCATGCGATCCGGGGCAATTTTTGCCCTAAACAATGCCTCATCGCAGTAGATATTTCCAATCCCTGCCACCACTGTCTGGTTTAGCAGTACTGCTTTGATTGGAGCTTTAGATTTTTTGACTAAACGGCTGAAATCTGCCAGCTTCCAGGAACCATCTAAAGGCTCGGGTCCAAGCTTGGTGATGGCAGGATGATCCCTGTCCGCGAAGGCCGGCAGCAGCCAGATTCTGCCAAAGCGCCTGACATCTTCAAAATCTAAGCATAGCTTCTCTGGCCCGGATAAATAAAATCTCACATGCGTGTGTTTGCTGGGCAAGATGCCAGTGCTTCTCAATAATAATTTTCCCGTCATGCGCAAATGCACCATCAGCATAGCACCTGCAGCCGGATTGGCCTTGTCAGTTAAATCTAGGAAAAGATATTTGCCCCGCCTGCGCAGCCCAGTAATTTCCCAGCCAGAAAGGGCTAGCTGTCCCTCATTAAGGAAAACAGCAGGCTGGTAAAGATCAATTTTTGTAATTGAGAGGTTACGAAGCTTCCCTTCCAGGCTTTGACGTATAGTTTCAACTTCAGGCAGTTCAGGCATAAGGCCCTCCTTTTTTCTGAGGCAAAAAACAAGGATACTCAAAATTTATCTGAGTACCCTTGTCCAAAAATTAAGCTAGCTGTCAGCCGATGGCGGCACAGGCTTTTTTAAGCCATTCTCTTTCATCTTTGTCGCTCAGCAATGGCTCAATTTTGTCTAGGACCTCGGCATGGAAATCGTTAACCCATTTAAGCTCTCTTTCATTGAGCAAAGCTGGTTCAATCAGCTCGCGGTCTAAGGGTACATAGGTAAGATTGTCAAAATAGAGGTACTGATCAATGTCGATTTTCTCGCCCTCTTGAACGACAAAATCGTTTTCAATTCTAACGCCCGAAACACCTTCACGGTAAACACCGGGCTCGATGGTCATAATCATACCCGGCTTTAATTCAACTTCATTGACAACACGGGCAAAGCGTCCGGGTCCTTCGTGAACTCCCAGCAGATAGCCAACTGCATGGCCAGTGCCGCATTTGTAATCAAGTCCCTCACGCCACATGGTTCCCCTGGACAAAACTTCTAGATAATGTCCGGTGGTACCGGTCAAGAAAGGCTGAGAGGCCAGGTTGATAAAAGATTTAAGCGTGATGGTATAATCGAATTTTTGCTGCTCATTAATCTGGCCAAAAGAAATCGTCCTGGTGATGTCTGTGGTTCCGTCCAGATAATGCCCGCCTGAATCTATCAGATAAAGATCGCCGGACTTAATTTTGGCATGATCTTCAGGCGTGGGAGCATAGTGCATCATAGCTGCATTGGCACCAGAAGCGGAGATGGGCACAAAGCTGATATCAACAAAATTTTCCCCCTCTTTGCGCAAAGAATAAAGTTTCTCTGTCACATTCAGCTCATCAAGATCAGCTCCCCGGGCCACTTCCTTTTTAAGCCAGCCAATAAAGCGGGTCAAAGCGAGACTGTCTCTCAGATTTGAATTTCTCATATTCTCAAGCTCAACCTCATTTAACTGAGCTTTGATCTGGAAGGGATAATCCGTTTCTGAACTTATTTCAACATGATCCGGGATGGCACTATAGAAAGTGGTGCCGATCTTTTCCCGGTCTAAAACCATATTGCCAGCAGGCAGGGCCTCTAAATGCGAGATAATATCACTGTAGGCGGCCACCTTGACATTGTTTTCTGCCATCGAGGCATAGAAAGCAGCGTCTACTTTGTCCAGATCAATAAATAAGCTTGTCTCCTCTTTAGTGAGCAGCAAGAAAGAGAGCGAGACGGGATTTATTGTTACATCTCCACCTCTAAAGTTTAACAGCCAGCAAATATCGTCAAGTCTGGCATAAAAGGCAAAATCATAGGAGTTCTCTTTCATTCTTGCCCGAACTTCATCTAGCTTTTCTTTGGCTGTTTTACCGGTGTATTTAAGCTCATGCAGCCAAACTTTAGCAGCCGGCATGCTGGGACGGTCCTCCCAGATATCTCCAACCAGGTCAAGATCAGTGACAAATTCAATCTTCTTTTTTTGCAAAAGAGGTTTCACAGTATCGATAAATCCCTGAGAAGCGATGCGGCCGTCCATGCCCAGACGCCCATTTTCGGGCAGATTATCCTGAAGGTATTCCTCTAGGCTGGGGTAGCCGTCAATACTGATCTTCATCAACTCAAATTCTGAATCCTTGATTTGTTTTTCTGCCTGAATGAAGTAACGGCCATCAGCCCATAAGAGAGCTTTTTCCTCTGTAACAAGAGCATAGCCGGCAGAGCCATCAAAGCCCGTAAGCCAGGCCCTGGTCTTGAAATGGTCCGAAATATATTCAGACTGATGCGCGTCAGCGGTATTGACATAATAGGCATCAATCTTGTTCTCCTTCATCAGTTCGCGCAGCTGCTTTAATTTATCGTCTGTCTTCATGTTTTCCTCCGCTAATTCCTAGCTTATGCTTGTATTTTGTCCATATTTTACTATACTTGAGTGCAAGTATGAACTATTAGAGAGACTGTAGTGGTAACAAGCCTAATCAATTGAGGCGGCAAACTGAGCTACAAGCCAACAACTGATAATAATCCCTAGCTTATGTGGATATTTTGTGCCTGAAATCAGTACTTTTGACGGTTCTTTTTCTCCGCTGGAAAGATTGACGCCCAATACATTAAGGGTTATCCTATAGGCGCATGTATTTGATGTTCAGAATTAATGACAGCTAGCAAGAAATAACGATTGGAATTAAGCCGGCCGTATTTGCGGTCGACCAAAAATAAGGAGGAATCACTAATGACCAACAAAAAGAACTCACAGTATTATATTGATCTGGAGGCCAAATATGGTGCTACCAACTATGCACCGCTTCCTGTAGTACTGTCAGAAGGTAAAGGGGCAAAAGTATGGGACGTAGAAGGAAAAGAGTATTATGACTTCCTGTCTGCCTATTCTGCCGTTAATCAGGGACACTGCCATCCGAAGATCGTTGACGTGATGAAGAAGCAGCTAGATAAGCTGGCACTTACATCCAGAGCTTTCTACAATGATCAACTTGCACCTTTCTGCGAGTTTATGACAGATTATTTCGGCTATGACAGAGTGCTGCCGATGAACTCCGGCGCAGAAGCTGACGAGACCGCCCTGAAACTGGCACGTAAATGGGGATATGAAGTTAAGGGTATTGCGCCCAACCAGGCTAAGATCATCTGCTGCGAAGACAACTTCCATGGCCGTACACTTGCTATCATCTCCATGTCCACCGATCCGGAAGCCTATACCAATTACGGACCTTATCTGCCCGGCATCGAAAAAATTCCCTACAATGATGTTGATGCTCTTGAGAAGAAACTGGAAGAGGTTGGTGAGGAAACCTGTGGATTCATTCTGGAGCCGATCCAGGGTGAAGCTGGTGTCTTTGTACCCGACGAGGGTTATCTGAAGAAATGCTATGAGCTGTGTAAAAAGCACAACGTTCTGTTTATCGCTGACGAAGTCCAGACCGGTATCGGCAGAACTGGTAAACTGCTCGCCTGTGAGTATGAAGATGTGCGCCCAGATATTCTGATCCTTGGTAAAGCACTGTCTGGCGGAACAATGCCTGTTTCAGCAGTACTTGCTGACGATGAGATTATGCTGACAATTAAACCAGGACAGCACGGTTCTACCTTTGGCGGCAACCCGGTTGCCTGTAATGTTGCAATCGCAGCCCTTGAAGTCATCAAAGAAGAAAATCTGATTGAAGAGGCTGTTAGAAAAGGTGAGATCTTCCGTAAATATCTCAGAGACCTGAACAATGAAAATATCACACTGGTACGCGGCAAAGGCCTGCTCAATGCTGCAGTCATCAAAGAGAGAAACGGGCTTGAAGCCTGGGATCTCTGCCTGATGATGGCCAAGCATGGCGTTCTCGCTAAACCAACCCATGGTGATATTATCCGCTTTGCTCCTCCGCTCGTCATCACTGACGAAGAGCTGATGGATGCACTTGAGAAAATCAAGCTTGCCGTTGAGGAATACAGCAAGGCCTAAGATTGATCTTGTAAAAGACAAAAAAGGGAGCTGCCCCCGGGCGACTCCCTTTTTTTAAGTTTTGCTGGTAAGTCTTACAGGCTAGAAAGTAAAAGCATCGCTGCCGGCATATACTGCACTGGAGCCGAGCTCTTCTTCAATGCGCAGCAATTGATTGTACTTGGCCACCCGATCTGTGCGCGAAGGGGCACCTGCTTTGATCTGGCCGGCATTTGTAGCCACGGCGATATCTGCAATCGAGACATCCTCCGTCTCCCCGGAGCGATGAGATATGACAGCAGTCCAGTGATTTTTTTGCGCCAGTTCAATTGCCTCCATTGTTTCGGTCAGGCTGCCGATTTGATTTAACTTGATTAAAATTGAATTGGCTGCATCAAGAGCAATTCCCCGCTGCAAGCGCTCAGTGTTGGTGACAAAAAGATCATCGCCCACCAATTGCAATTTATGACCTAGCCTTTCATTGAGAAGCTGCCAGCCCTTCCAGTCTTCTTCAGCCAGGCCATCCTCCAGAGAGATGATAGGATATTCCTCTGCCAGATAGGTCCAGTAATCGACCATTTCAGCACTGCTTTTGAATTCACCGGTCTTCCAGAAGAGATAGCCATCCTTACCAATCGCCTTTGCCTCCTCGTAGAGCTCAGTGGCGGCAGGGTCCATGGCAATAAAGAAATCTGCCCCCGGCTCATAGCCGGCTATTTCGATGGCTTTCACCAGATATTTTAATGCTTCTTCATCATTTTTTAGATCAGGGGCAAAGCCACCCTCATCACCAACGGCTGTGCTGTAGCCGTCGCTGATCAGAGCTTTTTTGAGGCTATGAAACACTTCTGTGCACCAGCGGAAAGCTTCACTGAAAGACGAAGCACCGACAGGCATAATCATGAACTCCTGCAAATTAATGCTGTTGTCGGCATGTTGGCCGCCATTGATGACATTCATCATCGGTACGGGCAGAATATGGGCTCTGACTCCACCCAGATATCTCCACAAAGGCATATCGAGTGAGGCGGCTGCACATTGTGCAGTAGCTAAAGAAACGGCCAGGACAGCATTGGCGCCCAATCTCCTTTTGTTCTCCGTGCCATCCAGCTCTCTGAGCAGAGCATCGATCTCATTTTGAGCATAGATATTACGTCCCAGCAGTTTGGGGGTAATAATCTCATCAATATTTTTAACAGCTTTTATTACCCCTTTGCCCAAAAAGCGAGATTCATCCTCGTCCCGAAGCTCAACAGCCTCAAAGGCACCTGTGGAAGCACCAGATGGCACGGCTGCTCTGCCCATGGAACCGTCATCTGCATATACTTCAGCCTCAACTGTAGGATTCCCACGCGAATCAATAATCTCTCTGGCCTTGATATCCAGAATAATCAGTTCTTCCATAATATCCCCCTTTAGCTAGATTCATCGCTTAGCAATTTGCTATTATTCTAACTGATTGAAGGATAAACTAGAAGGAAGAAATATCAGTCTGGCTTGGGCTATTATGTGAGCAAGAGAATATATGCTTGAGAGGGAGATAAAATGCAAGACTTTCAAAAAATTCTCGACGGGATTGTCGCAGAAACAAGGACAAAGCTAAATAGAGGCAAGGTGGCAGACTATATCCCAGAATTATCCAAGATTGATCCCAATCTGCTGGGCATTTCAATCATTGAACTGGGCGGAATTAAATATAACGCAGGGGATTATGACTGTTATTTCACTTTACAGAGCATTGAAAAAATCTTTGCTTTAATCTATGCCCTGGATTTAGTGGGCGAGGCTGACCTTTTCAATTTAGTCGGCATGGAGCCTTCGGGCGCTCCTTTCAGTGAACTTTCCACTTTGGGTGAATTTTCAGAAAAGCCGAGCAACCCCCTGATCAATGCGGGAGCAATCGTCATTTCCTCACTGCTGTCCAGCCTGATCAGTTTTGATCAATTTCTGGACAAAGTGAAAACACTGTGTAAAAATCCGGCCATTTGTGTCAATGAATCTGTCTATGCCTCGGAATACGCCCATAGTGAGCGCAATCATTCCCTAGCCTGGGAGTTGAAAAGATTAAAACTACTGCGAGGTGACCTAGATGAATCCCTGCGCTTTTATACCAGATCCTGTGCCATCAGTGTCACCGCTAGGGATCTGGCCGTGTTTGCCGCAGTATTAGCAAACGGGGGCAGAGATCTTGAAACAGCAGACAGATTGATATCTAATCAGGCAGCAAAAATTGCCAAAGCATTGATGTTTACCTGCGGCCTCTATGATGGCAGCGGAGAATTTGCCGTTAAAGTTGGTTTGCCGGCTAAAAGCGGTGTCGGTGGAGGAATTATTGCCATCGCTGGCCAGCGTCTGGGCATTGGCGCTTTTGGCCCGGCGCTGGATAGAAATGGCAACAGCATAGGAGCAATTGCCATCTTGGAGCAGTTATCGACAAAGTATGGCTGGCATATTTTTAATAAATAACTGCGGCCAAAGAAGTATTGTTCCTACAGGTACAACCGCCAGATGTAATCCCTTTGTTATTGAATACTTTCAAGCTGAGGGGTATTATGACAGCTAGATGAGTTCGCAGTTTAACTGCGCTGTTGTTTTAAGGAAACTTTATGCGTTTAAAGACAAAAACAAAGAGAATTATTCTCCTGACCGCGGCCACTCTTTTGCTTGTGGCTTTGGTTATACCTCAGATTGATTTCAATAAGCTTGTTTCGGGCTCAGTAGCGGCCAAAGATTTAAATTTTAAAAAGAATGAAGAAGCCGATACCCTGCCTAGCCAGAAGGTTGGTACCTCAGCTATTCAAGCAGCAGATGAGAGTGAAACCGATAAAAGCACTTCAGATTCAGCAGCAATAAAGACTACTTCTACAGCAAAAGATACTGCTACAGAAGCAAAAAAAGAAACAGTCCTTACATCCTTTCGCAAGTCAGAGCATGAGATGCAGACCTTTACCGATAAACCTGCCACCACTTCGGCTACCACTAAGGCAGCAGCAAAAAACACTGGTAAAGTTGAAAAAACAAGCAAGCAAACTGAGGCTAAAAAAACAGCGGCAAAAACTAGCAGCGTTATAGAAAGTACTACCCTAGAAGAGAGCACTGGCCTAGAAGAGAGCACTGGTCAAGAAGAGAGCACAGGCCAAGAAGAGAGTACTGGTCAAGCAGAAAATTCAGGCAGTGAAGATAATACCAGCGTTAACGAAAACGCCACCGATACAAAAGCTCCTGATAAAACAGAAGCAACCAAGGCAGCCGCTACCACAGCTGCACCAACTTCAGCACCTACCTCTAAACCTGCAAAAGGCACAAAATATATTGCCATTACCTTTGATGACGGGCCATCCGCATATACAAAGCAATTATTAGATGCCCTAGCAAAAAACAAAGATAAGGTTACCTTCTTTGTGCTGGGCAATATGGTGGACGGTAAGTATGGAAGCATCTTAAAAAGAGCAGCGAATGAAGGTCATGAGATTGGCAGTCATACCTATTCACATCCCAATTTGACCAAATTGTCTGCAGCTGGCATTAAAAAGGAAATGGATAAAACAGATAAAGCCATTAAAAACAGAACAGGCAAGGTCAGTAAATTAATGCGGCCTCCCTATGGCGCTACCAATAGCACAGTTCTGAAAAACATCGGCAAGCCTGCCATCATGTGGAGCCAGGATACTCTGGACTGGAAATATAAGAATGCTACGACAGTCAAAAATCAGATCCTGAAAATGGCCGGCAACGGTGAGATTATTTTGCTGCACGATATTCACAGCACCACCGTCAAAGGTTTTATCAGCGCATTGCCTGAGTTGCATAAGCGCGGGTATAAACTGGTCACAGTTTCAGAGCTGATGAAGATTAGAGGCATAAGCCTTAAAGCGGGCAAGAAATACCATCACGCCCGCTAAAGTGCCAATAGCTTAACCAGAAATATTATTTAATTAAAGCCTGTAAGGTTCTGAAATTAGGATCTAAAGAATCTCCAATTAAATCGAATAAAACAGTCTCTGTCGATGTGATATGGGCATGCATTCGCCTGAACTGGGCCAGAGCAATGTCTTTGTTTTTCTCATCTCGAGAGCTGACAGCATCCCAGGGGATATAGATCTCATAATCCTCTTTGACCAGATCCCTGACTGTTTGAAAAACACAGACATGAGTTTCGACGCCGGCAATTATCAGCTGCTGGCGCCTGCTGTTATTGATGGCGGCCAGCATTTCGGGCAATGCGGCTGTAAAGGTGGATTTTTCAAGCTTATAGGCTGAAAGAAGGTCCAGGCGCTCTTTTAATTCGGACACCGTCGGACCCAATCCTTTGGGATACTGCTCACAGTAAAAAAGAGGCAGATCATATAACTCAGCCAGCTTTATCAGTATGCCGGCATTTTTTATCACCCTTTCCTTATTATGGATGGGCGGCATCATTTTCTCCTGAAGATCAATAAGTAATACCGCGGCTTTATCCCTTTGAATATCAGCTATTTTCATTTTTTACTCCGTTATTTAGTGCCGAAAATCCGATCTCCGGCGTCCCCCAGCCCGGGTACAATATAGGCATCGGCATTTAAGAGCTCATCGAAAGCCGCACAGTAAATCTTTACATCCGGATAGGCCTCGTGCACTTTCATAATGCCCTCACGTGCGGCAATTATGCTAAGAAGTTTTATCTGCTTGGCACCATGCTCTCTCAAAGTGTCGATGGCCGCAACAACTGATCCGCCTGTTGCCACCATCGGGTCAAGCAAGAAAACATCTCTTTGATCAATATCTTCTGGCAGCTTGCAGTAATAGTCGATCGGCTTAAGCGTGTCATGATCCCTAAAGAGGCCAATGTGGCCGACCCGTGCATTAGGCACGATAGAGAGCATGCCTTCCACCATACCCAGCCCTGCCCTTAAGATAGGCACGAGAGCCAGCTTATAGCCCTTGAGCTGCTTGACCATGGCACTTGCGATCGGTGTCTCAACCACCCGGTCAACCACGGGCAGATCTCTGGTGGCTTCATAACCCATCAGCATGGCAATTTCGGCCACCAATTCGCGAAATTCCTTCGTAGATGTTGTCTTGTCCCTCAGCATACCCACTTTGTGCTGGATAAGGGGATGATCAAAGATAATCACATTCTCAGGTAAGTTCAGATCCATAATATGCTCCTCGCATTCTATTTTCGTTTAAGTCAATTTATAGAGAAATTTAATCTGCTGAAAATTCCTCAAAATGCGAATAGCCCAATTCCTCGAGCTCTTCTATTTGCTTGCGGATGTTTCTACGTCTGGTGGCAACAAAGATTGTTTCACCGTTAACCCGGCGATAGGAAGCCTCCCGCATGATCCTTGTCATTTGCTCGGCATCAAGATTTCGATCCAACAGATAGGCTGTCCGCGGGTCGGTGAAGCCCGGAATTAATCCCTGCTCTTCCAAAAGTACAATGATGCGTTCAAAGCCGATGGAGAAGCCGCAGGCTGCTACCGGCTGATTGACATATTTTTCAATCATCTCATCATAGCGGCCGCCACCGGCAACAGAGCCTGCCATGCCGGGCATGGTCACCTCAAAAATAGTGCCGGTATAATAACCCATCCCGCGCACCAAAGTGGGATCAAAGACTATACTCACTTCAGAAGCAGTCAACTGGCGGGCAGCAGTTAGAATCTGATCAAGATTGTCAAATAAAGAGATATTGGCTAGGATTTCTGGATTGTTTTCAAAATAGGCTCTGCTTAAAGTTGACTCAGGCAGTTCCCTAAACAGCCCCAGATATTTATCGACATTTTCTGACGAATAACCGGCAGCGATCAATTCATCTCTCAGGCCTGTAAAGCCGATTCTGTCCATTTTGTCGAGCAGTATATATATCTCCCCCAGCTGATCTTCAGAAAAGCCGGCATACAAAGCCATCGCCCTGAGGATGCGGCGGTCATTTAACTTAACTACCAGGTCTTCAAAACCGAGGCTCAAAAGAGCTTCAGTTGTTGCAGTAATAAGCTCTATCTCCGCCAGAATGGAGCTCTCACCTAAAATATCGATATCGCATTGAACAAACTGACGATAGCGCCCGCGCTGGGGGCGGTCAGCTCGCCAGACAGGTCCCATCTGCATAACTTTGAAAGGGAGTGGCAGCTCATTCATATTATTGGCATAAAAACGGGTGAGGGGTACGGTCAAATCGTAGCGCAGGCCCTCTGCACAAAGCTCATTGTTTTCGTCCTTGAGAGCTCTTTCGAGACTTTCACCCCGCTTGAGAATGCGAAACATCAGCTTTTCGTTTTCTCCACCCTGATCACCAGTAAGATTTTCAATATGTTCTATGGCGGGAGTTTCAATTTGCAAATAGCCATAGGAACGGTAGACAGTGCGGATTTGATTTAAGACATAATTGCGCAGCTCCATCTCTCGAGGCGTCTGTTCCGGCATACCGCGTACGGGTGTCTTAATAAAAGTCATAATATCTTAAATTCTCCTCATATATTGCCCGATTTCTATGATTATAACACTATGCAGGGATTAGATAATCCAGCTTCTAACAATTTTTCTTCTCTTTTTGCAAGCGCCTTTTTATCTCCTCAAGACTGAGATCATTTTCTTCAGCCAGGCGAGAGAGATCTTCATATTCAATCTTTTCTCTGATCAGTCCGGCCCCTTTGGCAATCTTTCTTCTAATAGATCCAAGCGGACTCTCATCGATATTTATTTTTCTAGCCAGAGAAAGACGGTCACAATTGATCATCCTAACTCCAAGAGTGCTGCTATGTTTAAAGAGACTGGACAATATTTCTTCGAGCTCTGCCTGGCGGCAAAGGACACTGAGCAAGATACCGGGTCTGCCCTTTTTCATAATCAGTTGCTTTAGCGAGACATCTAAGGCACCGGCAGATCTAAGCTTCTCTGCAGCAAAAGCAATCTCCTCGCCATTCATATCGTCCAAATTGGCTTCCAGTAAATAGAGTTTTTCATACTGAAGATCTAATTTTTCAGCCAGCAGGGAAACACTGTCCCTCTCTTTTGAGAGCTCTCCCAGCCAGACACGCACGGCATTTAGAGCAGGAAACTCTTTGTCCCCCAGGCCAACACCTTCCAAGCGCCAGACTCCCAATGGCTTAGGACCATAATCTTGCACAAAATAAGCCAGCAAGGCAGCAGCGGTAGGTGTTAAAAGCTCTCCCTTGATGCTGCCGCTATAGCTGGGCATGCCTCGCAGCAGATAGGAGGTGGCAGGTGCCGGCACAGGTAGTATCCCGTGAGCGCAGCGCACAAAACCGCTGCCCGTGCTTGGCGGGCTGGCCATGATCAAATCCGGCTTAAGCAAATGAATCAAGAGGGAAAAAGAGACAATATCAATGATCGCATCCAGAGTGCCAACCTCATGAAAGTGAATTTCCTGCACAGGCATATTATGGGAATTGGCCTCTGCTTCTGCTAGCAAAGTATAGACAAAAAGAGCATCCTCTTTGACTTTTGCTGGCAGATCCAGCTGGCTTATTATCTCTGAGATATCTTTCAAGCCCCGATGCACGTGGCTATGCCCATGTTCATGATCATGAACATGGGCATGATGGTCGTGATGGTGATTGTGGGCATGTGCATGATCTTCGTGGCGATGATGATCGTGGGCATGTACGTGATCGCTGTGATGGTGATGATCGTGCCCATGGTCGTGGTAGTGCCCATGTGCATGATCTTCGTGGCGATGATGATCGTGGGCATGTAAGTGATCGCTGTGGTGGTGAT
>CAZUWY010000017.1:0-30245 GCA_964624395.1 uncultured Mageeibacillus sp. | reverse complement strand
ATAAATCTCAAAATCTCTTTACTGTCAGCCAATCCGTCAGGCAAAATCAAATGCCTGATTAAAAGGCCTCTCTGGGCAATTTGCTTGTAAACTTTTAATCCCCCCACCTGTCTATCTATCTCTATCAGGGCAGCTTTCACCCTATCGGCATAGTCGCTGACACCCGAGTATTTCTCTCCCCGTTGATTGCTAGAATACTTAAAATCCGGCATATAAATATCTACAATACCGTCCAGCAGTTTCAAGGTTTCAACTCTTTCATAGCCGCCCGTATTGTAGACTAAAGGAAGCCTTAGCCCTTCTTGGGCCGAGATTTGCACGGCATTGACAATATTGGCCAAAAAATGAGTCGGCGATACCAGATTGATATTATGGCAACCATAGTCGTTTTGCAGACTGAGCATAATCTCTGCCAATTTTTGATCACTGATCTCCTCACCTTGGCCAGAAAAACTCAGCTGATGATTCTGGCAGTAGACACAGCGCAAAGTGCAGTGGCCAAAAAATATCGTGCCTGATCCCCTTTCGCCGACCAGGCAGGCCTCCTCGCCAAAATGGGGGCCATAGCTGGAGACGACGGCAAGATCTCCGGCAAGGCAAAATCCCTCCCTCCCCTTTCTTTCAACCTTGCACTCATGGGGGCAAAGTGAGCATGATTTGAGCTGCAAAGCTAGTAGTTTTGCCCTCTCCTGCAGCTCATCACTGGCCAGTAAATTTAAATAGGCGGCATTTGACATATGAATCCTTTGCTCATTGGTCTCATTAACAATCTTAAGGGAAAAAGCAGCTCAAGGCTAAACAATTAATAATTTGAGGTAAAAAATAATACTAAGGCAAAATGCTAAAGCGCAGCTGGGGATATTGTGGCCGAGAATATTCTTTGCCAAGAACACGGGGGAAAACAAATGGCAAAACAGCAGTATATATAACCTTCTAACAGGTAAAAACCCCTATGGTGAAGCCACAGGGGTTTTATTTTGGAGCCTGAGGAGAGACTCGAACTCACGACCTGCTGATTACAAATCAGCTGCTCTGCCAACTGAGCTACTCAGGCGGGCCACATAATATTAGCCAAGCTTCTAGACAATGTCAAATATTAATCAGGATAGAGCTGCCCCCTGATTTCAAACCAGGCCAAAGTTGAGGGCTTAACCAGATCAGCCTGATAAGATTCGGAATAGACATAGCTGATCATATTTTCCGCCAGATAATAAATGCGCAGACTGGCAGTTCCTCCCTGGATAACGGGACTTACACTCTTGTATTCCGTCACCCCTTTGACCGGAGACAGATTGGCTGAAAAAGTACCATTGCCGGTCAAGGGATAGCTATCGCTTAAAAGTGACAGTTTATTACCGGCCAGATTTCCATATAGATCCTGGGTGCCCTCTTTGCTTAATTTGACGATCTGATTGATCTTATTTTTGGTAGCATCATTGACTGTTAATTTGTCAATATTTTGCTGCTTATAAGTAATTGAGCCTGAATAATCACCTTGATACATTTCGTTACTGCCGTCAGCATTGACATAGTTTTCCTTATCTGCACTGATATGGCCAAAGCCCAGAGGCAGTGTTATCTCCTCTAAGAGATCAGAACCAGGAGTAGGTGCTGGCGTGGGAGCTTTAGTACTAGCTGCGGTTGTCGTTGCCGCCGTGGCGGGAGGATCTGTTTTCGTAGGCTGGGGGGTCACAATTTCAGGTCCCTTGCTGCTTTCGTTTATCTCCGGTAATGAATCAGTTGCCTCTGTCTCAATCAAAATAGTGTCATCCGTCTGATTATTTTCGGTTTCAAAGGTTTCAGCACTTTCAGTCTCCGTGGCAAGATAATCATCTTCAGACAAAGTGAAATCAATATTGAGGCTGCCTTCCACTTCTGCCTCGGTTTCCTGGGTTTCAACTTTATTATCTTTCAGTTTTATAATCAGAACTACTGTCAAAACCAAGATTAAAACGAGGGAGACGCCTACCACCGTATAATACATTCTATTTTGCCGTCGTCTTCTATATGCCATACCAAAAGCTCCTTATCCTAAAAAGCATTGTATCCTAGCTAATCTACAATATATCATTTTTTGCCGCTGATTTCACTCAATCTAATTCGAAGCCACATCGGTTTCATTGGTTTCAGCCGCGGATTTATTCTTACCAGGCAAGCAAGAATTAACAGTAAGATTCTTGACCCAACCTTCTTTTTTAACCAGCAAAAGTCCCAGCCACATTTTCACTATATCAATAAGCTGTCCAGTGAGAAAGACTGCAAAAATACTCCAGTCGGTAAAATATACGGCCAGAGCGACCACCGGTATATTAACCAGCCAGAAGAAGCCTGAGTCCATAATCATGCTGCTTTTAGTGTCTCCGCCTGAGCGCAGGGTGTAAAAGCATTGGACATTGGTGGTGTAAACGAGATAAAAAATTGAATAAATACGGACAAAGATTGCCGCTGTTCTCCTGATCTCAGGCGCCACCAGATAAAACTCCGGCACGATAAAAGAGGAAGCGAACATCAAGGAGGCAAAAATAATGGACAAAAGCATACTAAATCTGATCATGCGGTAGCCATTGGCTCTGGCTTCCTCCAGATTATTGGCGCCCAGAGGCTGGGAGACAACAACAAAGGTTGCCGCCGCCATCCCGCTGTAGATAATAAAGAACAGATCAGAATTAGTGTTCAAGATGGTCATGGCAGCCATCACATCAGTGCCCCGGACTGCATAGAGTTTAAAGATCATGGCTATGGCGCTGCCGTAGAGCAGTTCATTGACAGTGAGAGGGAAACTTCTGCTGACGATCTCCTTGACCAGATCTTTAGGTACCTTAAAGAGGTCTTTTATTTTTGTGGCAAAGCAGTAGCAGCTGCCGTGGATGGCAAAAATACTCAGAGACAGCTCCACCAGGCGGGCAATCAAGGTGCCGGCAGCAGCTCCAGCCACTCCCATTTGCGGAAAGCCCAGATGGCCGAAAATCAGCAAATAGTTAAACAAGAGATTCGTCAAAACTGCAATGATGGAGATCTGCAAAGGCTTCTTGGTGTCTCCGATCGCTCTCATAGCACTTTGCATCGTGAAGCTTAAAGCCTGAGGCAAAAGAGCCAGTCCCACAATCGGCATGTAAGCTTGCCCGGGAGCTAAAAGGCCCGGATCTTTATTAAAGAAGCGAATGATCAGATCGGGAAAAAAGATGGCCAGTAAAGCGACTGGAATGACCAGGGCCAAAACAGCCGTGATCGAAAGTCGAAAAGATTCCTGTACTTTTTTGTCTTCTCTGGCCCCGTAAAACTGGGCAATAAAAACTGCTACACCATTACTTACGCCCATAATCGCAGCCAGTCCGATCATAAAAAATCGATTTGAAGCAGCAACACCGCCAATAGCATAGTCGCCCAACTGCCCCGCCATTATATTGTCGATTAAATTAACTGAACTGCTGATCAGCTGCTGCAGCATCATCGGAATCGCGATCAGAGACACTTTCTTGACAAAAGCGCGATCCAGAGCATAGCTTTTCTTACCTGTCAACATTTATACTCCAAATTCGCCAGCAAACAGCAGGGCCTATCTCTTCTATATGCCCAGGGCGGCTGATGAAGTCAAAATAGAGAAAAATTTCTCTTCTGCAGTTGCAGCTCGTGAGCTTACCACTACAGGAACTGTTGCTCCAACCAGAAAGCCGGACATTTTCGCTTGACCACAGCAAAGCAGAGATTTTGACAAAATATTGCCAGTATGAATATTGTCCACGATCAAGATATCCGCATCACCTGTCACCGGTCCCTCGAAGTTTTTGTACTTGGCCTTTCCAGGATCTATCGCTATATCAAAGGAGAGAGGTCCGCCGATCAGGCAGTCTTTGATCTCCCCTCTTTCATTCATCTCCTGCAGCTCTCTGGCCTCCACTGTTTCCGGCATTTTGGCATTTACTGTCTCAATACAGGCCAAAACCGCAACTTTTGGCCTAACATAGCCGGATCCGCGAAATACCTTGACCATATTCTCAATGATTGTCTTTTTTGCCCTCAGATCAGGATAAGGGACCATGCCGCTGTCTGAAATACCGATCAAACGTCCCAGAGCGGGAACTTCCAAAATGGCACAGTGGGTCATGAGCCTGTCTGTAGCCAGCCCCTTCTCCTTGTCTATCACTGCCCGCAGGAAAATGGGTGTGGCGCAGTTCCCTTTCATCAAAAAATCTGCTTCATTCTTTCTTACCAGCTCCACCGCCAGCTTAGCCGCCTCGGCCGGATCGGACTGCGGGTAAATAAGAAAGGTAGTTTTATCAATTTTTAATCTTTCCAGAGCTGAGAATATTTTTTCTTCATCACCGATTAGAATAGGGCTGGCAATACCTAAATCATAAGCTTTAGCCACTGCGGCCAATGTATGTTCATCGTCTCCCGCCGCAACAGCTAGTCTTCTCATCGTCTGATTTTTACGGCAGAGTTCAGTCAGATCCTCAAATGTCTTAATGATAGTCATAGTTTTCTCCTAAATATCAATAGCCATTATAATCGTAAAATGGAATCCTCTCCGGTACGGGCACCGGATATTCGCCGGTAAAGCAGGCAGTGCAAATTTCACCGCCCAGGATTTTTCTCAAAGTTGCCAGTGAGAGATATTTAAGACTTGTCGCACCGATACTGCGACAGATTTCTGCTGTCGTCATATTGGCGGCAATCAGTTCTTCTTTGCTGTGCAGGTCAATCCCGTAAAAACAGGGATGAGAAAGCGGGGGCGAGGCTATTCTTACATGGACCTCACTGGCTCCGGCAGAAAAAAGATGGCCGACAATACGCTTGCTGGTGGTGCCGCGCACGATTGAATCATCAACAAGTATTACCCTTTTGTTTTCCAGAATGCTGCGCACGGGAGATAATTTCATCTTTACCCCGCGGTCACGTTCAGCCTGACTGGGCTGGATAAATGAGCGGCCGATATATCTGCTTTTAATCAGGCCCATTTCATTGGGCAGCCCTCTCTCCTCAGCATAACCTTGTGAAGCAGAAAGAGATGAATCGGGGACACCGACAACAATATCTGCTGCAACATCATCCATTCTGGCCAGCTCACGACCGCATGCTTTGCGAGCGGCATGCACATTCAGGCCATCAATGTCCGAATCGGGACGGGAAAAATAAACATATTCCATGGCGCAGATTGCCGGTGGCTGAGCGGGTGCAAATTGAATAAAAGATAATCCATCCTTGCCCAGTTTAATCAATTCACCCGCTTTCAAATCGCGAATAAAGTCAGCATTGACGATCGAAAAAGCACAGCTTTCAGAACTTATAGCATAGCCGCCGTTCAGGCGAGCTAGGCAAAGCGGCCTGAAACCCATGGGGTCGCGGACAGCATACATGGTGTTCTTGGTCATCACCACTAAGCTATAGGCTCCTTGCATGGAGCGGCAGGCAGCGATAATCTTATCCGCCATTGAGCCGGAAGCCCGCTGGATTAAATGAGCTATAACCTCGCTGTCGGATGTACCCTGAAAGATACTGCCCTTTTGTTCCAGCTCATAGCGCAGCTGGCTGGCGTTGACAATTTCACCGTTATGGGCGAGAGCAAAAGCTCCCTGATGAGATCTGACCATAATGGGCTGAATGTTTTCCTGAATGCCACTGCCGCTTTTACCATAGTAGACATGGCCTACGGCATGGACTGCCTCTTTACCTATTTCAGCCAGCTTTTCTTTGTCAAAGACCTCAGTCACAAGGCCCTTGCCTTTGCGGGTGATTATCCTGCTGCCGTCACTGGTGGCAATGCCGCAGGCTTCCTGGCCGCGATGCTGAAGACTGTGCAGGCCATAATAGGTTAAAACGGATGCATCTTCGACCTTGTGCAGGGCAAAGATGCCACATTCCTCATTAATACTTTTAGTAGAAGAGACAGAAATTGTCATATCATTTGCCATTGCCGGAATTATTTTTAATATTGCCGCGCATGGCGTCGAACAAGGATTTATCATTGAAGCTGATATTAATAGAAGAGACAAACTGCTCATTATTTCTTGTTTTCATCAGCAGACTAATAATGGTTTCAGTAACTGCAGCGGTGTCCAGAGAGCCGAAGGCTTTTCTGATTCCCCAGACGGCATCGAGCTCTTTGGCGGACAAGAGCAGCTCTTCCCTTCTCGTGCTGGAGCGCGTAATATCGATAGCTGGGAAAATTCTTTTTTCGGAAAGTTTTCTGTCCAGTAAAACCTCCATATTGCCGGTACCTTTAAATTCTTCAAAAATCACTTCATCCATACGAGATCCAGTTTCAATCAGAGCTGTGGCAATAATGGTCAGGCTGCCTCCGTTTTCGATATTTCTGGCTGCACCAAAAAATCTTTTCGGCCCGTAGAGAGCACCGGGATCCAGACCGCCTGACAGTGTTCTGCCGGTCGGAGTGATGGTGAGATTATATGCTCTGCCCATGCGCGTGATACTGTCTAGGAGTATGACCACATCCTGATTTAATTCAACCAGACGCATCGCCCGCTCCAAGACCAGTTCTGTGATTCTGACATGGTTTTCAGGGGTTTTGTCAAAGGTTGAATAAACCACCTCGCCATCAATCGAGCGCTGCATGTCGGTGACCTCCTCCGGCCTTTCATCAATCAGCAGCACTATCAGCTTGGCATCCGGGTTATTGACAGAGATGGCTTTAGCGATTTTTTGCAAAAGAATAGTTTTGCCCGCTTTGGGCGGAGAGACGATCATACCTCTTTGCCCCTTGCCGATTGGTGCCACCAGATCAATTATTCTGGTTGAAAGCTCCTGCCTGGTGGTCTCCAAAGCAAAGCGTTCATTGGGATAGATCGGAGTCAGTCTGTCAAAATGAGGTCTTTTTATAATCTGATCGGGGGGCAGGCCATTGACCTCTTTGACATAGCTTAAGGCCTGGTAGCGGTCATTTTCACGCTGCTGGCGGCAGGGACCTATGACATAGTCTCCGGTTCTTAAATTAAATCTTCGGATGTACTGCGGAGGGACATATATATCATTACTGCTTTGCAGGTAGTTATCTCTTCTGAGAAAGCCGTAATTATCCTGCATTATCTCCAAGACGCCGCCATAAAGCTCAGGAGGTGAAACCTCAACCGCGGGCAGATTTTTACCGCTCTCTTCTCTTTCTTCGATCTCTTTTTGCTCCTTGGGATCAAAATCTTCCGCCACTGCTTTTAGATCTTTTGCTGGCGCTTCCTTCTTGCTTTTGATCTGTACGGTTCTACCGCGTTTAACGGTTTTGCCTTTATCTGTTAAAGACTTGGGAGAACTTTTCCTACCCCCCGCTCTCTTTTCTGTGCTATCTGCTTGACCTTTTATGACAGCCGGTTCATCAACTGCAGCTGGTTCATCCGCAACAGCCAGTTCATCTGCAGCAGCTGGAGCTGTTTCTTTTTCTGCCTGCTTTTGCAGCGAAGGAGGGCTTTTTGCTAGAATTTTTTTTGCTTCATCCTTCTGGCCGGCTTTGTCATCTGCCCCTCTTTGTTCTTTTTCTTCTTCAGGCTTTTTACTCTTCTTATCTGCCCTGGGTTTACTGCCGCTTTCTTTTTTAACCTCAGCTTTATCTTCTAATCTATCAGTGGCAATTTTATCTTGCTCACTGATCAGAAAGTCTAAAAGCTCCTGCTTGGTCATTTTTCTTGTCTGGGTTGTTGTAAGAAGGCCAGCCATCTGGGCGATTAAGGCAAGATCACTTTTTTTCTTACCCTTCAAATTAAGTTGAGACATTTAGATTTCTCCTCAAATAAGTCATTCTTGTCAGCTCTATTAGAAATGGGATTTCATATGCCGGACAATGCACATACAATAGATTGGTCGATCCTGTAAATTTTGTTCGAAAACGGGGATTAAAGGACATTTACAGTATAATTCCCGCATTCAAATGCGTCAATCGCAAGGCAAGATCATGATCTTTCCTTACCAAAGGGGCTGTGTTTGTCTGCAATTTTCTACCTGGCAAGAAGAATTAATTAGCAAGATCGCCAAATCTTTCCATTATGCTCAAAGCCAGTCCTGTTCCTATGGCAACACAGGACTCTGCATCCTCAGCAACCAGAACCTCAATGCCGATTTTTGCCGCCAGCATCAGGTCAAGGCCGTAAAGCAGCGTACCGCCACCGGTCATGACCAGCCCCCGCTGACTTATATCTGCCATCAGCTCGGGCGGAGTGCGCTCCAATACAGAGTGGACAGCTTCAAAAATCTGACTGACGGGCTCTTCTAAAGCTTCCAGCATCTCCGTGGAGTTCAGCGCCAGAGTGGCAGGCATACCGGTAACAAGATTTCTGCCCCTGACCTCCATGTTGAGCTCTTCTTCTCTGGGATAGGCACAGCCGATATTTATCTTCAGCTCTTCAGCTGTCTGCTCCCCGATCAGAACATTATATTTACGGCGTACATATTTGATGATGGCATCATCAAATTTGTCTCCGGCCACCTTGATGGAACTGTCAACCACGGGCTGACAAAGAGATATTACCGCAATATCGGTTGTTCCACCGCCGATATCCACCACCATACTGCCGCTGGCCTGAGTAATATCAATACCTGCTCCAATCGCAGCAGCAACAGGTTCTCTGATCAGGTAGACCTCTTTTGCTCCGGCATGGCGGCAGGCATCTTCAACCGCTCTGGTCTCAACTTGGGTGATCACACTGGGCACGCAAACTACAATTGTAGGTTTGAAATATCTGGCCAGAAAACCGGTATTTACTCTATTGATGAAGCTTTTCAGCATTACCTCGGTAACTTGAAAATCTGAAATAACACCGTCTCTCAAGGGACGGACCGCGTGCACGATATCGGGGGTACGCCCCAGCATGAGGCTGGCACTTTCGCCAACCGCCAGCACCTTGCCTGTTCTGCTGTGCAAAGCCACAACAGCAGGTTCGCGCAGCACAATGCCTTTTCCGACAACATAAATTATTACTGTGGCAGTACCAAGATCAATGCCAATATTTAATCCTAATCCCATTTATAATTCCTGTAAACGCAATAAATTAACCAAGCAAGTGAATATATGAGGTAAATAGCTAGACTTTGTTGTAAAGCAGGAACTGTCAGCTTTGCAACTGTTGACAATCTGTTTTTTCTGGTCGCCTCACGGCTGACATGATACAATAGTTTGGCAGTCGAGGCAAGATGAAAAAGAAATTTTCCTCTTCGCAAATCAGCAGCCGGATTTTTCTTTGGAGGTCTAAAGAGATGCTTTTAAAACTGATAGCAGCAATAACAATGCTGCTTGACCATATCGGTTTTTATTTCTACCAGTGGCTGCCCTACGATCTCTATTTCACTTTAAGAGCAGTCGGCAGAATTGCCTTCCCCATCTATGCCTTTTTCATCGCTTTGGGTTACCGCAGAACAAAACATCTCACCCGCTATTTTATTCGTATTTTGGGCCTGGCAGTCATAAGCGAGATTGTTTTCCACTGGGCCCATAAGCTGGCCGGCTTTGATCTGCCAAACAGCAATATTTTGTTTACCTTTACAGCCGCTCTGGGCTTTCTCTCCGGCTACACTCTGCTCACCAACAGCTGGCGCGACAGGGTTGCCAGACTTGAACCTCTGACAGATGCCGGCAGCAGCAGGAAGCAGGATTATTACCAGCTAAAGTTTACTCCCGGGGAAATATCCCTCCATCCCTTGCTCGGTATGATTTTGGGCATAGCAGCAATGATCGTCTCCATTACTGCCTCTGTCTATCTAAAATCGGATTACGGTATCTACGGCATAATAACGGTCTTCTTTTTCTATCTTGTTTTGGCAAAACACAAGGACGACACTTCCCTGACCAATATGCTCAACAATTCTCTGGCCGCCATGACAGTCCTAAATATTGGAGCTTTGCTGGTTTACCATTATCTCTTGAAACTGCCGGCTGAATACAATTACATTCAGTTGCTCTCAATTCTTTCAGTTTTCATCATCTTCAGTCCCAAAACAGGCAGAGAGGCCCTTTTTGGCAAGAAACCGCCGGCCTGGCAGCAGTATCTCTGGTATTTTTTGTATCCCGCCCATGTTCTTTTGCTTTGCCTGCTTGTCTATTTCTTGCGCTGACAGCAAAGGCTTTAGATTCCCACCAGCAAAGTTTTGTGTATTTTATGCCCAAGCAACTTTACAGCTGACAAGGATCAGCAGCAGCTTTTTGGGGCAAAAAAAGACGCCTGCCAGGCAAGCGTCTACTGGTGGGTGGTAGTGGGATCGAACCACCGACCCCCTGCATGTCACGCAGGTACTCTAACCAGCTGAGCTAACCACCCGCAAGCTCAGTTAGAATACATTATATCTCTTGCTGATGTCAAGAGCCCCTCTCTTCACCTCAAAAAGACATTGTTTAACATATTTGCGCTTCTTTGCCAGCAAAGCTGCCGGCAACATTAGATTATTTTTTTGTGCCGGCACAAAAGTCTGACACTCTGGGCAGGAAGGGTTCAAAATTAACCCCCCTGGCCTGCCAGCCCTTCTGACTCAAAGAAAACGACATGGCGTCATGGATCAGCTCACCGGCAAAATTTACGGTTGCAGATAATTCCTTGCCGGAAAAAACACCAGCCGTTACGATGCTGGCAAAAAGATCACCCGTGCCATGCATACTGGCGTCAACTCGCTGATGTGAGTATTCGGCATAGCTGCCGTCAGTTGAGGCAATCGCATTTATGATCAAGTTTTTATCTTCTCTGACAATACCTTTAAGGATAATATGCTTGCTGCCCAGCTTTAACAGCAGCTCACACAGCTCTCTGGTTTTTTCCTCATTTAGGGTCTGACCCTTATACTCCCTGCCCAGCAATACAGCCGCTTCAGTAATATTGGGCGTCAAGAGGTCGGCCATACTGGCAAGTTTTTTCATCTCCTGGCACATATCTTCAGTGTAGGTATTGTAAAGCACCCCCTGATCAGCCATGACCGGATCTACAATGCGCAGGATATCTGGAAATTCTCTGAAAAAATCAATGATAATATCAATTTGCTCCAGGGAACCTAAAAAACCTGTATAGACACCGCTAATTGGGATCTTTACCTCCTGCCAGTGCTTTAGATAGGCGGGCAGGTTTTCGGTGGTGTCAAAAAAAGTATAGCTGCCAAAGGCCGTATGAGTGGAAAGATAGGAGGTCGGCACCGGACAGGCCTCCAGGCCTGCTGCGGATAAAACCGAGATAACTGTAGTCAAGGAGCAGCTGCCGTAGCCGCACAGATCATGGATGGCGGCAATCTTGGTTATCTGGGTCTTATCGGGTTTAAATAGTATTGTCATGGCTATCCTCTCAGCAGTTGATCTTATCTTAACTGCTTAAAATTTTACATGTCGAAAAAATCTTGCTTCAGCAGGCAGTTTTAGTCAAGCCTTAAAACAAGACCTAAAAAGACAGCTCGCTTTGTCCGCTGCTCAGATTTTGTCCTCCAGCCAGTGCAAAAGATCTGAATAGACCTCCTGGCGGTTGATCTCGTTAAGGATTTCATGCCTGCCCTCAGGATAGATCTTCAAGTCAAGCTCCTCCATGCCGAGATCAAGATAAAGATCATAGGCTTTTTTTACGCCTTTGCCCATATTGCCGACAGGGTCACTGCCGCCTGAAATAAATAATAAAGGAAGCTTTTTATTCATTTTCTGCAGATTGGATTTTTTGTTTATCGCCTGAAGTCCGCCGAACATATCTAAAAAAGCCTGATTGGTGAAGGTAAAATTGTTGCGCGGATCCTGATTGTAAAGATCGACAATTGCCTCATCTCTGGTCAGCCAGTCATTTCTTGTCCTGGCCGGCTCAAAGGCTTTATTATTGCTACCCAGAGCAATATCTTGTAAAATTTTTCCCCTCTCTCTTGCACCTTTAATCTTTACCAGACTGGCGGCTAAAAATTTGCCCCCGGCCAGCATTGGGCCTGAGTTTTGTCCGGTGCCCACTAAAATTGCCCCCGCCAGCTGATCCTTGGGCCAGAGAAATAAATAATTCCTGAGCAAAAATGAGCCCATGCTATGGCCGAGTAAAAAATAGGGCAGATTTGGATATTTTTCTGCGCAGCTCTCTTTTAAATGATGCATATCTAAAAGGACTTTGTGCCAACCATCCTCCTGGGCAAAAAAGCCCCAGTCCTCTTGCCCTTTAATCGAATCACCATGACCTAAATGATCATTGGCCAGCACCAGAAAACCATGCTGGCAAAACCAGCGGGCCATTTCATCATAGCGGTCACAGAATTCAATCATGCCGTGGGCTATCTGCAAAATGGCTTGCGGTTTTTGCTCCGGAAGCCAGTAGATCACGTTAATCTTGGTCTCTTGATCAGCTGAAAGAAAGCTGTCTTTAATCTTTTCCATAACTCACCTCAATAATTCGACAGCACGCTGTCCACCGCCTGATTCCAGGCCGTTATCTTGCTTTGTGCCTCCTTGTCAGAAAGAGCAGGCAAAAATTCCTTTACCGTCGCCAGGTCAGCAGCAGCTTCTCTTTCATCCCAGACTCCCGCCCTCTGTCCCGCCATCAGAGCAGCCCCCATAGCTGTTGCTTCAAAATCTCCCGGTCGCTTGATTTGAATTCCCAGGATGCTACTCAAAAAGGAAAGCAGGTAATCGCTTTTGACCAGGCCACCGTCAACTTTAAGCTCTTTAAGCAGAAGCGAGCTCTCCTTTTGCATAAGGGCAGTTATTTCTCTGGTTTGAAAAGCGATCGCTTCCAAGACTGCCCGCACAATTTCACTCTTGCCGCTGGCTTGTGTCATGCCGACAAAAGCGGCCCTGACTTTATCGTTCCACCAGGGCGTACCTAAGCCGTTTAAGGCAGGTATGAAAAATACATTTTCATCCGATGCTGAAAAAGCCAGCTGGTCGAGCTCTGACGGCTTATCTAGCAGCTGCAGGCTGTTAATCAGCCAGCTAACCGCTGAACCGGCAGTAAAAAAGCTGCCCTCCAGAGCATAGGAGATCTTGCCGTCCTTAGACCAGGCGATGGTGGTCAAAAGTCCCCGTTTGGAGATTATCGGTCTTAAACCGGTATTCATCAAGATAAAGCCGCCCGTGCCAAAGGTGGCTTTGGCACTGCCCTCAGTCAGGCAGCGCTGCCCGTAGAGAGCTGCCTGCTGGTCGCCTAAAACCGCCTGAATCGGGATTTTCAGCCCCAGTAGAAGTGCGGGGTCCAGACTGCCGAAATCCCCTTTAGATTCCTGCAGCTCAGGCAGCAGAGCCGGCGGTATGTCCATTATCTGCAGCAGCTCCTCATCCCAGCAGGCCTGATGGATGTCAAACAGCATTGTCCGGCTGGCATTGGAAAAATCTGTTAGATGCCTCTTGCCCCCGGTCAATTTCCAAATCAGCCAGCTGTCAACTGTACCAAAAAGAAGTTCACCGTCCAGAGCCCGCTTCTTTGCCCCTAGAGTATTTTCAAGCAGAAAAAGAATTTTGCTGGCTGAAAAATAAGAGTCGACAGGCAGCCCGGTCTTCTCATGAATCAGATCTGTAAGTCCTGCATTTTTCCAGCGGGCACAGATATCTGCAGTCTGCCGGGATTGCCAGACAATAGCCGGAGCTATCGGCAAACCGCTGTTTTTGTCCCAGATTATTGTTGTTTCCCTTTGATTGGTAATAGCGAGAGAACAGATTTTAGCAGTGTCCAGACCGGGAGTGGAGATAATCTCAGTCAGCACCGCCAGCACAGTATGCCAAAGATCAATGGCGTCCACCTCTACCCAGCCCGGCTTTGGAAAAGAAAGATTGAGAGCTCTTTGCGCCTTGGCAATAATCTTCTTCTCCTGATCATACAAAATTGCCCTGCTGCTGGTCGTCCCCTGGTCAATTGTCAAAACATAGGCATCCATTCTCACTCTTCCTCATCTAGACGAATCCTGGGACTGCGTACGGTAGTGTCCTCCTGCTGGGAATTTTTCCTGCCATTTGAATATTCTGGGGACAAAACCTGTGCCTCCCTTCTCTTGCTGCCTGTCAGCCAGCTGAGAAATGATTTCTTTAAGCGGTTTTGCCTGCGCCTGTGCGAGGATTTGATCAAACTTCTGTCCAGTGGATAAAAAAGCCTTCCCTGACTAATATCCAGCAGCCAGGGGCAAAGACTGCCCCCTTCAATTTTCAAAAGAAAGTTCACCACGCCTGAGGCAGCCGACGTCACCTCTTCATACTGATCCATATCTGTGATCAAGAAGAGATGGTTGACCGCAGCTGGCCTGCTGGTCTTTCTTTGCTCGATATAGGCGAGGCATTCCCTGAGCAGACGATCGACGATCAGGACATTGGGCATCGGCTGGTAGATCAGAAAGACACGCTCATATTTCTGACTGCTTTGCAAAGGCAGAAGAGTTTTTTCTCTTTCATAAACCAGACCCATTGTTCTTCGGCCCGCCTCCTCATAGCCAAGTGACATCAGCCAGTTAATACACTCGTAAACCGGATTTTCCATTTCCTTGGCAGCCCGATTCTGGGCGGGGGTCAAAAGAAATCTTTTCATCCTGCCCAGCCTTTTTAGGCTGTCTTCACTGCCCGGATCAAAGCGTTCCAGGGAATGGTTGAAAAAACTGCTGCGGATGAACTGCAGCAATAGGAGAAAATAAAAAGCGAGACTGATCCAGAAGATAATCCTCAGCCAGCCAAGCTCATTTAGCTCGGGATTGCCGCTCATTTCTTGGTTAATATAATATAATGCTGCTGCAAACAGCATTGCAATCAGGCTTTTATGGATTAGATTTTTCAGCCAGCCGCGTCTAGACATAAAACCAACAGCAACCCCCTCAAACAATAATCCTAGGCCAGGATAATCTCATGCCTAACATCAGCTACATGCGTTAAAGTCTGGTAGATGGAGCAGTATTTGCCGGCCAGATCGGCAGCGCGTCTAATTTTCTTTTCCGCCTCAGAAGCGGCACCCACTATTGTCATGATAATATCCAGTTTTTCTAAAGTGGTGGGTGGCTTTGTGCGGTTAACGCCCCTGATCTCCAGTCTGGCCTCAGTAAATTCAATATTTTGCTTGGCTAAAATATCGAGAAATGTTTTATAGTAGCAGCCGCCCAGGGCGGCCTGCAATAGCTCATAGGGGCTAAGTTCGCCTTCCTCCTCGCCGACCCTTGCCTGTCCCTTCTCGGCGCTAAGGAGACCATGAAAGCCATCTGTAAAGATTAAGTCAACTTGTCTGTATGCCATAGTAATACCTTCTTGTCTTAAAAATGAATAATATTTGTGGGTCTCCCATTATTCCGTGGTGAAAAATTTTGACACCAGCAAATCCAAGCCGTATTGTACCAGCTTCAACAGTAAAAGCAGCGCCAGCGGCACAGCTATGAGCAGCAGTAAAACCAAAGCCAGACGCAAGACCACCCATAGTCCACCGGCAATAATGCCCAAGATCATGGAAAAGAGATAGCCCAGAAAATCAAACCAGTTGATGCCCGTCTCGATGCTTTTATTCACTTCTTCAAAGAGATATTCCTGCACATTGCCACTTTCAAAAGAGTACAAAGGCAAAGTGTACTGGATCAGTACCCAGGCTGCCAGAAAAAACTTGGCTGCATAGGTAAAAAGAACCACAGGTCTAACAAATACAGGCAGGCGATAATAAAAACAGGCAATCAACGGGCAAATTAAAACCAAGGTGACAAAAACGACCAGCGAATGAGGCAGCGGGATGATATTCATGATTTCCTGGTAATGAGGAAATATCTGTAAAAAAATATAAAAAACCGCTACCAGTGCAGAAGAAAAAATATGAATGGCGACATGCCTTCTTGTCTCGTAATCAGTGTCGCTCCATATCGGACCGATCAGAAAACCTTCCAGATAATCCATATTCTCCCCGCCAATCTGCCCTATTGCCCCTCATTATACCATCACGCCATCAATCTTATAGCTAAACTGAATCTCCCTCCCGGCTTGACCTTCTCAGGCGCAGATCAAAAGATATCTCCTCCAGCCTTCTCAGTCGATGATTCATGCCCGATTTGCCCAAAGGAGGATCCATCTGCTGGCCAAGCTCACTAATAGATAATTCGGGATATTGAAGTCTTGCCTCGGCTGTCTTTTTAAGATTGTCCGGCAGTATACTAAGCCCTACCTCAGCAGCTATGTAGCGGATGGCTGCCAGTTGACGGGCAGCAGTATTCACCTGGCGGTTGCTGTTGGCTTCATCGCAGTTCATCAGTCGGTTTACACCGGCCGAGATCTCTCTTTTAACCCGCCCGTCTATATATTCCAAGAGCAGTTCGGTCGCTCCGCAGATGATAAGAAAATCGGCGATCTTACTACTATTTTTAAGATAGAGTACATGGATGCTTTTTCTGGCCGTAAGGCTTACGGGGATGGACCAGTCCGCCAGTCTCTTTTGTAAAAGCAGGGCAATTTCCTCTCTCGGCAGTTGAAATTCCAGCGAGAATTGAAGATTGGGATCAGCCAGTGAGCCACAGGCTAAAAAGCACTGGCCAAAAAACTGCTGCCTGGAAAGCGAGGATTTTTTGACAAAAAAACCATTGAAAAGCAGCTTGACAAAATCTTGCCCCAGGCCAGATCTTTCAAACACCAATCTTTCACCTTTCTTATACTCTTTTCTTGACCAAAGAGGAAAGCCGGAAAGATTAGCAATTTCAGTCAGATAATCCAGATAAGCCTTTTGCTCGGAGATAAAGCTGATTTCATCTGCTTTTATCCGGCCTGCCAAAGAAAGAGTCAGCCCCAAAATATCCCTGCCTTTAAGCTGATCCGGACGGGGTGAGTTTTCTAAAATAGCAGCCCTGAGCCGCTTGCTGAATGAATCAGAGGACATGATTAATCTTTAATGCCTGTTCTTACCATCTTCTCGCCCGACCAGTCACCGATAAATTGAATCTCCGGCTCCAGATCGACTGCAAACTTTTCTTTGACCTCATCTTGGACCCTAATAAATACCGCCATTATATCTGCTGCTTTGGCTTTGCCGTAATTGACAATAAAACCAGCATGCTTGGCCGATACACCACAGTTGCCCAGTCTAAGACCCTGCAGGCCGGCATCAGAAATCAGCTTGCCGGCGTAATAGCCGAGGGGACGCTTAAAGGCGCTGCCGCCACTGGGATACTCAAGCGGTTGCGACTTTCTCCTGCGTCTGGCATATTCGGACATCTGCTCATAAATCTCAGAACGGCAAGATTTTTTCAGCTGTAAAACAGTCTGGCTGGCTATCTTGCCCTCTTTGATGAAAACACTGCTGCGGTAGGCAAATTGATGTTCATCACCTTCTACCCAGCCCATAGTACCGTCTTGTTCAATATATTGACTTCTAGTAACAATATTTTCAAAGCAGCTGTCATAGGCACCAGCATTCATGCGCAAAGCTCCGCCGATGCTGCCGGGGATGCCGCAGGCAAATTCAAGTCCGCTGAGAGAATGTCTGGCCGCAATCGCACAGGCTTCAGATATCCTTACACCAGCCTCCAGATAGAGTTCATCTTCGGAAACAATAAATTTTGACATTTGCCGGCCAAAGATCATAGTCACTCCCGGGATGCCTTTGTCAGAGATCAGGACATTGCTGCCGCGCCCCAGTATCTGCAAGGGAATGTTTTGCTCATGGCAGATGCCGACAACATCTGCAGCTGCCTCCGCTGAATGGGGCAGGACTAGAAGCTCGGCAGCTCCCCCCGCTTTAAAATAACTGTATTCGGCTAGATTATAATCTGGGTAGAGGTCCAGTTCTTCCAGATTTTCAAAAAAATTAATTAGCTTGACTTGCCCGCTCATATAGCCCTTTCCCCTGATTCATTTTGTCTCATTCTTTTCTATGGTCATTTTTTCATTACTGTCATTTTCTTCAGCACTGTCATTTTCTTCAGCACTGTCATTTTCTTCAGCACTGTAATCTTTTCCCCTGATTTCTTTTTCCTTCTCGCTAACCTGCCCACAAAGATGTTTATTTTTTACCTTTGCTTGCCTTAGCTCCCCCTCAGGGTAGACTCTTTGCCAAAGAGCATCGGCAGCATCATAGCCCATCGATTTCTGGCGGAAATTTAGAGCTGCCGTTTCAACTATCACGGCCATATTTCTGCCCGGACAGACCGGGATAGTGATTGAGGGAATCTTGATGCCCAGTATTTCCGTATATTCTTTTGCTAAACCGGTTCGATCATAATTTTTGCTCTCATCCCAGGCTTCAAGCCGGACCACAAAATTAATATTCTCCTCGCTTTTGACTGCTACCACCCCGAAGAGCTCGCGCACATCCAAAATGCCAAGGCCCCGGATCTCGATCAGATGGCGAATCAGTTCCGGTGAGCGGCCAATGATGATGGTATTGGAAATTTTCCTGATTTCCACCAGATCGTCGGCAATTAAGCGATGCCCTCTTCTAATAATCTCCAGAGCCGTCTCAGATTTGCCCACACCGCTTTCACCCAGAAGCAGTATGCCCTCGCCGTGAATTTCCACCAGCACGCCATGCACTGTAATACTGGGTGCAATTTGCCTTTTCAGATACTGGACTATGGCTCCGGTCAGCTCAGACGTTGCCAGTTCTGATCTGAGCAAAGGAATCTGATACTTTTCAGCAGCCTCAAGCATTTCCGGCCTGGGCTGATTGGATCTGGCGATAATCAGGCAGGGAATATCGGTGGCAAACAATTTATCCAGACTTAATTGCCTTGCTTGGCTCTCCAGTGATCCCAGAAAAGAGATCTCCATATTGCCGACAATCTGGATTCTGCCGGGGACAAAATTGAAATAGCTGCCTGCCAGCTGCAGGCCTGGGCGGATAACATCAACCGAGGTGATCAGAGTGCTCTCTAATTTGCCAAAATCTTCAATGATCTCAAGCTCCAGAGCCTTGACTATATCAAGCAGCTTTACGCCATCATTTCTCTCTTCAGTCATAATAATCTAGGATCTGGACAAAAGACCGGGCATGCCGGTTTTGGCATCCTCTTCAGCATCATCCTCGTCGTTGTTGGAAGTCTCCTCACTGTCATTATTTTGATCATTTTCTAGTTGACCGGAAGGGGTGTATTCTCCTGTTGCCGTCAAAGTCTCTTCATCTTCAACATAGCTGATCGTAACTGTGCGGGCCAGATTCAAAGTTTCACTGGCGGTAAAGGAAGATTTATACTCGATATAATAATCTTCCAGCTTCAAATTATACCTTTGAATCAAAGCCGTCTTGATCTCTCCGGCATTACCGTTGAGAGAGACAGAGGATCCCTCGCTGCCAAAGCCCTTGTTAGGAAGCCCGCTGCCGTCATTGAGCGAGATTATATGAACAGATATGCCGCTGCCGGCAATAATATTTTCTATATCAGCTGCTGTAAAGCTGCTGCCATAATCACCGCCTGCGGTGTAGAGCAGGATGTCGCCTTCAAATCCAGCTGCCTTTAATTCTGTCACAGCCTGGAATAATGTATCAAAGAGAGGTCTTTCGTCAATAGTGTCAGGAGAGGGGTTAATACTATCAATCTGTTGTGTGATCTGAGCAAGATTATCTGAGAGCCCAGGCAGACTAAACAGTTCATTGGCCCTGAACATGCCGACAGCCAATTTATTTTTGCCGCTGTTATCTCCCAGCAGCTGATTGGCCAGTTCGGTCAGAGCATCCCTGATCACTTCATCAGAGCTGTCAAGGGCCAGAGAGCTGCCGTCAACTAGGGCAATGAAATTTAGATTGTCCTTAAGTTTTAATTCTGTGCCGCTCAAATCCTCATTCTCAATGGACTCTGTAATTGTCAGATTAGACGGATTTTTCAGGCGGACAGGTTTTTTATCTTTTGTCAGCTGGAAGTAAACTCTGATCTGGGGAAATTTTGCCGCATCAATATGCTGAATACTCAGCTCCAGCGTTTTACTCTCCTCTGCGGTAGCGGTAGGCTCAGTAATTTCGCTGGTGGTTTCAGTAGCTTCACCATTTTCTTCACTGGTGGCGGTGGTCTCTTCACCGCCTTCTGTGGTAGTGGCGCCCGCGTCTTTGCTAGTTTCAGTTCCCCCCTCTGTTGTCCCTGTTGCTTCCTGAGTTGCAGCTGCAGATGTCTCTTGATTTACTCCCTTGGTCGTCTCTGCAGTTGTCTCTTTATCCGTCGCCTGCGTACTTGTATCAGTTGCCGGGGCAGGAGTGGGTGTATTGACAATTATTTCCACCTCGACTGTTGTCTTCTGAGCATAGGTTGGCTCAGTCGGCCTGGTGGTTTCATTCTGAAGGACAGAAGGCATGGTCCAGACAAAATCGTCTGGAATTGTAGTTTCACTTTCCTCTTCCCTGTCCAGATCAAGAGTGGGAAGAGTCGCCCAGTTTTCGATTTGATTGGATTCTTGCATTTCCGGTGGCGGAGTAAAGCCCAGCTTATTATCCTCCGGAGATTTTGTCTTCAAGAGCAAGATTAAAATACCGGCAATCAGGATAACAGCTGCACCCACTGCCAGCACAGTCGGGAGGATAGGACTTTTATCCGCGACTATCTGCTCATATTCATCTTCATAATAATCCTGCTGGGGATCATAATTCTGGTCATCCATAGCGGCATACATGCTCATGCCTGCCGCCTGGCTTGCCGCCAGAGCCTCAGCTTCAGGATTATTGGCACCGCAGTAGGGGCAGTATAGATCATCTTCATTTATCGGTTGTCCGCAATTATGGCAATTCATCTGGTTCACCTTTTTCCTTTAATCAGTCGCCGGCACCTATCTCTTGTTTTTCAGGAGATGCATTTTCTCAAAAGAAGTCACTATCATCTAAGAAGGAGCCTTCTAGCGTCCAGGATATAAGAGTCATTATAGTATTTGCCCGTGATTGACGCAATAATCAGCGGTTCATTCAGGCTCAGCCGCCTATAAAAGATCCCTCGTCTAAACAGCAGCAAGATGGAATTATCTAAGTTTAGCTCTCAATTTGAGGATTTTTGTACTCATGATCTTGCGTTACTCCAACAATAAAAAAGAAATGCTACCAGCTGTCAAACTGCTGTTTTTCAATCAGAGCAATCAGGCGCTTGGCAAAATGATTGTCCGGCGGCAAAGTGATTATATCTTTGCTGCCGTCAAGAAAACGCAGCCAAAAGGTGATAGAAAGAGGTTTTTCTTTCATCTCTGCCGAAAAAGCACCCACCACCAGCCCAAGGCCACCGGCGGCCAGATAGCCGATAGCAGCTCTGGCCAGACTGTCATCGACAGTTTTATGGTTGATTTCCCGAATTAAGGCCTCCTCCAGGCCAACGCTCTTGATTTTCTTATCGATTCTGGCAATATTTTTACCTTGACGGATGGCGGCAGCCAGTTTCGCGATAATAGCCAAGGGGATTAGCAGGACAAGGAAATAAATGAAGTACAAGAAGACTTTTCCCACACCAGTTTTAGCCAGTATAAATATCTCGGTCAAAAAAGGGGAAATTTGCATCTTTATATCCGTCCGTCTGCCTGCAGGCCAGCAGCTAATCGTCAGTTGACTTTATCTAGCTTGATTTTAGCACAAGATGCCTTTTTGCTCTGAAAAAATCTCTACTGATTTTCAAGCCACAGCAGTCAGATCTGATTGTTTTACCTACAAGCTCGACCCCTTGATCAACCCTAGACCCAATAGAGGAACAATCTAATCTAGCTCTTCATTTTGAACTGAGTCTCATAGAGTTCCTTGTATTTTCCGCCGCCCTTTAACAACTCCTCATGGTTGCCGATCTCCGTGATCTGACCTTCGTCCAGGACAATTATCTGATCTGCCGCCATCACGGTTGAGAGTCTGTGGGCAATCACCAGGCTGGTTCTACCTTGCAAAAGAGGCTCAATTGCCTCCTGGATAAGGCTTTCCGTGATCGAATCCAGGGCTGAGGTTGCTTCATCAAAGATGATAATACGAGGATCTTTGAGAATTATGCGAGCAATAGAGATTCTTTGTTTTTCTCCCCCGGAGAGTTTTATCCCTCTGTTGCCCACCATGCTGTCAAAGCCACTGGGCAAAGATTTAATCAGCTGGTAGATATTGGCCTCTTCGCAGGCCTTAATAAGCTCAGCTTCACTGGCCTTTGCCTTGGCATAAAGAAGATTGTCCCTGATGCTGCCGTTAAAAAGATAAGCTTCCTGAGTCACCATGCCGATATTTTCTCTCAGCTGCTTGAGATCTAGATCGCGGATATCCACCCCGTCAATTGTGATCTGCCCCTCTGTCACATCATATAATCGCATAACAAGATTTGTAATTGTGCTCTTTCCAGCCCCCGAAGCTCCCACTATGGCTGTCATATTCTTTACAGGCAGTTTAAATGAAAGGTTTTTTAAGATTTTCTTGTCTTGATTATAGGCAAAGCTGACATTTTTGAATTCAAGCTCCCCACGCATAGGCTCAAGCTTGACGGCATCCTTTTTGCTTTCTATCTCCAGCGGCAGATCAAGATATTCAAATATTCTGGTAAAAAGAGCCAGAGCTCTGGAAAAATCCACGGGAATGCCCAGTAAAGAACTGACAGGGCGATACATTCTGGTCAAAAGACTGACCATCACAGTAATATCTCCGACGGTAAGTCCTGTATCTTGTTTTTGCAGTATAATAATGCCTCCGATCAGGTAGATCAGCATCGGGCCTAAGTTGGTAAAGGTGGAAATTGCCAGGCGAAACCAGCGCCCAGCCATGGTTTCCTTAATATTTAGTTTTCTCAGCTCTTCATTAATAGCGGCATAGCTTTGGTATTCTTTCTCTTCATTGGTGAAGATCTTGACCAGCTGTTGCCCGCTGACAGACAGGGTTTCATTTAGTATCTGATTGGCCTCGTCTCTTTTTGCCTGCGTCTTGATTGTCATCTGCCAGCGCCTTTTGCCCACTGATTTAGTCGGCAGGATAAAAAGGGGCAAGATGGCAATGCCAACCAGGGCCAGCAGGAGATTTTTTTGCACCATGGCAATCATTGAGGCCAAAAGGAGGGCCAGATTAGATACTGTCTGAGTTAAAGTGCCGGATATTACTCCCTGCACACCGCTGATATCCTCCGTCATTCTGGTGATGATATCCCCCTGCTTATTTTCTGTGTAAAAGCGGATGGACATCAGCTGCAGATGACCATACATACTGTTTTTCATGTCTTGGGCAATATGCTGGGCAACACTGGTGTTAAGATAGTTTTCCAGCAGGCCTAAAAGGCTTGAGGCCAGCATGACCGCAGCTGCAAGTAAAACAAGATTTAAGAGCAGATTAAAATCCCTGCCGATAAAACCCTCATCTATGATCCGACCGGTCAAAATTGAAGGGTAGATATTTAACAGGGCGGCGGCAATAATCGTTAAAAGAGACAGCAGCAGCTGCAGCCAATAGGGTTTGAGATAAGAAAATATTCTTTTAAGCAGCTCTTTGCTAAATTTAGGTCTGCTTAATTTTTCCTCCTCTGTTTCATATTTAAAGCCTCTGTTGCCTCTGCCGCCTCTACCGTTCATTTAATCTCCCTAGCTCTTTTTCGCTCAATTTTGTATCTTGGGCAAAACTCTCCCCCGCTTCAAAAAAATTAATTAGTTTTTCTGCAATGCGGGCAAACTGTTCTCTCTCTTTAATGTCCAATACTCTCTTTAATTCCTCTCTTTGCTTATTTCTTTTCAGCCGTCCTTCTTCCAGCATCTTTGCTGCTTTTGGACTGATGGAAATATTTATTGCTCTGAGATCATTGGGGTCCTTTTCTCTTTTAATCAGATCCTTTTCCTCAAGCCTAACCAATTGCTCAGTCAGAGAGGCCGGGCGGATGTCAAGCAGACTGGCCAGCTCGCTGGCACGCAGAAATTCTTCCTTCTCCAGGGCAAGAAGAAGCCTGAAACCGCTTTTTGTAATCTGTCCCCTTTCTTTACTGCCTGATCTTCTCCGGCGTACTGCCCTGGAAAGCCTCATGATGTATTCTAAAATGTCTATATCTTCCATTTTTTCCTCCCTTTTCTCCCTTCATTATTTAGGTACCTTATCATTATAATTAGGTACCTTATCTTTGTCAAGCTTTATAAAATATATTATTTTAACCTGCCATTATTTCTCGTTTATGAAAAATATTTGCTCTATAGAATTACTAACTTAAGCCTTTTCAAGTCTCTTTTAATATCGTCATGATGTCATTTCGTCATATCAAACGAGAGATTATCTTCCTTTTCGCACAAGCCAAAAGCTGCTCGAGCAAGAAAGCCCTATTTCCTCCAGCCAGGCTTCGACCACTAATCAATTTGCAGGTTCAAAAAAACAGATTGAGAAAATCAACTGATAACAGCTCACCGGTGGCTTTCAACTGCTTGATAATATGTTGGAAGAAATGTTGCCGGTTAAATTAAGTGATTGGCTGCCTAGTTAAAGATGGATCTTTTGGTGGTAAAAACAACTCATCTATCCATTTAAACAAGGGCATATGCCATGTTGTTAAGATAGTGAAGGATTGATTTCATTTAGAAAGTGTAAAATCTTATTTAGCAATTAAAATTCGCTAGCACACCTAGCGTTAAACAGTTGCAGGCAAAAGGTTCTCGTTAGATAGAAGTTTACAAGGTATTCGATTTGACAGTGCCATCTTTATCTTCTTAACACCATGCGCAGCTCAGTGCCATAAGGCATGACTCTTTTTGTCTCATCGAACTCAAAACCATAACGCTGGTAGAAACGGATTGCCTTTTCATTGCCTTTTAGGACCCAAAGGATCACTTCCGGCTCAGCGGCAAGCAGATCCATTGTAGAGTTCATCAGCTTCAAGCCAAGACCTTGCCCCTGGTACTCGCCCAGGAGATATAGTGCCATCACTTCAGCTGCCTCGCCGAAACCCTGATCACTTGCCTTCATAAAACAGGAAAAACCTATGACTTTGCCAGCGCATTTTAACACCAGAGTGTTTTGCGGCCAGCTATGCGCCCAGGAAATACATTTTTCCAGAGTTATATTGTCCAGATACTGCTGGGGCATCAAGCCGGCATAGGTTTCCTGCCAGGATTTCCAATGGACATATGCCTTGCCATCCATCTCTTCAGCTGTCTTCATAGGTACAATACTGATGTTGCTTTTCATATCCATAGCCTGCTGCTCTTAATTCAGCAGCCATCCTTATAAAAATTTTACTGCAGAAATTTAGTCAAATCAAAGCATTTGGGTAAACTTTGGCAATTTGCCAACTAAAATATTTTTCTCTCTCATATTTCATCTTTGGCGGATAAATTTTAGTAAGGATAAATTGTTTTCTTGCGTAAATTATCAAGGACGGCCTGAAGGACAGCAAGCGGAGCGTACAAAAATACTAGGAGAAGAAGAGAAATCTCGTAGCTTAGACTCGTTTTACCAGCTGGTTTTCTTCTTAGACGATCACGGATGGAACTGACAGCAAGACCGTAAATATTGCCAACCTGCATCATGCGTATAAAGGCCAAAATCACTAGAGCTGCCTCTTCACCATATTCTGCAGCAAGCCGCTCCCAGGCCTCTTTTGTAGCCTTGCCCCTATTATCAGCATAATGCTGGGCAAATAAGACAGCAACAATTTCATCTTCAGGAATTCCAGCCAGCTCGCCACTTAAAATAGCGCTTATTTCCTTTTTGCTCATCCCCTCTTGAAGAGCAAATTTCGTATGAGCAAAAGAACAGGCCGCACAGCCATTCACTTCTGTAACCGCCAGCATTATTCTTTCCTTAAACTGAGGAGATATAAGCTGCCTCTTGCGATTTAAACGAAAATATTTGCCGCTTCTGAACAAAAGCACAAGCGATTTGTAAAAGTCAAAATGGCTGTAGCTCTTTTTGTAATATCTATCTTCCAGTTTTACTCCTTTAACATCCTTGCTGCGGATCTTTTATTTATTGCCAGAGGTAGAGAGGCAAAAAAGCTATCTCTCCGGCAAGCTATACCCTCTAGCCATTAAGCTTGCAGTCTTTAGTGCCCAATAGCTCAATATTTTTATTAATTGGTCTGAGCAAAAAAATCATTTTAGTTTAAGCAATTATTAAGCCTTCAGTATTCTTAATGCCGCTTTGAACCTCGCCTCTACAATCCTTCTTCGATCACAAAAGAATAAAATGTGCTTTCCTCACTTGCTGCACGATCCTTTACCCTGCCTATGGGATGGATGTAAACCGTAAACTCATTTTCTCCATCCAGCTTCAGTACGCGGTCACAGACATTTTGTTCAAAAGCACCAATGCCACAGGTTCCAAGTTTTAGAGCTTCGGCAGCCAGATAGAGATTTTCACCGACATGACCCAGATCAATTAGGGCGACGCGGTGTGCATAAATGGAATATCTCCATTCGAAACGATAGGGCACTGCGCTGAAGTAAAAGATGGCAGCCGCCCGGCAGGCCCATTTTTGCCCGGCCAGGCCTGAAAGACGCTCATCTGCAGATTGCCTGCCTCTAAATTCCAGAGCATGACTTCCCGCCAGATAATGATAGATGCCGGGCTCTAGGCCCTCCACTCGTACGATGTCCACATAGCATTCAAAGCCATGCCTGGCACCTCCGCTGGGTACTGTTCTCAAGGTAGCGTATTTTTGGCCGCGCCGGCTCTTAATACCCTGGCAGCTCCAAAGCAGAAAGGACAGTTCCGGCAAAGACAGGGCTTCGTCTGAGTAAACACGCCTCGACTTCCTTAAGTGCAAAAGCTCGAGCAGATTGCCTTTTAGATTTAACTCTTCAAAATCCAGCGGCAGCTTAATCGCTTCACTTTTATCTTTTGCTTCATGGTAAAGCTCAGGCTGCGGGAGTCTTAAGTCCTGGTCGGAGTTCAGTGTTTCACTCCAGACAGGGCATTTCATAAAATCTCTGCCAATATTGATCAGATCTTTGATTTCTTTTTTGTCCATTTTTCTCTCCTAATAAAACGGTATCTTTACCGGCTAATAGTTTCAATAATATTTGCCTTCCCGGCCTCCAAGTCTTTGAAGTCTGCAAAGGATCAGTGAAGGCAGATACAGTTTGCAAGACCTTGCTTTACCGGCAAGAGTAGCCAGACTACTTCGTCCAGCAAGCAATTTTCAGCAAGATCAAGGAAAAACCTCTGCCAGCAAAATTCTTCCTCCAATTAATAATACTATTGAGTGAGCAAAAGTGCCGGCTAAAAAAGTAATTAAAACCGAGAAGAAATGTCAGGGGCACAGGGACAAAAAAAGTTTGATCAGATACAAAGCTCCTCATTTCAGTAAAAGTATGTATCAAAACGGCTATATTTCTCTGAGAGCTAATTCCTATTGGCCTGTTGGCTACTGCCTTTGCCCTTAATCCGGCATAATTTTCTCTCTATAGTCGCTAATTATCTTGCTTCAGAGAATTTTTCGAGTATTAGGCGGCTATATTCAATGCCTTAATTTTACAGGCTGTGTATTAAGCAATATTAGTAGACATAAAAGCCTGACACTGTTAGCTTAAGGGGAAGATTATTAGGCTATCGCTGTTCTTTGATACCATGATAAAATATTTATGATTAAACAAAACGAGGCTGAAAATGAAAAAGACAATAAAAATATTGGCCATCATTTTATTAGTGTTATTAATCCTAATAGCATTTCATACCCTGAATAATCTCTATCCAAATAACATTGTGCACAAAATACTAAACGGAGTAACCCTAGTTCTCACGCCGGTACTGGTTGCTGCTGTCCTGGCTTATTTGGTTAATCCTCTGACTCAATGGCTGATTAGAAAAAGGGAAATAAGTAATAAGTATGCGGTTGTTCTAACACTTGTACTGTTGTTTTTTTCCTTTGCCGCGATCATTTACTTTGTCGTTGTCTTCTTCATTGACCAAGGAAGAGCGGTATTTAATGCAATAACAGGTACTGGTTTTTTTGAAACAATCAGAGAATGGTTCGCAAGCAAAAACATTGAAAATGTCTATAATTATGTGGAAGATTTCTTCAACAACTACGATTACCAAAAATTATTAATGAGTGGCGGCTCTGTTGTTAGAGCGATTGGGCAAGGTATTACAATCTTCATTTTAGTGCCAATCTTTCTTTGGCACATTTTAAGCCAAAAAGAGATTTTCCTCTCTAAAGTTGCAGATAACCTGCCGGCCAGCTGGAAAGAGCATGTCATTACCATTGTAAATAAATCCAATATTGTTGTTGCCGGTTACTTTGCCAGCAAAATTATTTCAATCCTTTACCTCTTTGTTGTTTTCGCCATCTTTTATTTAATCCTGGGAATGCCCTTTAGCTATGTAATATTCTTTGCCGCCCTAATCGCCATCCTGGATATTATCCCCTACATTGGACCGACTGTTGGTCTTGCAGTTCCGATTATCTATATCTTTGCCTCTGGTGGGGTAAACTTTTTTTACAAAGAATCAATGCATATCAATGCGGTTACGGCAAATATTGTTTTATTGCTCGTCAATTTTGCAATCCAGTTGTTCCAGGGCAATTACATCATGCCAAAACTGGCAGGCAAGCAAATGAATCTCCATTCAGCTTTAATTTTAGTTTTCATGCTGTTCTTTGGTTCTATTCTTGGTATCTGGGGTGTTGTTTTGTCAATTCCATTAGGTGGGATCATGATTGTTATCTGGAATCACTTTAAGGAAACAAGTTTTCTGAAGGGCAATACTGAGGAGAAAGTGGAAGATTAATAAGAATAATGTAGCCTAATGCTTCACTCAAGAAGAAATATTTCTAATAGCTTGATTGAAGGCAGGCAAGCAGTTTTCATTGTTGAAGATTAAAAATAAAAGAGATTTTAGAAATTATATCTACGAGGAGAAATAAATTGAAATTAATATCATGGAACATCGACTCATTAAATGCGGCATTAACCAGTGATTCAAATAGAGCTGTGCTTTCCAGGCAGGTCCTTGACACAATCGTGGAACAGGATGCAGACGTGATTGCCCTGCAGGAAACCAAACTGCCGGCCAAGGGGCCGGGCAAAAACCATTTAAAAATCTTAGCTGATTATTTTGATGGCTATCTTCATGTCTGGAGAAATTGTGAGGAACCCTCGCGGAAAAGTTATGCCGGAACGATGTTCTTGTATAAAAACAAGTACTCGCCGCTAGCATCTTATCCGGAGATCCAGGCACCGGACACTATGGATTTGGAAGGAAGAATCATCACTTTGGATTTTGGAGAATTCTATGTAAGCCAGGTTTACACACCCAATGCGGGAGATAGTTTAGGAAGATTAGCAGATAGGCAAATCTGGGATATTAAGTATGCTGAGTATCTTCGGAGCCTGGACAAGGTAAAACCTGTTTTAGCAACCGGAGATTTTAACGTGGCCCATAGAGAAATTGATCTAGCTCATCCGGATAATAACCGCAGATCAGCAGGTTTTACGGATGAAGAGCGCGAAGGCTTTACAAATCTATTAAACAGTGGCTTTACAGACACATTCAGGCATCTGCATGGAGATGTGACAGGCGTTTATACCTGGTGGGTTCAGCGGGTGAAAACAAGCAAAATAAATAACGCCGGCTGGAGAATTGATTATTGGCTTGTCAGCGACAGACTGGCCCACAAAGTTCTTCGGTCTGAAATGCTAGACTCAGGAGACAGGCAGGATCATACTCCGATCCTGCTGGAAATTGATCTATGAATAAAAAAGAAGCGCGCCCTGGCAAATAAACTCAGGGCGTGCTTTTGCTAGTATGCTTTCAAGTCAAAATAAAAGTTTTGACCGTAGAGCTTTAGTGCTTTTTGCTTGGTGCCAGCACTAAAACACATGCAACTTTATCTTGGCACTTCTCAAGACATTATTGACTTGTTAAGCCGCCATCTATTACGAATTCAGCGCCTGTTACAAATCTAGACTCATCAGAAGCCAAATAAACATACATATAGGCAATATCTATTGGTTCTGCCATTTTTCTGGCTAATGGTGTCACGGCAAATAAGCGTTCTGCCATATCCCGGGCTTCTTCTTCTGTATATTGACCACCGGAACCTCCTGTACCCATCGTAGTACCAGGATGTACCGAGTTTACTCTAATATTATCTTCGCCGAAGGCAACCGCTGCATGTTTAGTAAAAGAACGGACCCCACCTTTGGCGGCATTATAGGCAGCACAGCCACCATCTGCAAGGCCACCAAGTAGTCCGCCAGTTGAGGAAGTGTTTATGATAGAACCGCCTTGGTTTTCTTGCATTTTAGGAATCACTTCTTTCATGCCCAGCCAAATTGCTTTTAAGTTAACATCTATGCATCTCTGCCACTGTTCTTCTGTTGTGTCTAAAATCCCGATTGGCCCCAGCGACAGTCCTGCATTATTAATTAATATCTCAACTTTCCCACTTACGGGAAGCTAAATGAACCTTGAAAAATGAATATAGAAAGTCACGCTAAAAATGGTTGAAACAAAGGAAAACCACCTTGGCTATGGTATAATTGA
>CAZUWY010000016.1:16393-31304 GCA_964624395.1 uncultured Mageeibacillus sp. | reverse complement strand
AAAAAACAGAGAACATTGCAAATAAGATTAAGCCTTGAGACAAGCACAATTATCTTAAATATTTTTGTCTCAAATTATAAAAATATCTGCAAAAATTCCCTGACTTCTACTCAGAACGTCTCTTTTTTAAGATGAAAGCTACGATAACCACTGCCAAAGCCAGACCAAGTATATAAAAGCCTTCAACCGGGAAAGATTCTCCTGCTTTGGGGGTATCCCCATCTATGCTGGGTTTTTTCTTATCTGTGCCACTGCTTTCGCCATCTTCTCTTTCATCGCTGAATGTTTTCAATATCAGGCCAGCATCCCAGCTGGGATCAATGCCCCCACTGGCCTCAAAGCTCTGCTCAATATAATCTGCCTGCAGGGAAGTGTTCTCTTGGTCGAGGACAATAATTGGGCTCAACCCGGTACAGGGGATTGCATCAGAATCTAGCAGATGATTGCTGCCGCCTCTCCATTTTGTAAACTCGTACTTATTGACCTGCTCCTCTGTCAGCACGAATTTAATCCGATATGATCCAGCTGGCAAATTATCGAAAAGATAAAGTCCGCTACTACCTGTGACAGCGCTAGCGATAGTCTTTCCAGACAAATCCTGCAACTCAACAATTACATCAGCCATAGCTCCATCACCTTTGTCATAGACTGCATTTTTATTGTTGTCGAGCCAGACTTTGTCCCCAATGGCATAGGTCTTTTCTTCGAGGTCTTCGATATCCTCAGGGTCTTCTATATCCTCAGGGTCCTCTATATCTTCAGGGTCTTCTATATCTTCGGGATCTTCGAGGCCTTCTGGGTCCTCGAGGTCTTCGGGGTCTTCCAAATCTGCAGGATCTTCTGCTTCGCCGGGTCCTTTAGCTTTGTCTTCAGCAGCATCTTTTTCAATCAGGCCGCAGTCCCAGCTTGGATCAATACCCTCTGTGGCTTCGATGCCTTCTTCTTTAATAATGTTTCCATTAGTATCGTCGAGAATAATTTCAGCTGTCAGGCCATCCTGATCGGCATCTGAATCAAGGGAAGGGTCTTCTCCTTCCTTTTGAAGGGTGAAATCATATATTTCCTGCTGCTCTTCGGTCAGGGCAAACTCTAACTGGTAAACACCCTCTTTAAGCTCAGCAAAGAAGAAGTAGCCATCCTTATCTGTTACTTCAGTGGCAAGAAGCTCAGCGGCAGCGTAAAGATTGACAGTAATACCCTCAAGGCCTCTTTCATCTTCATCCTGGATGCCATTTCCATTTTCATCCAGCCAGACGAAATCGCCAATAGCATAGGTCTTATCCTCAGGCTCTTTTGCTTCACCGGGTCCTTTAGCTTTGTCTTCAGCAGCATCTTTTTCAATCAGGCCGCAGTCCCAGCTTGGATCAATACCCTCTGTGGCTTCGATGCCTTCTTCTTTAATAATGTTTCCATTAGTATCGTCGAGAATAATTTCAGCTGTCAGGCCATCCTGATCGGCATCTGAATCAAGGGAAGGGTCTTCTCCTTCCTTTTGAAGGGTGAAATCATATATTTCCTGCTGCTCTTCGGTCAGGGCAAACTCTAACTGGTAAACACCCTCTTTAAGCTCAGCAAAGAAGAAGTAGCCATCCTTATCTGTTACTTCAGTGGCAAGAAGCTCAGCGGCAGCGTAAAGATTGACAGTAATACCCTCAAGGCCTCTTTCATCTTCATCCTGGATGCCATTTCCATTTTCATCCAGCCAGACAAAATCACCGATGGCATAGGTCTTTACTTTTGAGTCTTTCGGCTTGTCTAATCCTTTAATTCCTTCTAACCCTTCCAAGCCTTTGGGTTTATCCAGTCCTTCTGACCCTTCCAATCCTTTGGGCTTATCTAGTCCTTCCGCCTCATCTGATTGGCTGGGCTTCTTTTCGTTTTGAGGAATTTTTACTACTATCTGATTGGAATAAGATGGATTGTTATTAAAGATCAGCTTGGCCTTGTTAGGGATTCCAGAAGCGTCATATGCTGTTAAATCTGTGTCCTTATTGATCTCTGCCGTAATCTCCAAAGTAATTGTTTTATCGGCCAAATCTTCTATATCATTGCTGATATCTATACTTACCTTTTGACCTTCAACAGTTACCTGATGAGAGGACTCATCATCATCAACGAGCATACGGGCATTAACAACTTTGAGAGCATCAGCAAGTGTATCCTCTATGATCAGACTGGCATAACCACGGATATTTTTTGCAATTTTCACATGAATCTTAAAGATAAACTGGTCTTCAAGATTGATTAAATCATAGCTTTTGTCGCTATCGTAAATAGATTTTCTAATGGTCGGAGCAGCGATAGCAAAGGGAAGAACTCCCGCATCTATACTCGAATCAATACCTTCAGAAGCGTTATACTCCTGATCCAAATAATCTGTTCTTAGTTGCAGATTTTTGTCAGTTAAAGCAATTGTTCCTGTCCAGCCGGTCTCGGGATCTACATCTGAATCTCTATTTTTATCTGAACCTTTGCCTTTAGTGACAAAATCGTATTGCTCCGCCTGTTTGGGTGTCAGCGAAAACTCTAGTTTATAGCTGCCTTCAGCTAGATTATCAAAGAGATAAAGGCCAGCTGAATTGGTGACAGTATCGCTTATGAAATTGTCATTTTTGTCATAAAGGCTTACTTTAACTCCGCCAAGGCCCTTTTCTCCTGGATCTTGCACACCATTTTCAACGCTATCAATCCAAACAAAGTCACCCAGGGCATATCTTTTGACAGCTTCAGGTATTTTTACAGTGGCAGCATCTGAGCCTGCTTTGCTGCCATTGAAAATTAAATCAGCTTCATTTAAGACAATGCGGTTTTCATAATCGGACAGATCTGCTTTATCTTTAAGCCGGGCTTCGATTTTAAGGCTTATGGTTTTACCGGCTAATTTTTCAAATCCTTCTGTGATGGAAATGATTAATCTATTATTGTCTTCCACCAGCTCAAAACCAGCAGGTCTACCGTCCAGCAAAAGTTTAGCGGTAACGATATCTAGGACCTGGGCTATTTTATCTTCGATGATAATATTCTCATAGCCTCGGACATCGTCTGCCAGCTTGAGATCAACCTGGTAAACAAAGCTTTCATCAAAAGCTAGCAGATCAACATGTTTTTTACCGTTGATTGTTTTTTCAATAGCTGGGGCTTCAGGCTCAAACAAAATCACACCAGCATCCAGGCTCGGATCGATACCTCTACTGGCAGCAAATTCTTGCTCTCTATATTGGCGGGTCAAATGTACATTTGTATCATCGAGGACAATGGTTTTGCTCCAGCCATCTGCTGGATTTACGTCGGAGTTCTTTGACTCATCTGCTTCTATGTGACTAGTGAAATCATAGATGGCGGCCTGCTCTTCAGAGAGGCTAAATTTAAGTTTATATTCTCCCGCCTCAAGCTCATCAAAGAGATATCTGCCATCTTCATCACTTATAGCAGTGGCCAGAGGTTCAGAGCCTTTTTTTGCTCTAGCAGCATATAGTTCGACTTTAACTCCGGCAAAGCCTTTTTCATTTCCGTTTTGTAGGCCGTCCTTATTGCTGTCAAACCAGACATAATCACCAATGGCGTATTTCAGATAAGAACTGGCAATTTTAATCGTCGTATCGGCAAATACTTTATCTTTATCATTGAAAGCCAGAAAAGCCCTGTTTTCTAGCAGCTTATCGGCATAATCGGACAGCTTCGCCCCTGGATTTACCTGAGCTGAAATCTCGACAGTAACCGTTTTTCCAGCTAGTGAAGCAAAATCGTCAGTGATGCTGACAGTCACTTTTTGTCCCTCGATTACAGGTAAATATGCATCCGCTAGATCATCACCCACAAAGACTTGGACAGTATCAATCGTCAAAATATCGGCAAGAGTATCTTCGATCTCTAATCTTTCATAGCCTCGGGTATCCTCAGCCAGCTTGACCTTGATCCGGTAAAGCAGCTTTTGATCAAGAACCTCAAGCTCATGGTGTTCTTTGTCATTTACTTTTTGTGTGATTTTAGGGATCTTAGGCTCAAAGATAATAACGCCGGCATCCCAGGTCGGATCAATTCCTTCACTGGCATTTACGGCCTGCCCTTCATATTCTTTTGTTAAATTCTGGTTTTTGCTGTCGAGAGCAATAATCTGGCTCCAGCCGCTTTCATGGCTTGCATCAGAGTCGATTTGCCCGTCTGCTCCCTCGTTTTTCGAGGTGAAATCGCACAAAACAGCTTGTTCATCTATAAAGGCAAATCTCAGCTTATATTTTCCAGCTGCCAGTTCATCAAAGATATATCTGCCATTATCGTCAGTAATTACGCTCGACAAGGGTTCAGAGCCTTCAGTTGCTTCGGCGTCGAAAAGTTCCACCCTTACGCCGGCAAAGCCAAATTCATCTTCATCCTGGACACCATTTTTATTGCTGTCAATCCAGACCAGATCACCGATTGCATAGCTTTCTTTCCTAAGCACATAAACAGTATTGGACTCTACCTCTGAGATATCGTTGACCCTGACAATTGCCTTATTAGGAATTTTTCCTCCTTCAAAGCCGGCCAAATCCATTCCCGGCCTTAATTTGGCATGAATTACCAAAGTGAGAGTTTTACCTATTAAACCAGCCATCACCTCTGGATCGTTGATCACAAGTTCAATTCTTTGCCCGTCACTTATAACAGCATTGGCCAGCAAGGAATCCAGATCGCCATCAACTATTACCGCTGACTCACTGTATTCAAGCACAGGATCAAGAAGATCTTCAATCGCCAGAGAGATATATTTTTCAGCAGAAATCTCCACCTTGATATTGAAGGTGAAGAGCTCATTGGTATTAACTTGCTCCTGATCTTTTTCGTTGACATCCAGCTTGACCACAGGAGTAGGTAATTTCAAAGGGATAACACCTACATCCCAGCTCGGATCAACACCCTCGCTGGCTTTGACGGTTTGCCTTGTATAATTCTTTTTCAAAGCTTTATTATTGCCATCCAAAGCAATCACAGCGGTCCAGCCAGTTTCCAGCTCGGCGTCTGAGTCCTTGCCCTCATCTGATCCCTGATCTTTTAAGCTAAAGTCATAGAGTTTCGCCTGGCTTTCCGCCAGAACAAATTTGACTTTGTATTGGCCAGCAGGAAGCTCATCAAAGAGATAAAAGCCTGCAGCATCCGTTGTGGTTTCTGCTATCTTGCGGCTTCCTTCACCATCATAAAGTTCAACTTTAAGGCCTGGCAAAGGCTTTTCATCTGTATCCTGAACGCCGTTTTCATCACTATCGATCCAGGCATAATCGCCAATGGCATATGTTTTCTCCTGAGTGAGTGCCGGCAGATCGCCAACGAAATAACCAATATAATGCAACTCGGAGTTTTTACTGCCAGTAGAACTTGCATCCAAGCCATTGGCAATCAGCGTGCCATTAATGCAGCTGTAGCCGTTGATGAACCATAGATCGGCGTTCGGGGCCAGAACAGTGCCGGGGATCGATGAGGCAGACACACTGAAATGAGTTAAGGCCGGATCTACCACCCACAGTATCCTGTTCAAAAGCTGATCGATATTTGCTGTATTTAGTTGCTTGCCATTGATAAAGGTTGAGCCAAGCTTGAAATTACTGTCTTTCACCCTGATGACAATGCTTTGCGGAATCTGATTGGCGGGATAATTAATATAGAGCGATTTGCCATTGGCAGCGCTAAAATCCAAATCGAAAATATTTATCCCCGCATCGGGATAAATCTTGATTGCCCAGCTATCCTCTTCAACTAAAGCTCCATTGCTCTGGCTCTGCCAAATTGTATTGCTCAGCCTTTTTAAATCACTCTTGGCAGCAGACATGAAACTGTCGATCATTGCCTGAGCAGAAAATGCGCTACCTGCACTTAAAGAGAGTCTTTCCACCGCCACCTGATCGCCGAGCAGGGCATCACCGTTTTGAATCATGGTTGCCTTGCTATTGCTGTGCGTAATGCTGTTTTGAGCTATAAGGCCGATGTTCAGCTTGGGGATGGAATAATCAGAGAATTGATTTACTCCCCCTGTTTGCCCAGCTTCAAAAGTAACTATGTCAACTCCGCTGAAATCTTTAGCCGCAACGGGACCACCGGTCTCATTAAACTCGTTGAAACTACCAAATATCAGGGCGTTGAAATCATCAGCACCGCCCAGAGGATTTTCATCAGATACTGGCGTCCAGACAAGATCAGCGGCAGTTATTCTTTGCCTGCCACCACTCCTGGGACTTTTTGCCTGCACAATATTGTCTGCTGAAATAAATGTCTGCTGCAAAAGCAGCAAGGCAATTAAAAAACTGGTGATTTTATGGAAAAGATTTCGTCTCATATTTTTGCTTTCTTTTCCCCAAACTCCATCTAAATAAGAAATCTAAAATAATATTGCAAATGTTACAGCTAAACTAATTTATCATGCTCGGTCTCTTTTTTCAAGTATAGCCCGATGATATAACGCTATTTCGCCTTTAATATCACAAATGTAATCTTCATTTAACATTTGAAAAGCGTAACATCGAACCTGTAATCATGCTGTTATGCTTTTGTAAAAGAGCGCAGTCAATTGGGCAATAAAAAATGCGCGCCTATCATTGTAAGCACGCATATTTTTAGAAAAACTTACTGCTCAAGCTAAAGGAGAAGCTGCTCCATTTTTGCCAGGTATTTAGCGAAAATATAAAAGGCATCTTCGATCGGCTTTACTTCTGACATGTCCACGCCGGCTTTTTTCAAAACAGCAAGCGGATAATCGGAACTGCCGGCCCGCAAAAACTCAAGATAGCGGTCAACCGCTTCTTGACCTTCTTCCTTGATCTTGCGTGAGAAAGAGGAGGCTGCAGAAAAACCGGTGGCATACTGGTAGACATAATAGTTGAGATAAAAATGAGGTATACGTGACCATTCAAACGCGATCTCAGGATCTACTGCCAGGTCTGCCCCATAATACTTCTGGTTGATTTTAGCGTATTCAGCGGTTAAAAAAGCACTGGTGAGGGGTGTCCCCTCTGCTTCGGCAGTATGAATGAGATGTTCGAATTCAGCGAACTGGGTTTGCCTAAAGACCGTGCCCTTAAAGGCATCAAGATAGTGGTTGATCACTGTTTCGCTAAGTTTTGCATCAGTCGAATGCTCCAGCAGATAATCGATCAAAAGGTTTTCATTGGTGGTGGAGGCAATCTCTGCCAGAAAAATTGAATAATCTGAATAATAGTAGGGCTGGTGATTTCTGGAATACCAGGAGTGGACACTGTGGCCCAGTTCGTGCGCCAGCGTAAAGAGATTATCTAAAGTGCCCTGCCAGTTGAGAAGAATAAATGGATTGGTGCCATAGCTGCCGCTGGAATAGGCCCCGGATCTTTTGCCTCTGTTGTCAGCCCTGTCAATCCAGCGCTGGTCAAAAGCTTTATTTAGAATCTCAAGATATTCTTGGCCTAAAGGAGCCAATGCCTTGAGGAGAATCTCTTTGGCCTCCGCAAAGCTATAGCGGATATCTAATCCTTCGATCAAAGAGACATATAGATCATAGGAATGAATCTCATCCAGGCCTAAAACCTTTTTGCGCAAGCCGACATAGCGGTGCAGCAGGGGTAGATTTTCGTTAACCGTTGCCAGCAGATTGGTGTAAACATCTTCTGAAATGGCATTTTCAAACAAAGCTGCAGCTCTGGCACTGGGAAAATTTCTCAACTCGGCATTGAGATTGTGGACATTGACACTGCCGGCCAGCAAGGTGGCAGAGGTATTGCTGAACTGCTCGTATACTTTATAAAGATTTTGAAAAGCGTCTTTGCGCACACGGCGGTCTCTGCTTTCTAGGAAATTGCCGTAGCGGCCGTGTGTGATTTCAACTGTTTCCCCCTCTTCGTTTTTAATCGTGGGAAATTTCAGATCAGCATCATTGAGGGTGCTAAAGGCCAAGTCCGGCAGATTAAAGATTTCTCCTGCCTTGGCCAGCAGCAATTCTTCGGCGGCAGAGAGCTGATGCGGCTTTTTACGCATAATATTGACCAGGTAATGCCGCTTTTTAGCAATGTTTTCATTTTCAGACAAGAAAACAATCATTTTGTCCTCAGAAAGCGAGGAAATCTCCGGTTCGGCCCAAGATACTGCCGCTTCAAGCTCTGTCATCAGCTGAATGGCTTTGAGATACATGGCGCTGTATCTAGAGTCAGCTGTATCAACATCTCTTTTTAGATGGGCATATACGGCAATTATTATTGCCCGCTTGCTAATCTCCTCTTGCAAATCCAAAAATTCACTCAGTTCAGCAGAGGAATTTTGCAATTTATTCTGGAACGAAGTCAAAGAGGAAAGACGCCCGGCTATCTCCTCATATTCCTGCTCCCAGGCAGCATCGTCAATAAAGATCGTAGTCAGATCCCAGGTCTCTTCTAAATCTACCTCCGCCCTTGACTTGACTGCAGCTGCAGCTGCCTTGATCTTTTCACTTTGCCGATAATCAGAATCATAATATTTGTCTGCCATTTCTAAAACCATCTGTCCTTCCTAATGTTTTTGTCCCAGCTCGTACAATAATTGCTTGGCTATTTATCTAAATATTTCCCTAACGCCTACAGGCTGTTGATAAATATCTTCTCCATATCCTCTCTGGCCAGAGGTCTGAAATAGCCGAGCAGATCACCATTATTGGGAATAACGAGATCCAAAATGCTGGCTATATCATCCTTTTTAATGCCCAATTCGCCCAATGTCTGCGGCATCTTGATCTCCCTTAAAAAAGACCTAAAGCTCTTTATGCCTGCAAGTCCAAGCTCTCTGTCGTCTCTGCCCTCTCTGGGGAGGGCAAAGATATTTTGGGCAAAGCGAGCGAAGCGGGCCGGGTCCTGATCGATTGTGTACTCCAAAAAGGAGGGAATCAGCACAGCCAGGCCTGCTCCATGCGCTACATCACAAAAGGCTGAAAGGGCATGCTCCATCCTGTGGCTGCTCCAATCCTGCTCTCTGCCCACACCCAAGAGGTCATTATGGGCCAGCGTGCCACCCCAGAGAAGATCAGCTCTGGCCTCATAGTCTTCAGGGTTGGCCAAGGCCCTGCGTGCTGCAGCCATCACCGTGATAAAAACAGCTTCAGACAAGCGATCAGTCAGCTCCACCTCTTTGGTATTGGTGAAATATCTTTCAATAATATGTGAGAGTATATCTGTAGCGCCACAGGCAGTATGGTAGTCAGGCACTGTAAAGGTCAATTCCGGATTCAAAATGGAAAACAGCGGCCGGATCAGATTGCTGCCTGTCCCGTTCTTGATATTATTTTGCAAATCATTGGTGATGACAGAAGAGCTGGAACCTTCAGTGCCTGTCGCGGCCAGGGTCACGATACTGCCCAGGGGGAGGCATTTTTCAGGCCTAGCCTGATTGCTGTAAAAATCCCAGAAGTCTCCAGCATAAGGCACGCCCAGGGCAATTGCCTTGGCTGAGTCAACGGCACTGCCACCGCCGATGCCGAGAACAAAATCCACTTTTTCTTGGCGGCTAAGCTCAATCCCCTGATAAACCAAAGAAGCTCTGGGATTAGGCACCACTCCACCCAGTTCAACAAAAGCAAGACCGGCTTCATCAAGCGACTGGCGAACCTTGTCTAAAAGGCCGCTTCTGATCACCGACCCCCCGCCATAATGGAGTAAAACTTTACTGCCTCCGAAACGCTTGGTCAGCTCTCCGGCCCTGTTTTCACTTGCGCGGCCAAAAGCAAAGTATGTCGGACTGTAAAAATCAAAATTCAGCATTTATTCCTCCTCAGCCAGCTCTTGATCAGTTAATCTCTCGGCAAAGAGATCTTCCTTGTCAACGTTTCTACCGTCTGTCTCCTCAGCGGTGAAATCATCAAGCTCTTCCTCGTCGTCATCTTTTAACTCTTCCTCAGGGAGATCTTCCTTGATCGGAGCAACACTGACAACCTTATTTTTCGTGGCGCGCATAAGGATCACGCCGATGGTATTTCTGGAAAGAATGGGAATCTCATCCGAGCCAATCCTGATGACGATCCCCGAATCGTTGATGAGTAAAATATCGTGATCCCCGTCCACCAGCAGGGCGCTGACCAGCTTGCCTGTTCTGGCAGTGGCCCGATAGGTTATGATGCCCAAGCCGCCTCTTCTTTGCGGTCTATAATCGGAAAGCAGTGTGCGCTTGCCCAGGCCGTTTTCCGAAACAACCAGCAGGGTTTGATTCTCGTCGGCGGAAACCATGCCGATAACTCCATCGCCCTTGGCCAGTCTGATACCCCTAACTCCCATGGTGTTGCGGCCGGTGGCTCTGACTTCTGCCTGATCAAAGCGGATCGATTTGCCGTTTCTTGTTACCAGGACAATATCGTGTTCTCCCCTTGTACGCCTTACACCGATCAGCTCATCATCTGCTTGCAGATTGATGGCGATGATCCCGGACTTATTTATATTGGCATATTCAGAAAGGAGAGTTTTCTTGACCAGACCTTCTCTGGTGGCCATGATCAAATTTTCCTGCTCGTCAAAATCGTCAATGGGGATGACATCATTGATCATTTCATCCGGGCTTAAATTCAAAAGATTAACTACAGCCATGCCTTTGGCAATCCGTGATGCCTCCGGTATCTGATAGGCCTTGATGCGATAGACCTTTCCCTTGGTTGTAAAAAAGAGCAAGGTCTGCAAGGTTGAGGTGGTAATGATTTTGGAGACCACATCCTCTTCTCTGGTCTGTACTCCCGTCACCCCCCGGCCGCCTCTGCGCTGCGATCTATAGGTGTCCACCGGCAGTCTTTTAACATAGCCGGCATTGGTCATAGTGATTACCACCTGCTCTTCTTCGATCAGGGATTCATCGTCAAGCTCATAGATACCGGCCAGATCAATCTCAGTCCTTCTGGGATTGGCATAGCGCCTTTTGATCTCTAAGAGATCATCCTTGACAGTATCTATCAGCAGCTGCTCTTCGGTCAAAATGCGATTAAAGAGAGCAATTTTCTCCTCTAAGTCATTATGCTCCGCCTGCAGCTTTTCTCTTTCCAGGCCGGAAAGACGGCCCAGCCTCATATCCACCACATGCTGCGCCTGTTTTTCCGAAAAACCAAAACGCTCGGACAGTCTGGTCTTGGCAATATCCTCACTGGCGGAAGAACGGATAATACTTATCACTTCATCGATCTTATCGATAGCCAGCTGCAAGCCTTCCACGATATGCAGGCGGGCTTCCGCCTTGTCCAGGTCAAATCTCGTCCGCCGGGTGACAATCTCTTTATGATGGTCGATATAATAGCTGAGAGCAGTTTTTAAGCCCACCATGCGGGGGATGAATTTCCCTTCGCCGCTGGGGACAAGTGCCAGCATATTGGCATTGAAAGCATCCTGCATCTGCGTGTGGTGATAGAGCTGATTTAGGACCACTAAAGGTGTGGCGTCTCTTTTTAGCTCGATCACAATGCGGATGGCCTCATGCCTGTCTGACTCATCTCTAATATCGGATATGCCCTCGATTCTCTTGTCCTTGACAAGCTCCGCCATCCTCTCAATCAGGCGGGCTTTATTGACCATATAGGGCAGATCACTAACCACAATGCGGTGGCGGCCACCCTTCATCTCTTCAATTTCAGCATGGGCCTGGACAACTATCCGGCCTCTGCCCGTACTATAGGCATGCCTGATGCCGGAACTACCCATGATCCTGCCGCCGGTGGGAAAATCCGGTCCCGGAATCAATTCCAGCAAATCGTGCACAGAAGCTTCCGGCTCGTCGAGCAAGAGGATGGTGCCGTCAATGATCTCACCTAAGTTATGGGGGGGAATATTGGTTGTCATACCTACGGCAATGCCGGAAGAGCCGTTGACAAGCAAATTGGGAAAAGAGGCCGGCAGCACCACCGGCTCTTCGGTATGTTCATCAAAGTTCGGCTGAAAATCCACCGTGTCACGGTTAATATTCGCCATCATCTCGCTGGAGAGCCTTGTCAGTCTGGCCTCGGTATAGCGGTAGGCTGCGGGCGGATCTCCGTCTCTGGAACCAAAGTTGCCATGTCCGTCCACTAGGGGTTCGCGCATGGAGAAATTTTGCGCCAGTCTAACCAAAGCATCATAGACCGCAGCATCGCCATGCGGATGAAAGCGGCCCAGCACATCACCTACGGTGGTGGCACATTTGCGATAGGCTTTATCATGAGTAAAGCCCTGTGTATACATGGAATACAAAATCCTGCGATGGACAGGCTTTAGACCATCGCGCACATCAGGCAGTGCCCTGTCCGTTATGACACTCATGGCATAATCTATAAAAGACTTGCGCATTTCTTGCACCAGCTCGACCGGAATCACCTCATTGTCAGGATTTTGAAATGCGGCATCTATCTCTTTTTCTTTAATTGCGTAATTATTCATCTTATCTGTCTTTGCGGCCATAAACTGCCTCCTTGCTAGTTGACTCACATCCTTATTAGTATAGCATAATTAAGATATAAAATATCTGTCTAAAGCCTTGCAAACAGTCTACTTCGGCTTCAATTATCCGCCTCGTTCCCGCCAGCGCAAAGCTAAGAGACAGCCAATCTCACTGCAAGCAAAAATGCTCTAAAAAATCTCAATTAATGAAGTGGTTTGCTCTTAATCTGGGCGAAGCTGCGCGGGTATTTTTGGGGTGTAAAATCCATCTTTTCAATTTCTATAATCGTTCTTTTCATCTCTGTGCCCGGCAGGAAAAATTGATGTGCTTTTCTAAGACTCCCCGCTAATTGCGAAATAGCAGCTAAGGACTGATCAATCTCAGCTTGGGCCTCAGCCTTCATGGCGTAAAAGCGGCCGGATCTGGCCACTAGCGGCAGGCAGAGCTCTACTAGTCTAGGCAAGGCTGCCACAGCTCTGGCAGCAACCACAGAAAACTTATCGCGAAAATCAGGGTCGCGTCCTGCCTCTTCCGCCCTTAAATGCAGGGCCTTGATCCCCTTGAGCTCTAGTTTTTCAATCGCTTCGGCTAGAAAGCTGACCCTCTTTTCTCTGGCATCAATCAATACCATCTCAATTTCAGGTCTGACGATCTTGAGAGCAATGCCTGGAAAGCCGGCTCCGGACCCAACATCGGCAAAGGATTTAACCTGCTTTTTTTGGTCAAGCAAAGGCAGCAGCATCCAGCTGTCTAAGAAATGCTTGACTGCCAGTTCCTCCGGGCCGGTTATACTGGTCAGATTCATGAGTTTATTTTTCTCTAGTAAAAATGAGCAAAATACCAGCAGCTGTTCAAGCTGCTTTGCTGAAAGCTCAAGTCTGGCTCTTTGGGCCGCTTCCAGTAGCCATTTTTCATAGAGGGGATCAAAAATGTCGTCTGCCATAGCCTTATTTAGCATTTTCCGCCAGCTGGGCCCTGCGTCTTCTGGCTTCCAGCCAGACCAAAAGTACCTGGACATCAGCAGGAGACACACCGGAAATCCTGCTGGCCTGACCTACGGAAGAAGGTTGTCTGGCGGTAAGTTTTTGCGCTGCTTCAAGCCTTAAACCGCGGATCTGATTGTAATCAGTGCCGTTGGGCAGGGATTTTTGCTCAACTTTAAGAAAGCGTTTGATCCGATCTTCCTCCATCTTGATATAGCCCTGGTATTTGATATTAATCTCTAAAGTGGAGGTAATATAAGCCGGCAGTTCAATCCTGTCCGGATCAAGGGCTGCCAGATCCTGGTAGCTGAGTTCAGGCCTTTTGAGCAGTCGGGCTAGCGAGGTGGCCTCACGCAAAGGGGCACTGTCATGGGCGGCAAGAAAAGCATCTGTTTTTTCATCCGGCTGCAGTATCACCTGATTTAAACGCTTTTCTTCCTCTTTTATCATCTCCTGCTTGAGCTTAAATTTATTCCATCTCTCTTCGCTGATCAGGCCTATTTCATAGCCTAAAGGCGTAAGCCTTTGATCTGCATTGTCCTGGCGCAAGATAAGCCGGTATTCAGCTCTTGAGGTCATCATCCGATAAGGTTCTGATGTCCCTCTTGTCACCAGATCATCAATTAAGACCCCTATATAGGCCTGAGAGCGATCAATAATTATTGGCTCTTGCCCTTTAAGCCTTCTCGCAGCATTTATCCCAGCCAAAAGGCCTTGCCCGGCTGCTTCCTCATAGCCGGATGAGCCATTGATCTGCCCCGCCAGATAAAGATTAGCAGCTTTGCTTGACTCCAAGGAGAGCTTTAATTCTGTCGGATCGACAGAGTCATAGTCGATGGCATAGGCTACTCTGGTCATATAGGCATCTTCCATGCCCGGGATTGTTTTGAGCATGGCATGCTGCACATCTTCCGGCATCGAGGATGAAAGGCCGGAAGCATACATTTCCTCGGTATCAAGACCAGTAGGTTCTAAAAAGACATGATGTCTTTCATGCTGGGGAAATTTTACATATTTATCTTCAATCGAAGGACAGTAGCGAGGTCCAATCCCCTCGACCTTGCCGGAATAAAGCGGTGAGCGCCCGATATTATCCAGGATTACCCCCTTGGTCTCAGCTGTGGTCCAGGTTAAAAAGCAGGGTATTTCAGCTTTGGGCTTCCAGTTCGGCAGATCTTCGTTGTCATGTGAAAAAGGTCTTGCCCTGGCATCGGAGGGCTGTATTTCACAGACAGATAGATCTAAAGATCTCTTATGGATCCTGGCTGGGGTCCCGGTCTTAAATCTTTGCAGCTTATGGCCCAATTCTCTGAGGCTGTCAGAAAGGCCGATGGCAGGAAAGAGTGCATCAGGGCCGGAAGAGTAAACAGCTTCACCCACAATGACCTTGCTGTCCAAGAAAGTCCCTGTGGCCAAAATACAGGCTTTGCATTGATAGATAGCACCTGTTCTGGTCTGAACAGCGGTAATCTTAGGCGGATAAGAGTCAGAGCTCTTTTTTTCCTCAGCCTCGCCCAGCCTTTGCCCTTGCTCTTTTTGCTCCTGCTCTTTTTCCTCTTGCCTGTTTTGCTCCTGCCAGATCA
>CAZUWY010000016.1:0-16293 GCA_964624395.1 uncultured Mageeibacillus sp. | reverse complement strand
TGCTCTTTTTGCTCCTGCTCTTTTTCCTCTTGCCTGTTTTGCTCCTGCCAGATCAGATCAATCACTTCCTGCTGCAAAAGATTGAGATTTTCCTGCTGCTCCAGCAGATGTTTCATTCTGCGCTGGTAGCCTATGCGATCTATCTGTGTTCTGGGGGACATCACCGCCGGGCCGCGTGAAGAGTTGAGCATGCGAAACTGAATCATTTCGCCATCGCTAATACGCCCCATCTCACCGCCCAAAGCATCAATTTCACGCACCAGCTGTCCTTTGGCCGTACCGCCGATACTGGGATTACAGGGGAGATTGGCTAGACTGTCCAAGGTCATAGTAAAAAGAATAACCGTAAAGCCCAGTCTTGCGGCAGCCAGAGCAGCCTCACAGCCCGCATGTCCCGCACCCACAACTGCAATGTCGCAGCTGCCGGCCAGCCATGCTCCTTCCATAGATGCTGCTTTTTCCCACGAAGCCATCTTTACGCCACCTGCTATTTGCCCACGCAAAAGCGAGAAAACAAAGTGTCGACCAGCTTGGCGTCAATGCTGTCACCTGTCATCTCCGCCAGATGCTCCGCCGCCTGGCGCAGCCTAGCAGCAACCAGATCTAAAGTAAGCCCTCGCCGGATGTCCAAAGCAGCTTGATCCAGCTCCAAAGCAGCCTGATCCAGCAAATTTAAATGTCTTTCATGAGTAATTAAGATCTCCTGATCAAACTGATATTCAATCTTTTTCAGATATTGGCTGATTTGCTCCCTGATCTCTTCAGTACTCTCTTCCCAATGGCTGGAAAATCTAATGATCTTCATCTCGGGCAAAAGCTCCCTGATCTCAGCTTCAATCTGTGCCGATACCCCTTTATCGTCTTTGCCCAGCACGATGACAATTTCTTTTTTTAACTCCAAAAGCTCGGAAATCTCTTTGATCTCGGCCAAAAATTCTTCTTTTGCAGGAAAAGGCGGCGAGATCATCCAAAGCAGAAGATCTGCCTCGGCATGAGCAAGGCGTGCCCTTCTCATCCCCTCGATTTCAACAATATCTTCGCTTTCCAGCCTCAGTCCGGCTGTATCGGTAAGAATGGCCAGATAGCCATCGACCACAATTCTAGCTTCAATCAGATCTCTTGTTGTGCCCGGGATCGAGGTGACAATCGCCTTGTCTTCACCGGCCAGGCAGTTGAGCAAGGTGGATTTGCCGGCATTGGGCCTGCCTGCAATAGCGACCCTGAGACCTTCTTTGACAATTCTGCCCCGGCCGTAACCTTGCGCCAGCTTCTTTATCAAAAGAGACTGGCCCGCTACATCCAGAGCCAGCTGCTCTAAGGCCGGAGGGCTCTCTTCCAGCTCAGGAAATTCCAGAATCATTTCCACCCTGGCCATCAATTCATATAGGCCTTCGGATCTGCTTTTGATCCTTAGAGAAAGCCCGCCTTTCAGTTGTTCATAGGCTGCTGCCGCCTGCCGGCCGGCTTCGGCGCTGATCAGATCCATCACAGCCTCAGCTTGAGATAGATCCATCTTGCCATTGATAAATGCTCTTTTACTAAACTCCCCAGCCTCAGCCATTCTGGCCCCGGCGGTTAAAAGCGAATCGAGGACAGCCTGCTTGACAGCAGTGCCGCCATGGCAGGTGATCTCAAAAACATCCTCACCTGTATAGGAGTTAGGGGCTCTGAAACAGCTGATCACCACTTGATCTAGATCTGCCCAGTTGCCCACGGCCATGGTATAGCCTGGCATTTCTGCAGGCCTTACAGGTGTGATCGCATAGGGGCGAAAAAGCAGCTCGCAATACTGATCCGCCTCCGGACCCGAAAGACGCAGAACCGCCAGTCCACTTGCTCCTGGCGGCGTTGCAACGGCCACTATAGTATCAGATATCGTCGTCGTCATCCCAGTAGTCATCACTCTCATGAACCAGATCTGAATCACTGCCATCCGGGGTAACTACCACATAGCGGGCTGGATCATAGCCCTCACTTCTAGTACTTATACCGGGAAAATTTGCCAGTGCCAGATGAATCTCTCTTCTTTCCGCTGGCGGCATCGGCTTTAGCCTGATTTTTCTGCCTTCTCCCAGAGCCCTTTCAGCTGAGCGCAAAGCCATTTCTTTTAGCTTCTCATCCCTGCGCTGACGGTAGCCGCCAATATCGATCACGATGCGAATATGTGCTTCTGTATCGCGGTTGGCTACCAGATTAGTCAGATACTGAATCGCTTCCATCGTTTCCCCACGGCGGCCAATGGCAGTGCCTAAATCCTCACCGTCGACTTCAAAATGCAAATTGGCTTCATCGTCCAGCCAGGAGGATATTCTGCCGTGCAAGCCGAGGCCGCTCAAGACCATCTGCAGGTAATCTAGGGCAGCATTTTCTGCCAGCTCCAGATCAGGGATCTCTTGTTTCAAGCCTTTGTCTTCTGCTCTCTCCTCTTTGCTTTCAGCAGCTAAGGCTTCTTGGCCAGCATCCATTTTAGCGCCGCTGTCCTGCCTGGTAAAATCATCGTCAGTAAAATCTTCGCCATAATACACTCTGATGCGGGCTGGCTTTTTGCCAAAGCCTAAAAGGCCTCCGCTTTCTCCCTCATCCAGCACTTCAATGACAACATCATCGGCACTGAGATTTAATTCTGTCAGAGCATCGGCGATCGCCAGATCGACAGTTTTACCTGTCTTATCAATAAAACTACCCATTATATAGGCCTCCTAAGCGGCATAAAGATCTATCTCTTCTTGCCGCGTTTTTTCTTTTTGGACTTCGCCTTTTTAGCACTGCCGGCAGAGGTCCCCTCTGTCAGCATGGCTGCCTCCTTGACATTTTCCTCCTCCGCCAGCAAAACCCGGGCAGGTTTGATATACATCTGATAGCTGATCCAGGACTGGAGGATAAAGGTAAGATTTGAGGTCACCCAGTAAAGACCCATGGCTGAAGGCATGGTGAAGACAGTGAAGATCATCAAAACAGGCATAAAGTACTGCATGTACTTCATTGTTTTTTCTGAAGGATCTGCCAGCTGCTGACCAGACTTGGCAGGATTATTTTTAGCCCTGGCCACTTCTTCCTTGGTCGGCGGCTTGCGCAAAATATTCAGTCTGGACATCTTCATATTGAGGGACATCGTAACTATGGTCAAAATAGGCAAGATCAAAAGAGGAAGTTCAACTTTCCAGTTGGGTCCGAACCACTCCAGCGGATTGTAGGAGGGTACGCGACCTAAGTCCATACCTAAAAAATTCGTATTAATAATCTGGGCTGGCCTGATCCAGCCCTGGCTGACAGACTCTGCCAGCACAGAGGCATTATTATTTAACAGATTGATGATAGGCAAATCGTTTTGAGCTACCGCTGCAAACGCACTTTCTGTCAGCAGGCCCTTGCCGACTAAGAATTCTGCAATTCTGGCAATGCCTTCCAAAGACACCTGGCCGACATACTGCAGCGGTGCACGGATGATGCGCCAGATCGGCCAAATAATAATCAAGGGGATCAGGGCGGACAGGCAGCCGGCTCCCATCGAAGTGCCAGTCCTCTTCATCAAGGCCTGAATCTCCTGCTGCTGCCTTTGCGGGTTCTTGGCATAGTGACGTTTAATATCGTTCATGGCCGGCTGCAAGAATTGCTGTTTAATCGTATTTCTTTGCGATTTAAGCCGCATGGGAATCAGAAGCGAATTGATCGCCAGAGAAAAGAAAATGATTACTAGGCCATAATTTCCGATCACACCATAAAGCCAGCTCAAGATAAAGCCAAATAGTTTATACAAAGGATCAAGCATTCACATTACCACCGATCATATTAATTCTTTAATTATAGAGTCTTGCATCGCGGCCAAGAAAAAATTTATCTAGACCAGCGGGTCGTAGCCACCCTTGCTGAGAGGATTACAGCGCAGTATGCGCCAGGTAGATCTGAGCGCTCCGCCTACAGGGCCATATTTTCTAATTGCTGCAACAGCATATTCCGAGCAGGTCGGCGAAAAACGGCAACGCCCTAGAGCTGAAGCCGGTCGCCCTTTCTGGTACAGCCTAATCAGGGAGATCATCTTATCTTCCAGCCAAAGATTTACACATCGCACCCCCGCAGGGATCGAAGCATTCAAACTATTAGATTTGCAGCTAATTTTGGTCAGAATTTTATTCCTCTATTACAAGTTTGGCTCTGACTATCATATCATGAATTTCCTGACGAATGCTATGAAAATCAGGCTGGGCAGCTGATTCTTTTGCCAGAAAAATGATATCCAGACCAGATCTTATTGTAAGTCCGCTCAGGCGGACAGCCTCTTTGGTCAATCTTTTCAGTCGATTGCGCCGCACAGCAGATCTGATCTTACGGCTGACTGCATAGCCAATGCGGGGAGCATCCTTGTCAGGGCGCTGGCGGTAGTGCATAACGAAATTACGCCCTCTGACAATCTGTCCCTGCCTGTAAGTCCTCGAGAAGTCGCGTCTGGCCTTGATGCTTGGGTAAGGTCTAAAGTTAGGCATGAAAAAAAGACCACATGGCCTGCGGTCTTAGTGGGAAAGTCTTTTTCTGCCTTTGAGTCGTCTTTTGGCTAGAACTTTGCGACCTGAGGCTGTAAGCATTCTTTTGCGAAAACCGTGCTCCCGTTTTCTTTGCCGTTTCTTCGGCTGGTAAGTCCTTTTAGGCATATTCCGCTCCTTTCGTCGGCCCGATATATCTATAGCGGTTCAGCGTTATTTATTCTTCAAACTGCCGACCTTGTTGAGAAAGGGGACAGCTTGCCAATTATACTAACTTTACTGCTTTTCTGTCAAATTCTAGAAATTAAAATCAAGCCCCCCGGGCATCAAGCTCCGGGGGGCGGCATTTCTTATTTCAAAGCCAAGTCAATATGGCTTATATAAAAGCTTTAGAGTATCCAGTCACTGATTACCGGCAAGAGAGTTCTAAGAATAAAGAGCAGAGCCAGAACATACATGGTGATGGAAACGCTCTTTGCTTTGCCTTTGACCAGCTTCAAGATGACATAGGACACCATGCCAAAGACAATACCTTCTGCAATACTATAGGCAAAGGGCATCATTACTATAGTAAGAAAAGCAGGTATGGCCTCGGTATAATCGTCACCCAGATCAAGATCTTTGATCGGGCTCATCATGAACAGTCCCACAATGACAAGAGCGGGAGCAGTCGCCTGAGGCGGAATGATGCCAAAGAGCGGATAAAAGAACAGGGCCAGTATGAACATGACTGCTGTGGAAAAAGAAGTCAGACCTGTTTTGCCACCCTCAGCCACACCGGCGGCCGATTCAACATATGTTGTAACCGTGCTGGTGCCAAGGCAGGCTCCTGCCACAGTACCAACTGCATCCGCAGCTAAAGCGCGCTCAACTCTGGGGAGCTTGCCATCCTTATCCAGCATATTGGCCTTGGAGGCCACGCCGGCCAAGGTACCGACAGTGTCAAAGACATCCACAAAGAGGAAAGTAAAGACTGCTATCAGCATTTTCCAGGTGAAAACATTATTCCATTCAAACTTAAAAGCAACTTCAGACAAGGAGGGGGGCAAACTGAAGATCTTAGACGGCAGATCAGCCACACCCATGATAATACCGATCACTGTAGTCGCCAGGATACCGATTAAAAGTGCTCCTCTAACCTTGTAGGCAAACAGGGCACCCGTGATAAGCAAGCCCAGAATAGTCAAAATTGTACCCAGATTTGTCAGATCGCCAAGCCCTAAAATAGTGGCCGGATTGTCTACCACCAGTCCGCCGTTGATCAGACCGATCAGGCAGATAAATAATCCGATACCGACAGAAACAGCCTTTTTTAACGTGAGCGGGATGGAATCAAAGATCTTTTCTCTCACCCCGATAAAGGAGAATAAAACAAAGATTACCCCTTCAATCAGCACTGCCGTGAGAGCAAATTCCCATGACATGCCCATGCCGATCACAACAGAATAGGTGAAATAGGCATTGAGCCCCATGCCTGGCGCCAGCGCAAAGGGCAGGCGGGCATAAAGAGCCATCACCAAAGTAGCAATCACTGTGGACAAGATGGTGGCGGTAAAGACTCCGCCCTTATCCATGCCGGCATCACCCAGAATTAACGGATTGACTGCAATAATGTAAGCCATGGTCATAAAAGTGGTAATACCAGCCATGACCTCTGTTCTTACTGTAGTGTTGTGGGCTTTCAATTGAAACACTCGTTCCAAAAAACCGCCCGCATTTGCCTCAGAAGTTTTTTTCGACATACGAACCTCCTCAAGTCTTTCTGCCTTGGCATAAACAAAAACAACAAAAAAATTATACCACTAATAAGATGCGCTTGTTGGAAAATAAGCAGTAAATTTTACCTAATACAAAAGCCTAAAAAACAGCTTATCTACCTGCAGTTGTTTGAACACTTAAGCCCTAGCAAGGCCCCGCAGGTGGACAGTTGAATAGCAGGATGATTTAAGTCATAATATTGACAAAGTCCGATCACATCCGCTCTGACAGCAGATAAAGCCTAAGCAGTCACTTGCAAGGAGATTTTCATGAATAATTCAAAAGGCCAAGGAAAACCCCGTCGGATCGCTCAACAGCCAAACTCCCGCAGCCAGGCAGCAGAGTCAAAAAAAAGGAAGAATCATCAGCTGGCCATCAAAATCATGGCAGCCCTTTTGGGACTGTTAATCGTCCTGCTGGCAGGCGTGGGAATCTTTTATAAAAGCAAGCTCAATCTCATGCCCGATCCCGAAACAATCTTTCAGGGAGAGGAGGATCTAGACAGCGACAGCCTTTATGAAGGTCAGCCCGGAGAGCCCGATCCTTCTGCTGAACTGATTGAGGAGGACATGGAAAAGGATCTGGAAGCTTTTTTGGCTGAGCAAGGCCTGTCCCTGGAAGATATTGATCAGGCTTTTGATGAAGAGGCTAGCGAAAGCAATCCCGGGATTTCAGAGGTCAAACTGGATAAGATTTCTGGCGTCAAAAATTATCTGGTTCTCGGCATCGACTCCAGAGCCAATAATTTCCGCGGCCGTTCGGATGCCATGATGGTTGTCTCGCTCAACACCAACAAGAAAAAAGTCAATTTACTTTCGCTTTACCGGGGCACCGCAGTCTATATACCCGGCCGGGGCTGGGATAATCTAAACCACGCCTATGCCTATGGCGGTGCCAATCTGCTAAAGAAGACCATTGAACTAAATTTCAGGCTACCGATTGATGGTTATGTGATCTTTAACTTTCATGCTTTCAGAAGATTAATTGACAAGGTAGGTGGCGTCTCCATCTCGATCACCGAAAAGGAGGCCAAGGTCTTAGATCTTGCCGGGGCTGGCAGGTATCATCTGGGGGGCAGTGAGGCTCTGGCCTACAGCCGCATCCGCCGCATAGACTCCGATACCCAGCGCACAGCCAGGCAAAGGCGGGTGGTCAATGCTGTGCTGAACAAGATGAAAAACAGCAGCCTCTCCACGATCAACTCAGTTGTCGATGCCACTTTGCCTAATGTGTCCACAAATATCAGTCATGGCGAGATCACAAGTATTCTGGCCAATTCAGGCAGCTATCTGAGCTATGGCCGCAGCGAAATGCTGGCTCCCTCAGCCCAGAACCGCAGCCGCTACTATAATAAGAACGGGCATGAAATGTGGTCTTTTAAAGCGGCTCCAACAATAAATGAAATCAAAAACTTTCTCTCCAACTGATTAACACTGCTTAAAATACCAGCTTCGATAAAAATGATCTCGCTCAAGCGGGATTATTTTTTATCCCTCTGCCCTCCTGATAGATAATAAGGCTATAATGTATAATGCATTTGACAGGGCAGTAATCTTGCCTGTTAAAGTGTTTGCCTGTTGTTAACAAGAATAAATAATTATCTTTAGGAGCAAAATATATGCTAGATCTGTTGATGATTCGAAATAATCCGGCTGAAGTGGCCGCCAAGCTGGCTAAAAAAGGTGTGGTAATTGATTTTACTGAATTTCTGGCTGCTGATGAAAAAAGGCGTGCTCTAATCTTTAGCAATGAAAAGCTCAAGGCCGAGCGCAACAAGACTTCGGCTGAAATCCCGCTTTTTAAAAAGGCAGGCAAGGATGTCCAAGAGCTGATGGAACGCATGCGCGAAGTTGGCGATCTGATCAAGGAAAATGATGAAACTTTACGCATAATGCAAGCTGAGCAAGATGAATTTCTGGCAGCTCTTCCCAATCTTCCGGCTGACGATGTTGTCGCGGGCGGCAAGGAAAACAATGAGGTTGTCTTTGTCTGGGGGAAAAAACCAGAATTTGACTTCCAGCCCAAACATCATGTAGATCTGGTCACTGATCTGGGGCTGATCGATTATCCGCGCGGAGCCAAAATAGGCGGTACAGGCTTTTGGATTTACAGAGGAGATGGCGCCAGACTGGAGTGGGCTCTCTTGAGTTACTTCCTTGACCAGCACATCAATGATGGCTATGAAATGATGCTTTTGCCCCATATACTCAATCAGCAATGCGGTTTTACCGCCGGCCAGTTTCCAAAATTTGCCGATGATGTCTTTCATCTGGACAAGAAAGGCGAGGACACTGGTGCAAGTCCCGGCTTTTTGCTGCCGACCGCTGAAACTGCTCTAGTCAATGTCCATCGCGATGAGATCTTAAAAGCAGAGGATCTGCCTCTTAAATATGTGGGCTATACCCCCTGCTACCGCAGAGAGGCCGGCAGCCATGGCGCAAATGAGCGAGGTATGATCAGAGGTCATCAGTTCAATAAAGTGGAAATGTTTCAATATACACTGCCCGAACAGGCAGATGAAGCCCTTAAAGAACTGGTAGACAAAGCTGAAACGCTGGTTAAGAATTTAGGGCTTCATTTCAGGACCTCCAAGCTGGCTGCAGAGGATTGCAGTGCCTCAATGAGGAAAACCTATGATGTTGAGGTCTGGATCCCCTCCATGAATGATTACAAGGAGGTAAGCTCCGCTTCTGATGCCGGAGATTACCAGGCCAGAAGGGGCAACATCCGCTTTCGCAGGCAGGATAGCGGCAAAAACGAATTTGTCTATACCTTAAATGCCTCCGGCCTTGCCACCAGCCGGATCATTCCGGCAATAGTCGAGCAATTGCAAAGAGCAGACGGCAGTGTTGTTATCCCCGAAGTCTTAAGACCTTATCTGGGCGGGCAGGAAATTATCAAAGCATAAACAAAAAGCAAAGGAGCAAATATGGCTGGTCATTCAAAATGGAATAATATTAAGCGCAGAAAAGCAACTGTAGACGCTCAGAAGGGCAAGATTTTCTCCAAGCTGGGGCGCGAAATTGCAGTAGCTGTAAAACACGGAGGGCCCGACCCCGAAGCCAATTCCAGACTGGCAGATGCGATCGCCAGAGCCAAGGCCAGCAATATGCCCAATGACAATATTGCCCGCTCCATCAGCAAGGCTGCCGGCAGTGACTCCGGTGACGATTTTGAAGATATCACCTATGAGGGTTACGGTCCGGGCGGTGTCGCAGTTATGGTCAGAACCTTAACTGACAACCGCAATCGTACAGCCGGTGACATCCGCCATATTTTTGACAAATACGGTGGAAATTTAGGTACTCATGGCTGTGTTTCCTTTCTCTTTGAAAACAAAGGCAGCCTGATCCTGGATCGAGAGATCTACCCGGACGAAGAGCAAATAATGATGGATGCACTGGAATTTGCGGTTGAAGATATTGTGGTGACGGAAGAAATGTTTGACATCATCACCGATCCCCAAGACTATTTTGCTGCTTTAGACGGGCTGAGTAAAAAGGGCTATGAATTTACTGATGTCTCACTTGCACCTCAGCCTTTAAGCTGGGTTGAGCTGGCAAGTGAGGAGCAAAAGCTGCAGATGGAAAAACTGATCACCAGCATGGAAGATCATGACGATGTTCAAGATGTCTTTCACAACTGGGAAGAAGAGGGCTAAGGAAGCCCGCCCGCGATCGGCGCTGATTTGAATGGGAATTTTTAACTGGCTGAAAAAGAAATTAGGCTTCGGACCTGAAGCCGCTGTGGATCCGCTGGAGGGCTCTGAAAGCTGGCAGTTAAAAGAGAGACTTCGTTCCCGGGACGAACCCTTGTTTAATCCTTTCGGCCGTTTTGCCGAAGCGGTTAAAACTCAGGTAACTGAACGCAATATCAAGTATGAAGAGGCCAGCCAGAAGGAAATCCGCGAGATTCTCTCCAACATTGCCGTTATCTCTTTTGTCGGATCCAGCGGCACGGGCAAGAGCACAAGAGCAATCTTGATCGCCCGCCGCTACGATATCCGCTATATTATCGATGATGGCCTTTTGATTCACGGCTCCAGCATCATCGCCGGCTCCTCGGCCAAAAGAGCCGGCACCAAGCTCGAATCTGTCCGCCAGGCTCTATTTATTGATGAGACCAGGGCAGCCATTATGAGGCGGGCACTGGTCGAGCACCTGCCCTCCACCCTGATGATCCTCGGCACCTCTGACGGCATGCTCGAACGGATCTGTGACAATCTCTGGCTCAACCGGCCCTCGCTGCATATCAGTATCGAGGATGTAACCACCGAAGAAGAAAGAAATATCGCCAAGACCACCAGAATGACCGAGGGAAAGCACACCATCCCTGTACCCAGCATGGAAATCAAGCATGAATTCTCCGGTTATTTTGCCGAACCTTTGGAAAAACTGAGAAGAAGATTTGACCGCAATCCCTCCTATGCTCCCAGTGAGTTTGATCCCAACCGTACGGTTGTGCGCCCGACATTTTCCAGTCTGGGCAGCTATTCCATGTCCGATGAAGCTGTGGAGCAGCTTTTGAACCTGATTGCCCGCCGGATCCCCGGGATTGCAAAAATGGTAGCTTATAGTTTAAGAAAAGAAGCCTATGGCGTTATCTTAGATCTCGATCTTGAGCTTTTGTATGGTTATAACGCTCAAGAGGTTTTGGTCGATACGCAAGGGAAAATAAGTGCAGCTTTTGAACATTTCACGGCAATCAATGTTTTAGTTACCAATGTTAGAGCCCTGAGGGTGGCTAGAGCAGGAATCAGTTAAAGTCAATTCAATTGCTTTCATGCTGAAAGAAAGGATCATTTTCCTTTTGCTCAGCTGTCAGGGTTGCAAAACCAGAGCCGGATAGATCAACCACTTCGCCCAATGATCTGGGGCTGACCTTAAATTCGGTCTCCCACCAGGCTTTTCCGCGGGCAAAGAAATCTCGGATTGAATTTTTAATTCTGGTTATCTGCTTGTACTGGTAGAAATCAGTCGCATAGCCTTTGAGGTCTATATCCAGTCTGGAGGCGATATAGAGGGCTCTTTCCAGATGAAATTCCTGAGTGGCCAAAACCCCTCTTTTAACACCAAAGATGGCCTGACTGCGGTAGACAGTGTCATAGGTGTCAATCCCATCCTGATCGATAAAGATTTTTTCCGCCGGTATGCCAGCAGCCACCAGGTAATTTCTCATCACCCAGGGTTCATCCAGCTTTTGTGCACTGCTGTCGCCGGAGACAATGATTTTTTCCGCCACCTCATTTTGGTACAAGGAAATGGCGCCATCCAGCCGGTCTTTAAGCATAGGGGAGGGAGTCATATCCTCATAAACCTGGCAGCCGGGCACAATGATAGCATCATAGCCCTGACCAAGTTCTTCTAGGCTATAGATCTTTGCCCTGCCGCTTTTGATCACTGTTTTATTAATAAAAAACAAGCTCACAAGAAGAATAAAGATTAAGGTCAGCAGGATCCACATAATGTTTAACAGCCTTTTTCTCAGCCGGGACGCTTCTTTATTTTTTGCCCTCACTCATTTGCCTTTCTGTCTGCTAATGCTCTAAAAAGCATTTACTTTCTTGCCCAAGCATAAGCTTTTTTTCCCATTCCTGCCACCAAAGATACCAAATTATTTCAAATTTGGCATGTTACAATAAAAAACAGTTGGAAAGGGTTTTTCTATGCCAAACAAAACAGGCGGCAATCTTAGACCGAGCAAAAGAAAAAAGAGGATAAATATTCTTCTTAGCCTTCTGCTGCTTATTTTTGCTCAAAGCCTATCTGCTTGCAGCCTGATCAAGACAGGTGAGAGCAGGAGTACAAATACCACTTCGACAATTACTAAAACTGACAAAGAGGATAATAAAACTAAGCAAAGTGAAAATATTATCTCCAGCCTGCCGGCAGCTGAAGATGGGGTGGTTTATCCCACAGGGGCAGGTAATATTATTGGTTTTAGCCCTGATCCTGATCGCACTTTATCTTTGCATCTGCTGGGTAAAGAAATCTGCCTGGATCCTTTTTCAACTCAAGACGGCTTTCCGGTCAACAGCCAAAAGGGCTGCGATCTTATTTATGAGACCTTGCTCAAATGGGATCCGGAAAAATTAACCTATACGGCCGGTCTGGCCGAGTTGATTCGTGTTTCAGCCGACGGCATTGAGCTGAGACTGAAAGATGATGCCGTCTGGCAGGACGGCCGCCCTGTAACTGCTGAACAAATTGAGATTTCACTTTACTGGCAGGCTAAATTTATGGCTGATCTTAAAGATGCTGAAGGGCTGATCACCAATGTGCAAGAAACAAGTTCTCTTAAACAAAATAAATTGCTCCTGGAGCTCTCGCAAATGGATGAATTTCATCAGGCTCTGGCTTTGGATCTTCTGTGCCGGGCGCCAATTTTGCCCACCACTCTTTGGAGCATGGGCGAAGATCCCTTGACTATGACCCGGGAGGAACTAGTAGAAAGAGCCATCTTTATGCCGCTTGGCACGGGTGAATGGCAGGTCTTGCTCAACGATTCCTTTCAATTGGTGCTGGAAAGGCAAGGTCAGGTCCCTTTAGATAAACCTCGTTACCTGCTGCTGAAAAAATATAAGGACAAATCCAGTCTGGAGCGAGCCCTGGCCAGTTTTGAGATTGACTGTCTGGTTGGTGTCAGCAGCGAGGAGGCGGATAATCTTTTATACCATCCGGGCAGGCCGGTTTTAGCCGGGATCAAGACCAATCTAAATAAACCGCTCCTCAACAATCCCAATATTCTAAATCTGCTCCAGCTGTCAGTGGATATGTCAAAGAGCAGCAAGGCTTTGGAGATTAAAGCAGCCATCACTCCCTACTGGCACTATTTCGGGGGCGCAACTATGGTCAACAGCCTTAGGGCCGGTATGTCAAATCCTGAATTTGCAGCTTCCTTTTTGAAGAAAAAGGAAGATATTGCCAGCAGGCTGAACGCCAGATTCGACAGTCAGGGGATTTTAGAACTAGAAGATGGCAGCTCTCTTACTTTAGAGCTCATCTTGCCCAGATACGATACGGCCGCCAATAAGGCCTGCTCGGTTTTTGCTCAACTGGCCCGCCTGCAGGGTGTAGATATTCAGCTGGTAAGACTTAGTCCCGATGTTTTTAAGGAGAGATGGCAAAAGCAAGAGTATGATCTGGCCTTTGTCCAAAAGAGCTTAAGCCTTGATACTCCCTACAGTCTGGCAAAAGATTTTCTCAGCCAGTGGAGTGCTATGGAGATGTCAGAGCTGGAGCTGGAAGAAGACCTTGCCGGTAGAGAGCTTGTTTTAAGGCTGGCCACAGCAGATAATGCAGATAAATTTTTGGCGGCCGCAAAAGAGGCTTGTCAATTCAACTTGCTTAAAATGCATTTTTATCCTCTGGGAGTTAGAACAATAAATAATTGTCTTTTAAATTCAAAGCAATGGAATAACGTTGCCAGTTACTGGTCAGTTCATCTGGATAATCGAGATCTTGCCGGTATAAGTGCAGCTAGTATGCTGGACAGCATCAGCACCAGAAAAGATAAATAGAGATTCAATTTAGATTTTGCTGTGCAGGATTAAGAAAGATTATTGGTCAGCACCGGATCTGTCATATCTGCGGCAATTGACCGTAAAGCGGTTTCTGCCCCCGTAGTCACAGGTGTAAAGAATCAGGTCGTAATCGCTGTAGAGGACCAGATCAGTGTCGTTGGGACCAATCTTGACAACACTTTCCACCGCATAGCTGCTGACTTCATTATCCATATCGGTGAAGATAACTATATCTCCTCTGTTTAGATTGGGTATATTGCCGAAATGGCTTTTGTAATTATGCCCTGCAATGACTAAATCGTCTGTCTTGGTCGAGCCGAACTGGCGGCAGGGAGCGATTCTCAGTTTGTCATAATCCCACTCTGCCATAATAGGCAATTCCAGATCAAAGCGGGGGATCAAGATAAAGCCAATATAGCCGTGGCCGTCAATGGTGCGGACGGTCATTTCTTTTTTTTCTTCTAGCTCTTCTTCACCTGGTAAAAAAACATCCGCTTTGTATTTCTCTGGCAGAACGAAGACATCCTCATCGACCTCAAGATCCTCAGGTACTATTTCCGGCAAGGCTCTCCTCACCTGCTCCAGCACATCTTCTGCGGCATCTCCGGCAAGGCTGTCTTCTCTGTTGTTGTACATGAGCAGTGTCGAGGCAGCTATGACAAAGGCTGCTCCGACAATCATGAACAGTATCCCGGCCTTACGCATCATCTTTTTTCTTTTTTCTTACGGTCAAAACCCAGCCAAAAGAGAAAAGGAGAAGTCCTGCAATTGCCAGTACAGGTATCGGCCATTTTAACTGACCGGTCTGGATCAAAGGAGGCGGTTTAGGGCGCGTCGGCGGTTCAGTCGGCACCGGAGTGGGTGTAGGTTCTATCTCAGGACGCAGTTCCACCTTGGGGCTGGCATCCACATTATAGATCCAGCTGTCAGTTTCAGGATTTCTCAGCGGCAAGGAGACTAAAAATGAATTGACCGGATAATATTTGTCGACTTTATTATCCTGTCTGATCAGATAAAGTCCCAGCTTTAAATCATTGAAAATAACAGTTCCATCAGCCTTAACCTGACTTTTGATGCCGGTCAGATTATGCGTCTCAGCGTATTCTTGCAGATTTAGCGGCAAATCTTCAGTTTCCAGATCGTCGAGTTTTTCCTGGCTGTCCTTGAATGAGTCTGTTAGCAGATAGATATAGCTACCCTCGGCGTCTCTAGTTATATCTGCCACTTTCAGGGCTGAAAATTCTGCTCCCAGAACAATCTCCTGACTGCCGGGGTCCTTAAGAGCAAGACCGATAGAACCTGTACGCAGCATGTCGATTGCTAATCCGGTCGCCATAATCGCTGTGTTCTGCAAGATAAGCATAAACACTATCAATGCGCCTATTAAGGTTTTTTTCATCTTATGGTACATAATATTTGCCTTCAGGGTCTATTCCTTCTTTCTCCTATATTTAACCAATAATACTATCAGGAGAATCAATAGCATTGGTGTGGCGACTATCGGCATCACTACCAGAGAGTCGATCATATAGGCATCGGCTGTGACAAAGATAACCGGCTTTGAGGCCGCATTTTCTATCCTTGTCCCCCGCACCAGTAGCCTGTGCGTATTGATGCCGTAAGGGGTGCAGGTTACTAAAGTACAGTGATCTTCACCGGCTTTCGGTCCGATTAAATCAACTTCATGTGGTTCAACTATCCTGATCTGGTCAACCTCATAGGTGAAGAGCTGGTTCAAAATAGTTATGGTGAAGACATCCCTTTCTTCCAGCTTATCCAAATTGGTAAACAACTTGGAGCTGGGAAGTCCTCTATGGGCAGTGAGTACAGAATGTGTTCCGTCACCGCCGATCGGTAGGCTGGTGCCTTCTAAATGTCCGACGGCAATGTTTAGGATCTCATCTGCTGTGCCATGATAGATGGGTAGTTCAACCTTGATCCTCTCAATGTCGATATAACCCATGATCCCTCTGCCGCCGATGTTTAAAAGGTCTAGATAATCCGTCAGCTGTTGATGCTCTATCAGTGGATTAAAAACAACTTTTAAACTTTCGTTATAGTTCTCAGCTGCGGCAAACATTTCCGAATAGTCTTCAGTTTTCATGCTGGCAACTGTTGCCTCATAATCTGCAATTGCCCTGGACTGTGTCTTGGAGTTCACATAGTCGCTGATACTGGGGTACAAAAGTATGGAAATCCCGAGAAAGAAAACAAGAACCAGAATTATAGTCGATAATCTTCCTTTGCTCTTTCTTTTCTTTTTCTTCTCAGTTAAATCAGCCTTCATATACTTAAACTAATGCTTAGCTCCGACAATCCAAGATACAGATCTTGTTCTTGAAAGGTACAGTCTCCCCTCTTTATTCTTTCACGGAGCAGGGCGGGAACCCGCCCTGCTCCCATGAAAAGAATCATCAATAATAATTTAATTAATCTCTAGCTCTCTTTGCTAGACATTTTCTTCTTGGTCACCAGCAGCACTACTGCAGCCAGAGCCAACACACCACCTACCACATAGAAGATGGTTGTACCAAT
>CAZUWY010000015.1:0-34049 GCA_964624395.1 uncultured Mageeibacillus sp. | reverse complement strand
AATTTAACCCATAACAAATGATCTGTCAAGTCAAATAATAAAAGAGAGGGATATTGTCCACTTTTTCTATCTATGCTATTTTAGACAATATGGAAAAGAATAACACGATCTCTATTGGTTTTGTCGGTGTGGGTACAATGGCTTCAGCGATTGTCAAATCTCTTATTCGCTTCAGCAGTAAAAAGATGAAAATTTACTTGTCACCTCGCAATGCTGAGCGCGCCCAAGAATTGTCTCTGATGGCTGATTATGTTGAGATTATGAAGAGCAATCAGGAGGTTTTAGATCAATCTCAGCTGGTTGTTCTTGCTGTTACGCCGCAGATTGCCGCTGATGTATTGGCTGATTTAAAATTCAGAGACGATCACCATCTGATTAGCCTAATCTCACCTATTTCCTCTGACTGGATAAGAAACAAGCTGCCTTCTACAGTCAAATTAAATAAAATGGTACCGCTACCCTTTATCCAGTATGGCAAAGGCCCTATATTGCTTTACCCTGAAGATAAAGAACTAATCTCTTTGCTGGATGAACTGGGGCATGTGGTCTGCGTGGAAAATGAAAAGCAGCTCGACGCCCTGATTACCATCACTGCTCTGGTCAGCCCTTTTTATCGCGTTTTGTCTGAGACGATTAAATGGGGCAGTGAAAATGAACTGTCGGTGGAAAAATCTGCTGACTATACTGTATCTTTCTTTGACGCCTTGATTTACATGGCTAGCAAAACTAAAAAGGAAGAACTGTTAGATTTGTGGCAGGAGATGACTCCTGGTGGACTGAATCAAAAAGCAACCGATTCTCTGGCAAAAAGAGCCGGCTTTGAGATGTGGTCAGATGCTTTGGATATTGTCCTTGATTTCTTTACCAGCGGCAGCCTACACGATTAAGATTTACATGACTAAAGTTTTGCTTTTAATTGACAAAGAGCCGCTCTGTCGTTAAAATGATCAAGCTGATCATCACATAAGGCAAGACTTCGGAGAAGTACCCAAGAGGCCGAAGGGGACGGTTTGCTAAACCGTTAGTGGGGGCAACTCCAGCGAGGGTTCGAATCCCTCCTTCTCCACCAGCAAAACACTCAAGCTCTGATACCAGACTTGAGTGTTTCTCATTGCCAGCCACTGGGCTAATATACCCCAGGGTATGAAAATATCAACAGGAAGCTTTTGACAGGCAAATAAGCCAGTACTGAATGCCAGTCTACTTTCGGATCCCATTTTGGGACAACAGATATGTTGTAACAAGCAATGCTAAGAATACAGCGAGCCGAGCAGAAAGAAGATGACGGACAGTTTAAGTAATCAAGCCCTGCAAGCAAAAAGAGCAAGGCCTTAACCGATATCGCTTAGAGTACCTTCATTATTTGCCAGCAATTCTTGCATAATCTCTTTTTGATTAGCCAGTAACAGCTCTATTTTGTGAAAGATCGCCTCTGTCATTATCTCTGTCTTCAAATCCGCATGGTAATCATTTTGTGCCCGGTGCCTGTCTCTTTCTTCTTGTCTTTTTTGGCTCATCATTATTATCGGGGCCTGGACAGCGGCGGTAGAAGATAAAAGCAGATTTAGTAAGCTGAATGGATAGGGGTCTAAAACCTGGGCATAAACTAGGCTATTGATTAAGACCCAAGATAATAGCACGAGCAAAAAGAAGACTACAAATGCCCAGCTGCCGACAAAAGAAGCGATGGCATCAGATATTTTTACACCAATTGTTTTGCCTTTAGCATGATCATCCATTATATTTCTTGAGATTTTTTTGCTAAGAAGAAGATTTACTAGTTCATGAGCTTCAAGTTCATTTCCCTCTTCTTGAAGCAGGATTTTAACTATTTCAGCTGTCTTTTCATCTATTGTCATTGTTCACTCCAAAAAATGAGGACTGTCCATAAGCGGGCAGTCCTCATTTATCTTTAATCTTGTTTAGAATTTATTGGCAATTGGATTTCTCATTGCGGCTAAGACTAATAATTACTGGCGACAAAGTCCCAATTGACCAGATCCCAGAATTTGCCTACATAAGCAGGGCGTGCATTTCTGTAGTCGACATAATAAGCATGCTCCCAGACATCACAGGTCAAAAGGGGTGTTTTGCCTTCTGTTAGTGGTGTACCGGCATTGCTGGTGCTGACAATCTCAAGTTCGCCGTCGTCTTTTTTGACCAGCCAGGCCCAGCCTGAACCAAAGGTGCCGACTGCTGTAGCAGAAAATTTCTCTTTGAATTCAGCAAAAGAACCAAAGGCTTTGTCAATGGCTGCAGCCAGTTCACCAGTTGGCTCGCCACCGGCATCTGGGGCTAAGCAATTCCAGTAGAAGGTGTGATTGAAAACCTGAGCGGCATTGTTAAAGACTCCACCGCTGGATTTTTTAATAATCTCTTCCAGGGACATATCCTCAAACTCAGTACCTGCAATCAGATTATTGAGATTATTGACGTATGCCTGATGGTGTTTACCATAATGGTATTCAATTGTTTCCTCTGAAATGACTGGCTCTAAAGCATCTTTCGCAAAGGGCAGTTCTGGTAGTTTATGTTCCATCTTGTTCCTCCTAGTAAGTTTTATCGATAGAATTATAAATTGAGCAGATATTATGATCTTATCTGCTACCGTCTAATATACTTTACTATTTGACCAGAGCTCTATCAACCTGAAATAAAAAACTGATCATTCGTGGGTAAGCTATGTTTCATTATCTGCTCTTCAAATCGCTAAATTTCTCTGGATTTAGTAAGCAGCATTGAATGTGAGATGTATGCTTAATGCTGCCCGGGGGAGTGATTGATTATTTTTCACTGCAGTTTTATTTTTTCTTTAATGTTTAAGACTAAATTTGAGCATTTTGGCTATTTTTTCAGAGCCTGATTTATATGTATCGTTTAGGCATAATTTAGCAGGTAATGTAATTTTCTACTGTGCCTATCCATTCCGTTGGTAGTCCTATATGAGACTATAAACTGCCTAATTATATTGCACTGAAAGCAGATACGCTCTTTTTGGAAAAAGATGATGTACAGTGTCGCTAGATGTTACTTGAACTGAGTCTTATAGCGTATTTCTTATCAATTTCAATATGAAAATTGCTTGACGTGTTGGTTATAACCAACTATATTGTATTTACAGGATACGTAAGGGGATGGGAATGGGCAATAATCTGAAAGCGTCTTCTATACAACTGATTCCGGATCATGCCCCGTTAAAGAATGGTTAAAAAATCAAGATCCAACGCTTGAAGCTAAGATGATTAGGCTAATGGAAATGCTTGAAGCTAGATGGGGGCAGGATCAATTGCCATTTGTCAGGCATTTGCAAAAAGACTTGTATGAACTAAAAACCAAGGTCGCTGTGAGATACCCAAGAATAATATATTTTTTATATGGAAAAAATGATGAAAATAGCATTGTGTACCTGCATGGGTTTTTAAAAAAACAAGGCAAAACTCCAAACAAGGAGATTAAAATCGCTTTGGCTAGGAGAGATGATCATAGAAAACAATTTGGGGGATAGGGAGATGAAATTAAGGGAAGACTATCTAACAGAAAGAATGCAAGATGAAGAATTTAGGGCTGCTTATGAGGAATGGGGGCCAGATTTTGAAATCGCTAATGCCCTCCTTGAGTTTCGGGCTACTATGAAACTGACGCAAGCGGAATTAGCGAAAATAATCAAAATCAACAGAAGTGATTTGAGTAAACTTGAATCTGCCGATGCTAACCCTACTTTGAAGACATTAAAGAAGATAGCCATTGCTTTGGGAGCTAAACTAGAGTTAAGATATGAGCCGCACATTAAAGAAGAGCCCATGAACTCAGAGGGTACACAAATAATCCAGTTTTCTAATTATGTAAATGCATATAATGAAAAAAAATGCGAGGCTACCAATTATTCAATAGAACTTGAACCTCAGCAAAATTTTAACCTACCTTTAGATTATGAACACATTATAAGTCCAGCTACGGCTTAAATAAGGAGTTGTTGTTATGAAGCCATCATTTGTATTAAATGGGTACGAAGTGATTTCATGTTCTTATATTAGGAATGAAAACGAAGGGGAATATCAATGCTCTATAAAATTTGATCCTAGCATCCTTAGATCTGAAGATAATCCTGATGAACATATAGTTGAGATAAAGACGACTGTCACAGGGCTGGCAGATATTGAGTTGACTGTAGCTGGTTACTTTACATCAACCGGCTTATTACATGAGGAAGATATTGAGAGCTCAATTATGTTTACGAGTCTACATTTGCTTATTCCATTTATCAGGAGCTATATCCATACCATTTCTTGCCAAGATGGCAGACCTGCAGTAATGGTGCCTGTGATAAATGTAATGCATCTTCTTTCCCCAGTAGAAGATTCAAATTGAATGTTGGGGTAGAAATCGTTCCCGATTATAGATTTTAAGACAATATCTTAAATTATATTAAAACAGCATATCTAGACGCCAATCTATCACTAAGGTTGACTAGTTAGGTGGTGTCAAGATTATTTCGATTATTCTCTTTTTGGTGATTTGTATAGTGATACTTAATAAGGTCGCTTATACCCCCTCTAAAAAACGCCAAGAAGTATAAGGGAAATCATATACCTTGATACCTATTCTCATTTATACCCCTCAGTTGAGCATGCAACTGTAGGCATAATGGGAAACGAATATTAAATGGTATCAAATTATTATCTTTCAAAAACAATATCCCTGCAAATAGGACATTACAGGGATATCTGGTGGAGAGTGTGGGATTTGAACCCACGGAAGACTATTGCCTTCTCCGGTTTTCAAGACCGGTGCCTTCAGCCGCTCGACCAACTCTCCAAGTTTTCATCCTGATCTGGTCAGAATAGTAAGGATAAGTACTGGCAGGGCACGAGAATCATTTTAGCCTCTCGCTTCTCATTATGTCAATTATATAGCCAGACTCCAGCCGAGAAAAAGCAAAATCGAAAAAATTATTCCGAATATTTACAATATTGGATAGATATAAATTTCAATATAATGTATAGTCATGTCATGATCAAAGATATCAAACCGCTTGGTTACCGTAATATAGCACTGCCCGTTACCGCAGCTGCTGTCATGGCCAATATTTTAGGAGTCTGGCTTACATTCAAGGGACATGTGGATGCGGGCATGGTCTGCCTTATTATTTCTGGCCTCATGGATATGTTTGATGGTCCTCTGGCCAGAAGACAAAAGAGATCTGAAGATGAGATAATCTTTGGAGTTGAATTGGATTCTCTGGCAGATGTAATCAATTTTGGCTTTGTGCCTCCCATTTTGCTCTATGCCAGCGGTCTGGTTCAATGGTTTTACTTGCCCTTCTTTCTTGTTTACGTACTATCTGCCTTAGTCAGGCTTGCCTATTTTAATGTCCAGGCAATTAGGCGGATTCAAGCGGGTGAGACAAGCAAATCTTTTGTCGGTCTTCCTGTAACCAGCATAGCAGCATCCCTGCCGGTTGCCTGGCTTATAGCACAACTTATAAAAAGACCCTGGTCGCATGCCTTGCTTATATTGGTGCTGATTGTTTCGGCTGTCTTATTCATCTCCCGCGTACGGGTACCCAAAATACCCAAGCGTCTCTATCCAGTAGTTGTTTTGCTCAGCATCATTATCATGATAATTTATGCCTGCCGGGTCTAAACAGAGCACTGCACAGGAGCGCTGGCTGAACCGTCTTTACAAGACTTCAGCAGGCCGTGTTTTATTAGATTTAATCCTGTCTAAGAGATGGTTTTCCAAGCTCTCTGCTTTACCAGTTAAATGTATTTTTTCCAAATCGCTGATTAAGCCTTTTATCCGGCAGCACCAAATAGATCTGTCTTTATACCAAAAGGAAAAATATCGTTCCTTCAACGATTTTTTCATCCGCAAGATCAAGCCGGAAAATAGACCCTTTGCCAGAGATGCCCGCTCTGTGATCAGTCCGGCTGACGGAATGCTCTCTGTTTTGACCATTGACAGTCAGGCTAAATTCAGTCTGAAAGGGCATAATTATTCACTCTCCACTTTACTCAATGATCAAATGGCTGCTGCAGCATACGAAAACGGACTGGCTATAATAATCCGTCTGAGGGTTCAAGACTACCATCGCTATATCTTCATGGATGACGGCAAATCTGGCAGCTGCACAGAAATCAAAGGCAAGCTTCACACTGTCAGCCCTGCCGGCCTCGAGCAATTGGCTGTCTGGCAGGAAAACTCTCGTATCTGGCAGCAACTTTTTTATGAAAACATCGGGGAAATGATCCAAATTGAAATTGGCGCTTTGCTGGTGGGCAAAATAGTCAATCATCAGCTGTCTTCCTTTAGCAGAGGCGATGAAAAAGGTTATTTTTGTTTTGGCGGCTCTACCATTGTTTTATTGACCAGAAAAGACCAGCTGGAATTAGCACCCGAATATCTAAAAAGTTTTCAGCAGGAGATACCAGTTTTGCAGGGAGAAACCATTGCAACTGTTAAAAGCAACAGCTGATATGACCTCTGTGCTTATTTATCTATATCCCTGTGCGTTAAAATAATCTTATAACCCTTGCTTTGCAAATCGTCCGCCAGATAATTGGCAAAGGTGACCGAGCGGTGCTTTCCTCCCGTGCAGCCCAGGCCGATCACCAATTGCGATTTACCCTCCGCAATATAAAGGGGGATAGTAAAATCAAGGAAATCTAAAATCCTCTCCAGCATTCCGGTAGCTTCAGTAAAACCCATCACATATTGATTGACTTCATGATCATTTCCGGTCAAAGACCTGAGCTCTTCAATATAGAAGGGGTTCGGCAAGCAGCGCAGATCAAAGACTAAATCCGCATCCGTTACCGGGCCATGTTTAAAGCCAAAAGAATAAATATTGATGAGCATGGAATCTCTGGAATCAACAGATAGGAGCTTCAGCAGCTTGGCACGCAGCTGTGCCGGTTTCAGATAGCTTGTATCAATAATATAAGAGGCACGGCTTCTAATCGGGGTCAGATACAGCTCCTCTCTTTTGATCGCAGACTCAAAGCTTAGATTTTCTGTCACCATCAAAGGATGAATCCTTCTGGACTCTTTATAACGTCTTTGTAAAACAGCCGGACTGCAGTCCAGATAAAGTATCTTATAATCTAAGCCTCTCTCCTCCAGATCTGAGAGCACATTTTCAAAATCAGCAAACATATTTTGACTTCGGGAATCAATGCCGAAGGCAATCTTTCTTTGCATAGTGTCATGCTCACTCATAAAATCAGTGAAATTCAAGATAATCTGGGGAGGCAGATTATCTATGCAGTAATAGTTTAGATCCTCAAGGATATCCAGGGAGAGGGATTTCCCTGCTCCGCTTTTGCCGGTAACTATCAATAATTCCATTTCTTCCTCAACTAATCTCTAATTCCATCAGATTATTTTTATATTGTCAGACATTGCCTAAAAGAACAGTGTTAAGCTTGCGGCTGGCGATCTCTTTTAGCTTTTGCATTGTGTCAAGCGGAGTTGCCGGCGGGTAGCTCCTCTTATAGCGGGGGAAATAACGTGAGATATGGTAAGGAATATCCCTGTTAATGCCTGCCAGCCAGCCGGTCATCTCCCTCATCTCCTCTTCATCATCGGAAAATCCCGGAATCACTAAAGTGGTCACTTCCAGATGCGCCGTCCGGGCAGCGATCTCAATTGTCGATTTAACCAGCTCAAAATCTCCGGCCAGTTCCCTATAGCCATCAGCCCTGAAGCATTTTAGATCGATATTCCAGGCAGTGGTATATTTAGAGATCTCTCTAATCGGCTCTTCTTTGAAGCTGCCATTGGTAATCAAGATGGTTTCAAGCTGGTTTTTTCTAGCTAAGATAAAGGTCTCAGCGATATATTCAAAATTTATCAGGGGTTCGTTATAGGTAAAGGCGATCCCTATATTTCCTCTCGGCCGTAAATCTAGCGCATATTGAACCAGCTCTTTTGCTGAATAAAAGGGGCTGCTGAGAGCAACATTGTCATCTTTTACTCTGGAAATATTATAATTTTGACAAAAATCACAGAGCATATTGCAGCCAAAACCGCCAGCGGATAAAATCTTCTTGCCCGGATGAAATCTGGCCAAAGGTTTTTTCTCAATCGGATCAAGAGCCAGGCCCGGCAGCAAACCAGCAAATTTATTGATAATAATGCCATCTGCATTTATGCGGGCAAAGCAAACACCCGACTCACCTTCTGCCAGCCGGCAGCTGTGGTGGCAGAGCGGGCAGATTATTTTTTGCTTCTCTGACTTTGTCCTCTTATTATTGATGACGGATTACCTCAAAACGCTCCAATTTTATCTCTTGTCCCGGACCGATTCCAGCCTTTTCTCTGGCTATATCAATTTGTTCCCTCACAGAGCTGATACCTTCAATATTGGGCAGTAAAAGTCCTCTTCTACCGCGGCTGCTGACAATTACACCGTAGCGCTTGATATCTAAATCTTCAGGCCCTTCAATTTTCTCCGGCGGCAAAAGCAGATCGACACTGTATGTCAATTGAGAAAGTTCCTCTTCTTGAACAGGATAAAAGCGGGGGTCCTTGCTGGCAGCGGAGATAGCATTGCTAATAATCTCAGCGGCGATATTTTTTTGCACCGGTGAGATAGTGCCGATACAGCCTCTAAGATCACCTTCCTTGTGTAAAGTCACAAATGTGCCTGCCTTTTCTAAGATCATCTCAGCCGGCAAAGATTTCTCCTCCTCCTGACTAAGCTTAGGAACCTGACCGGTTCTGACATAATTTTCGATCGTATGTCGGGCTAATGCTATATAAGGGTCTTTGCCTACAAGCCAGCTTATTTGTCTATGCTCCTTGGCATATTCAATTCTGCGAAAAGCTGCCTGGGCATAACCTACGCCAAATACACCTTCATAGCTTAAAAGCTCAGGTTCAAAATTTGCCCCTGCCAAGATGCCCCCCAGAATCTGGAAAGAGCGCAAGCCGCATTCCGCCACTTCGTCTAAAAGATCGTCCTCATAGCTCATCAGACTGTCAAAATCGCCTTTGGCTAAAGCTAAGGTCAAATGCTGGTCAAAATCTTCAGCTCTGGGCGAAAGTCCATAAGGGCCATCTTTTTTCAGCCGATGAGATAAATCGCCACTGGCAATTACGATCACTTTTTTATCGCTGGCCAAGACAGCGTCACGGATCGCCATACCGAACTGCTGGTGGACCTGGCTGGAAAAGCCACTAAAAGAAAGCCTTACCAGTTTGGCTGCCAGTGTTATTTCTTTTTTTGGCTCTTCTTTTACCCCAGCTGCCGCCACAAAATACAAGGGGACAAAGCTGCCGTGGTCAACTCTTCCTTTAGATATTAAAGCTTTTTTACCGATATGCACGGGGATATTTCTGGCCCGGGTAATTTCATATATCGCATCTCGCAGCTCTTCATCATATTCCATTTTCAAAATGGGATAAGCTGCTCCAAACGAAGCCAGTGACATCTCTTCTTTGCTGCCGCCGGCCAGCTGAAAACTGTCGGCAAAAGTTTCTGCATGAGGTGAAATAATTATTATCGCATCTGGTTTTTGTCTCTCTATCTCTTTACCCAGACTGTAAAAAGAATTCATAGTTGCTGGGATCTCCTTTTCCGATCCCCGGCCTACCCCCGGAACTGCCAATGGCGGATGGGGCATGATATATGCTGATATAAGGGACATAAGATCACTCCTTAATTATGCTCTGCTGCTGCTGAGATCAAAAAAAGAGTTTGCAGCAGCTGGTGATTTACTGCTGATCCAAAAACACAATGATTAATATAATTATAGACTAATCGCGCTTTACTTGCCGGTGATCATATTGAGGTCGAGCATATTTTTCTTGATTAGCTGGAGAGTATTTTTCATCTCTGTCCTTTGTTCAGTCGACAATTCTGTCAGATCATGGCCCTGATCTTCCCAGGCGCCAACTATGCGGCCAACCTCATCCAACAGCTGTCCGAGCTCAGATATACCCGGGGCAGGTATTATTGCTGCAGGGTTATATCTGTGAACTTCTCCAGCATAGCTGAACTGATCGCCGTTTTTGGGCAGCAAGACATCTATGCCGAGCTCCTTTTCGATCTTTTCTTTTAGCGGCCGCATTTCCTCCAGTTCGCCGTGAACAAGAATGATTTTTTGCGGTTTGCGGCTAAAGGCTTCTAGCCAGCCCATCAAGGTCGGTCTGTCAGCATGGGCTGAAAAGCCAGGCATATTCCAGATGGAAGCTCTAATATCCAGCCAAGCTCCGGCGATTTTTACTTTCTGCTCCTTTTGATCCAGTATGATCCGGCCCAAAGTGCCCTGGGCCTGATAGCCGACAAAAATAACCGAGGACAGAGGGTCCCAGATATTGTATTTAAGATGATGCCTAACCCTTCCGCCGGTGCACATGCCGCTGGCGGAGATAATGACTTTGGGTGTTTTATCGTGATTTAAGGCCTTGGATTCATCTAAGGACTGAATATAGGTTAAATTGGGGAACTTAAAGATATTATCACCGTTCTTGATCAGGGCCTGGGCCTCAGCGTTTAAAAGATCGGCATGCTTCATGAAGACGGAAGTAGCTTTGATCGCCATTGGGCTGTCGACATAAATGGGGATATGCCCTGAAAATTTATGGCCGCCATACTCAAAATACTTATTCATTTCATAGAGCAGCTCTTGGGTCCTGCCGATGGCAAAACTGGGGATAATAACTGTACCCCCTCTTGCAGTCGTCTTGTTGATGGCCTGCATGAGATGCTCCAGCGAATCCTTGTGCTCTGGATGGACGGTATTTCCGTAGGTTGATTCTAAGACCAAAAGATCGGCGCTTTCAATCAAAGTGGGGTTTTTGATCAAAGAATGATTAGGCATGCCTAAATCACCGCTGAAAACAATTTTGGTCACATTATCCTTTTCGGTTATCCACAGTTCAACAATAGCAGCTCCCAGTATATGTCCGGCATCTTGCAGCCTCATCTTGATATTAGGCGTAAGCTCCACTATCTCTTCATAATAGTATGGTTCAAACAGCCTCATGGCGCTGGCCACATCGTCAGCATCATAAAGGGCTTCTAACAGCTCCTCGCCCGCTCTTTCTCTTTTCTTGTTCTCCCAGAGGATGTCAAAATGCTGGATCTGGGCTGAGTCCTGCAAAATTATATCGCTCAGATCACGGGTGGCCTGAGTACAATAGATAGGCTTGGAAAAACCCTCTTTCACCAGTTTAGGTATGCGGCCGCAATGATCGAGATGAGCATGAGTTAAGATTAAAAAGTCGAGCTCTGCAATATCAAAGGGGAAGGGCAGACGGTTTTTAGCCTCTTCACTTGAACTGCCTTGATACATGCCGCAGTCGATTAAAAAACTTTCTTCATTTTCTGTTGTGACCAAAAAATTGGAACCGGTGACGTCTTCTGTGGCACCGTAAAATGTAATTTTCATCTCTTTCACCCCTTGAGCTTAGATTTTTAATTTAATAAGGCAGGGCAAATCTATTTATTTATCTGGCAATGCCGCCTCCGATAACAAGATCATCCTGGTAGAAAACCACGGACTGACCGGGTGCTGGCAGTTTTTCTTTTTGCAAAAATTTCAGCTCGATACTCTCAGGAGATATTTGCTGGATCAGGGCCGAGGCAGCCTTTGCTCTGTAACGGGTCTTAACATCAACTGCCAAGGGCTCTTTTATTGCACTGACGGCAATCAAATTTATACCCTCCAGCAAAACCTCGCTGCCAAAGAGATCCTCCTTGCTGCCTAAAATGATCTCATTTCTAAGGGCATCTTTAGCAATTACAAAGTGAGGCTCACCCAAAGCAACACCAAGACCTTTGCGCTGACCGACGGTATAATGTATCAGCCCCCTATGTTGTCCCAGGTACTCGCCTGCTTTGTTAACAATTGAGCCGGGCTTAGCAAGGCCAATCTCCCGCTCGATAAAAGCTCCGTAATCTCCATCCGGGACAAAGCAAAGATCTTGACTTTCCGGTTTACCAGCTGCATCTGGTAGATATTTTGCGGCAATTTTGCGGGCTTGATCCTTGCTTAATTCCCCCAAGGGCAGCAAAAGTCTCGCCAGCTGCTCCTGGGTCAGCCGATAAAGCATATAGCTTTGATCTTTGTTTTCATCTAAAGCCTTTAAGAGTAAATTCCTGCCTGCCGCCAGGTACTTTGACTTTATCTCGTCTGATTTAGTCTCATCTACCTGAGACAGGGGCGGATCTTGGCCGGCATAGTTGATCCTGGCATAATGTCCACTGGCCAGATAGCGAATACCTTTTTCTTCGGCAAGCTCGCTCATGAGCGAAAATTTTATCTCATGGTTGCAGCGCACGCATGGATTAGGTGTTTTACCCTGCTGGTAAACGTCAATGAAATCCTTGACGATACAAGCATTAAATCTCTCCTTGACATCAATAATCTCAAGCGGGATCTCCAGCAGCTGGCAAGCAGCTCTGGCAGCTTGTTGATCTTCATTGCCGTGCATGATAAACAAGACTGCAAAACAGGCATAAGACTGCTGCTTTAGAAGCGCTGCAGCCGCACTGGAATCAACACCACCGCTCATGGCAATCAATACGGATTTCATGCCCTCAGAATAACATATTTATAAATCAAATCAGACAGACTGTTTTGACTTTGCCTGTTAAAATATGACCATGATTGAGTTTATTTGCAGCGCTTGCCAAAAAATTGTTCCGGCAGAAACTTCAGGCTTCTCCTGCCCTTGCGGAGGGCTTTGGCAGTATAAAGAAAATTCATTTCCACAGGATAAGTCAGACATCGCTTCCAGGCAAATGAGAACGGACAGATTTGCTCTCAGTCTAATCGATTATTCTTTACCCGGTCTGGCCAGATTTGCCTCCTTTTTGCCCCTCCCTGCCGATCTTTTGCAGGCTTTATCCCAGGATGAAAAAAAGACAAGAACAAGAGCCTTAAGTGACGATTTGCTGTTTAAAGATGAATCCTTGCTCCCCAATGGCTCCTTCAAGGACAGAGGCGCTTTGTTGCTGGCTGCCTGGGCCAAACTTGCCAGCGCTGATTTGATCGTACAAGACAGCAGCGGCAATGCCGGCCTGAGTGTTGCCTCCTATGCCGCCAGTGCAGATATCCCCTGTGAGATCTATCTGCCGGCTAAGACCAGTTCTGAAAAGATAATGAAAATAAAGGATAAAAAAGCAACAGTCCGGCTGGTACAGGGAGCTCGTAACCGCAGTACAGAAGAAGCCATAAAGAGATTGCAGACTTTTTTTGATCCTGCCGGAGAAAAAAGAGTTATTTATGCCAGCCATGTTTATAACCCGCTCTTTTTTCTGGGAGTTAGAACTTTAGTTTATGAAATCTATGAGGAACTGTTGAGAATACCCGGGCATATTTTCATCCCTCTTGGCAATGGTTCTTTATTTCTGGGCATTGTGCAAGGGTTAGAGGTATTGCTCGCCTCCGGCCTGATAGATAGATTTCCCCAGATAACAGCTGTTCAAAGCAAAAATATAGCTCCGATCTTTCGGGCTTTTCAAGCTGATCTAAAAGAAATCCGGCCACTCAAAGCAAAGGATACCATAGCTTCTGGCATTGCAATCGCCAAGCCGCCAAGGGGCAAGGAGATATTAAAGCTTGCCGCCAGCTATCCTATCCGCTTTGCTGTTGTAACGGAAAAGGAGATTCTGGCCGCCAGAAAAGCTCTGCAAGAAGAAAATTTTAATGTCGAGCCCACCGCTGCAGTGGCATATGCTGCCTATCTCAATCACTGCCAGCACTTTGGCAGGCCTAAAGACACCCTGATACCTTTGACCGGCAATAATTAATCGTGCTGATTTAACCAGTCCTGTAAAACCTGAAGGTATTTTTCTGTCTCTTCGATAAAGGGAGCATGCCTGCTGTATTGGAATAATTCCCATTTACCCTGGGGCAGATTATCATACATTGTTTTCGCAATAAAAGGCGTAGAAAGATCCCTTTGCCCGCTGATTACCAGGGCCGGCTCCTTGATCTCAGCTAAGCGGTCAGTAAATTCATACGAACTCAAACTGCCCGAAGGAGTGAATTCATTCCTGCCCCAGCCGATCTGATATGATTCAGCTCCAGATACCTTAGGCCTTATCAGGCATTCGGGTGAATTTTCATCTAGGCGGGGAAAGCAATGCCTTTCCATAAAGACATCCAGGGCCTCCAGATAAAGAGGATCATCATAGCTGTCCTCCTTTAAGGCATTCAGCAGAGCATCACGGTATTTCTCTTCCATATAGGAGATGTTTCTGTGCTGCTCTTGCTCCCAAAGCTTGGCTGAGGACAAGGTTGAGGACAAGATATAGGATTTGATTCCAGCTGGCTTATAGTCACAGGCATACCAGATAGCCATCATGCCTCCCCAGGACTGGCCCAGAAGATGAATCTCCTGAAGATTAAGATGCTCTCTGAGAGAGATTAATTCTTCAATCCAAACCTCTGCTCTAAAATACTCAGGATGCCCCGCGATATAGGATTTATCGCTGCCAATCTGATCATACATCACCAGAGCTCTGCCATCTCTTTCAGCCAGTGGATCTAAAACTTCAAAATAGTTATGTCCTGATCCGGGTCCGCCGTGCAAAAGCACCAGCGGTGCCTTTTTGCTGGCCAAATCTCCAACAATCCGATAATAGGTCTTGCCCGCTTTAAAGGGCATATAGCCTTCTTTAATCATCATTATTCTCCTCGCATAGTAGTAATTGAATCATCGATATTGCTGACTTTTTTATCCTAACACAGAATAGACCGAGCCATACTAATCTCCATGATGATATAATTTGCCTATGAAAAGAAAATATTTAAGCGCAATTGCATTCCTGATAGTTCTTTCTTTTTTGTTTACTGCTGCCTGCTCAAAAGAAGATAGCTCTGACAGCACGGCTTCTGAGACAAAAGAGGTGATAGATAGCAGTAATGAAACTGAAGCGGACAGTAACAAGACCTCTGGAGATACTTCTTTAGAGAGTGAAGGGACTGAGGCAATAGATTTGGAGGAGGAAGTTAAATTCCCACCGGCAGACAGCAGCCTTCTATTTCCTGACCGCTATCCCTTTGCTTTTATGATCAATAATGTTGCCGCTGCCAGACCGCAGTCCGGCCTCGACAAAGCAAAAATAATCTACCAGCTGATGACCGAGGGACGCACGACAAGGCTTTTACTGCTGACAGATGAAACTGAGGGAATTGTTGGACCCGTTAGAAGTGCTAGGCCGGCTTTTTTAGAACTGGCCGCTCAGCATCAGGCCTTTTACTCTCATGCCGGAAATTTCCATATTATTGCCGAAAGCCCGGTAGGAGATATGATCAAGAGTATCGATGCCCTAAAAGGCCATTACAGCACCTATTACAGAAGCTCCCACCGCAAATCGCCGCATAATCTTTATATTACACTGGAAAAAGCTTATGCCCGGGCAGAAAAAATCTTTGAGCAGATTCAGCCTGAAACTGAAGTAGAAGGTCTATATATTTACAATGATTTTCAACTACCTCCTAATGGTGCGGCCGTAAACAAAGTCGAATACAGCTTCTCTAAACTCAAGGAGTCTTTCAGATACGATGCGGAAAAGAAAATATATTATAAATACAATGATGAAGAATTATTAGTTGATGAGCAAAGTGAAAAAGCACTGGAGATTTCTAATATAATCATTTTGCATCGCCCTCACGATCTCATGCCCAACGGTGTGCACAACAAAATTGACTGGCTGGATACTGCCGAAGCAGTGTATCTTACCGGTGGGCAACAATTCACCATCAGCTGGGAGAAAAAGTCTCATCAAGACCCGATCAGATATTATCTGGAGGGGGAGGAATTAGTTTTTAACCCCGGCCTGATCTGGATAGTTGTTGTGGATGACAGAGCACTGGCAACTGTAAATTACAGCAATTAAGCAAGATATTTGACTCGCCCAAAAATTAATAACTTATGCCAAAACTATTAGTATTGCCTTGGCCAGTTACGCGCTAAGATATCTTGAGCGGAAATTGAAAATTGCTGCAGACTGGCAGAGTTATTGAAAAATCTTTGCCGATCTGCAAGCAATTTTGAAATAAATCAATTGGTATTAGCAGTTGATCTTAAAAAGTAGAATTTGAGCAATACAGCTTAAGGCTCAACCAGCACAAATTTACCTTCCTCTATTTTTAGAATTATAAAATTTGATTCAATTAACTCACGATTATCGGCAAATTTTATCAGTCCAGATAGCCCTTTGTATTCAATATTTTTTAGCGCTGAAAGCACAGCATCATATTCTATGCTTCCTGCTTTTTCAATTGCACTTTTTAGCAAATAAATAGTGTCATAGCATAGTGTTGAATAAGTTCCAGGCTCCATACCAAATTTCTTTTCATATGTCTCAATATACTCATCCCCTCCTTCTGCAAATTCAACAAATGGAGGTGATGTTATATAGACGCCTTCCCCTGCTTCTCCCGTAGCATCTATCAATTCAGGTGAAGCTGATCCATCGCCGCAAACGATAATTCCATCGTAGCCGCCTTGACGAAGTTGTTTAATTACATTTGATCCATCAGCGTGGTAGCCACACCAATAAATAAGCTCTGCATCTGAGTTTCGTATTGCTGTTACAATGGCTGACACATCTGCTGCGCCCTTTTCCATAACTTCAACAGCCACAATCTCAAATCCATCTTTTGGCAGTTCGCGGATTGTTATATCTGACACATTCTTGGTATATTCATCGCCTTGATGAATCGTTGCCACTCTTTTAACATCCAGGCTTTTTGCAAGTTTTCCCAATGTTTGAACAGCATGCGTCCCCGGACTATTTATCATGAACGATTGTTTCTGGTTAAGATCAGTAATATTTGTTGTGTTTGAACACGATATTAGAAAAATTAGTCCAGCATCATGGAATTGTTGCATTGCTGCCATTGTTGCTGTGCCACAATAACCCCCGGTCACAAAGTCTGGGTTTCCTGAAACAATTCTAGAGGCGGCTATTGCTGCTTGACTTGCGTCACAGGCATCATCTTCCGGCGCTATTTCTAAAGTATATCCAAGCACTCCGCCTTTTTCATTTATTTCATCAATAGCCAGCGTATATGAGTTTTGCATATCTTTGCCATAATATGCTTCCGATCCGGTTAGGGGGATTAAAACCCCGATTTTTAACACTCCATTTTCAGATTTCTCTGCCTCTTCAGTTTTCTCTACCTCTTCAGGTACGACTTCTGATTTTTTCTCACTACAAGCCAATAGGGTTGTGCTAAGGATCAATACCAAAGCAAGAAGGTAAATACTCTTTTTCATTTTGTTACCTCTCTTAGTTTATGACATATGTCATAAAGTATTATACACCTCTCAAATTTCATTGACAAAAAAAGAATTTGAGAAAGAAAGCCTTAATTGCAGCGGATTTATAGAATATAGCCCATAAAGCAGAGACAGTGCAGCTGATGATAGTAAGCAATCTTTCTAGCTTATGCTCATTTTGCATATTTCTGACTGCATAACACTTATATAAATTTTGATCAGGTTGAAGCTTGGAAAAGCTTTGATGAAGATTCTAATAAACTGCGAAATCAGAAAAAATGACTTGGCATAATTTATACCTTCTATATTTTTCTAGTGAATCTAATTCAAAGCTAAATGGTAAAGACGTTGATAGATTCAAGTATTTATTTCCTTTTCAGATAATGCCGTATTCATAAAATCCACTAAAGAATCAATTGCTTTAAAAAGCGTATGAAAATATACTTGCTTCATTAAAATCAGCTCTCACCAGATAAAAGGGATAATCTTGTATCTGACCTCGCTGGTATATTCTTTATAACCAGCAAGTTGCCTGATTAGCATTTTGTCCTCTAAGTAGGTTCGAACAAGAATAATCAAGGCTATCAGCAAAGAAGTCAGCCTTGTGAAAGTAGTCTCAAAAATAAGGATGATAGATGCACACCAGATCAGCACTGCGGCATAAGTTGGGTGGCGGATAATACTGTATACCCCTGTTTTACAAACTGTCTGATTGCGATCAGTCTGGATGCGGGCCGTAGTTTCCAGAAAGCTGTTTTCCAGCATGGCCATAAGAGAGATAGCTGCGGCAATTAATTGAAGGCCCATGCCGATCCAAAACTTAATCCCAATAGCTGCTGCTTTTTTAGCCTCTATACCTGCCAAGAGATAGATGACAAAAAAGCTTAAGAGCCAGTATATTCCTAGGAGCAGCTTATCCCAGAGGGGAGAATCGGTATTTATTTTATTTCTTGCGGCCAAAATCTCTGGATTCGACCGATAGATAATCAGGGCGGATACAAGGGCCATTAAAAAGTAATTGGCAAAATAAATTAAAGATCGCCTTTCAATAACAGCCGACGATCCAATCAGATATAAAACAAGTCCCAAAAAACGCTGGCCAATCAGCTTGAAAATATAGATAAAAGCGCTCTTTTTCATCCTTAAACCTTCACTTTTTCTGGATCAGCCCTTAGCTCATCTGCTTTTTTGCGGCAGGTTGCAGGCAGGACAAAGATTTTCATCAGGCGGTATCTAACTGCCGTAATTCATGCATGCAGGCATTTTTACTCACCCTTTTTGAAAATATCCGACTTAATACTTTATTTCCTCAATTATTAACCTAGCTGTGGTCAATGCCTATGTAATTATTATAGCCTGCAAATATTCTTCTTGCCCGCTGCTTACTAATTGGGCAAAAAAATAGAGCAGTATGTCTTCGTCTTTTTTTAGTCCAGATAACTTCAAAAAAGATCACATCGAAAGCTTTTCCGATGTGATCTTTAATAATTATTCTTTCCAGCTGCCTGGACTAAATCTACTCTTTATCTGGACTATATTTATTTTTTATCGGTCACACCTGAGAAATCAACCCCAGTATCTTTTGGTTCCTCAGTTGTATAGGTATAATCCTTGCCAGGCAAAATAGCATTGAGCACAATTCCAATTATTGCCGCGATGGCAAGACCAGAGAGATGGATCTGCGCTGAGCCGACAGTAAATTCCAAACCGCCGGTAACCTCAAAGCCCAAAGCGGTGACCAGTATGGATGCAGCTACAATCAGATTGCGGCTGGAAGTAAGATCCACTTTGTTTTCGACCATGTTGCGCACGCCGATAGCAGAGATCATGCCGTATAAAATCATCGAAACGCCGCCTATGACAGCTGCGGGAATACTCGTGATCACAGCGCTTACCGCCGGGAAGAAGCTGGCGATTATTGCCATCACTGCAGCAATTTGCATAACGCGCGGTGCATAAACCCTAGTCAGGACCAAAACGCCGGTATTCTCACCATAAGTGGTATTGGCAGGTCCGCCCACCGCTGCAGCAAGGCTTGTGGCCAGGCCGTCGCCCAGCAGGGTTCGATGCAATCCCGGATCGGACATATAGTTTTTCCCTGTGGTAGCACTAATAGCGGATATATCCCCTATATGCTCCATCATGGTAGCAAGTGAGATGGGCAAGATGGTAATAATAGCTGAAATATCCAGGACCATGAACTGATCCTTATGCAGTGGCATATTAATCACATTTACTGCTTCTAGGCTGGCAAAATCCACCCGGTTTAAGATCAGAGCAATAATATAGGTGGCCACAATCCCGATCATAATCGGAATGATCTTGATCATGCCCTTGCCCCAGATATTGCAAAGGACCACAACAACAATGGCGATAATTGCTAAAAGCCAGTCGGTGGAAGCACTTTGTATTGCCGTTGGCGCTAAAATAAGGCCGATCCCAATAATGATGGGGCCGGTAACCACTGGCGGAAAGAATCTCATTACCTTTTCGACGCCAAAGAATTTAATCAGGCCTGCCACTACCACATAGACCAGGCCGGCAAAGAATACGCCTCCACAGGCCTTGGGTAGGTTTTCTGCCACAAAGCTGTCTGAACCCGGGCCTCCAAGCGTCACTGCATTATAGCCGGCAATAAAGGCAAAGGATGATCCCAGAAAGGCCGGCACCTTACCCTTGGTCAGAAGATGGAACAGGAGCGTACCGATACCTGCCATCAGCAATGTTGTTGACACATCCAGCCCTGTCAATAAAGGAACCAGAATAGTGGCGCCAAACATGGCAAAAGCATGCTGCAATCCCAGCAGCAGAGATTTACCAACCGGAACATTCTTCAGGTTGAAAATTGGCTCCTCACCTAGTTTAACTGTCTCTTGTTGTGAACTCATCGACTTACCTCCTCATAAAAAAGCTGCCAGTGAGACTGTAAAATAACATGTCCACGAGGGCAGTTTTACAACGAGTAGCCGCAGTAGAACTACTTTTGAATGGATAGAAGTCTTACAAGTCTCTCGTACCTGCTTAAAGCTTTCTGGCAGTGATTGTTACATAGACAAGGCTAATCTGTCAACAATTTATTTGCTTCAGCTGGATCTATTTTTCTCTTTCCCTGGTGCCAGCTGGGAGAGCAAAACACCGGCCAGCATAAAGGCGCAGCCGAGAAGCTCTCGGCCAGAAAGAGCTTCGTTGAGGATTAGCCAGCCAAAGAGAACTGAGAAGGTTGATTCCTGTGAAGTTATAAGGGCTGCCTGATTAGAGGGTACTTTTTCAAGACCCAGAGTCTGAAAGGTAAAGCCAATACCTGAAGACAGGACACCAGAATATAGGATCGGAATAGCGGCTGAATAAATTGACCGCCAGCTGGGATTTTCCAAAATGAACATGAAGGGCAGAGAAATCAGTCCGACCAGAAAAAACTGAGCCGAAGAATAGACTAGTCCGTCAATCATGGGGGAGTAATGGCGCACAATTAAAATATGGATCGAAAAGGAGATTGAACCCAGGATCAAAAATATATCGCCATGGGAAATATGAAACTCGCCCTTAATACTGAGCAGGTAAAGGCCAATCAGGGCCAAAGCGACAGCCAGCCATTCCAATATTTTGATTCTATGCCCCAAAAAGGTGCTAAAGAGTGGGACCAGCACCACATACATAGAAACAATAAAACCAGCTTTGCCTACAGAACTGAACTGAATAGCATAATGCTGAAAACTGGTAGCGGCAAATAATGCGATACTGGAAATAATACAGCCGTAAACAGCGGGCTTGCGATCATACCAGGGCAGATCTTCAACCGAGCTGACATCTCTTTGGGCAAGAATTTCTTTGATCTCAACCTTGCGCGTCAAACCTCTTTTCCTAAACAAAGAGATCACAGGCAGTAAAACAGCTCCTCCAATCAGCATGCGGATGCCATTGTAGGTAAAGGGACCGACATGACCCATGCCAACTTTCTGGGAAACAAAAGAAGCGCCCCATACAACGGCAGTTATAGAGAGCAAAAACAAATGCAAATAAGGCTTTCTGGCTTTCTTTTCCATCACTTATCCCTTAGGCTTTTTGGCAAAGACAAACTTGCTTTAGGAAAGGTTTTAATTTAAGCAGCAAAACCATTCCCCTTAAACAGCCTAAGTCTCAATTCCTTTCTTCTTAAACGGCGCCAACTGTGAGATCAAGACACCAGTCAGCATCAATGCGCAGCCCAGAAGTTCTCTGCCCGTCATTATTTCATTTAACAGCAGCCAGCCAAAAATCACTGACAAAGTGGACTCCTGGGAACTAATCAAAGAAGCCTGAGTAGGCGGCACCTTTTGCAGGCCGATTACCTGCAGAGTAAAGCCTACACCAGACGAGAGCAAGCCTGAATAAAGCAGGGATGGTCCAGCTGCAAGCAAAGATTTCCAGCTCACAACCTCTCTCAGATACATGGGTATCAGAGACAAGAAACCAACAATAAAAAATTGGACCGAAGAAAGAGCCACACCATCAACAAAGGGCGAATAATGATTGAGGATCAAAATATGGACAGCGTAAAAAATAGCACAAATAACTAAAAACAGATCGCCATGATCGATATAAAACCCGCCTTTAATACTAAGCAGATAAAGACCAATCAGTGCCAAGGAAACCGCCAGCCAGTCAAAAAACCTGATCTTATGGTGAAGGAAGACCCCAAAAATAGGCACCAGAACTACATAAAGCGAAGTTATAAAACCTGCCTTCCCTGTTGTGGTGAATTGAATGGCATATTGCTGGGCATTGCTGGCCAAAAAAAGTGCCAGGCCGGCAAAAACTCCTCCGTAAAGCTGAGGTCGACGGTCATACCAGGGCAGCTCTTCTATTTTGGCAAGCTTTCTTTCTGCCAGCAGCTCTGCCATATCCACTTTTTTGGTAATGCCAAACCTGCGCAGCAAAAAAATAACGGGCAAAAGCGCAATCCCCCCCATGAGCATGCGCACGCCATTGAAGGTGAAGGGTCCGACATGGTCCATGCCTAAACTCTGAGGAACAAAGGAGGCTCCCCAGATAAGAGCAGATAAGGCTAATAAGAACAGGTGGAGATAGGGCTTTTTTTCTACAGTTAAATCTTTCGTTGCTTCTTTATTCATACCTCGAGACCATCTTGCATCCTTCTGGATTTATAAAAATTTTAACTATTTATCTTAAATCAGAGCCAGCTTTTGAATAGTATAGTATCTGGATTGGACATTTTGCCTCAGTATACATGAGATTTAAGCCAATTTGTTAAATAGCAAGATGGTTTATCTGCAAGAAGAATTCTCAGCCTTTGCTCCTTAGAGGTAAAAACACTTGAGAGTTAAAAATAAATCTTGCCGAAACTAAAGCCTGACTCTTTGATCAGATCCAGGCTCTAGGATAAGAAGCTGGCAAAGCTATTGCCTTCAGTCCTCTTTGAATAATACATATTTTTGAAACCAGGTTTCGAAATTTTCTGCAGAATAGTAATATTCTGTATGCTCCGCCAGTTTGGCATCCAGATAGGCAATGATCTTGCCCTCTTGGTAAATTGCCACTGAAGGGCTGTATTTAACAGATTGGCCAGCTTTAGTTCCCTCTAGCTCAATGAAATTTATCTGATAAAAGCTCATCTGCTTTTTGTTTAAAAACTTTTCGATATGATTGTAAAAATCGTAGGCTGTAATGCGCCCACAGGTGACCGGCTGAAAGATCAGTAGGGCAAATGACTCCTTTTGCTCTTCCAGATCTAAGAGTTCTTCCCTGCTGATCTTAATAATGGCGCCCTCGCCATAATAGCGGTCAGCCAGATAAAAAGGCTTCTGGTTAAAGATAAAATAGGCAACTAAAATTCCCAGCAAGATCAATGCCGGGATAAGAAAGAGCAGCTTTTTTTTCATTAATTCACCTTCTGCATATCTGCAAAATCAAAGCCGAGATAATCTATCTTCCAAAAATCGTAATGATCCTGGCCGTTCACCGTTCTTTTGACTGAAATTGCGTTCTCACCCTCATAAAACCAGTAGCCGCCGACATTATAGATCTTGTCTTCGTCCCAGCCCAGGTCAATCAGCATATCCTTCATCATCCCGGCATAACCGGCACCGCCACACATGAGGAAAATATATTTATCTTTGGGAAAATGATATTCCAGATAAGCCATCGATTCTTCAAAGTTGGCAATATACTCTCCTTCTTCAGTATGTGTAAACAAGGTTGTCCCCTGGTAGCTTTCTCCAACCTCTTCCGGTAGTCCGGTGACATTGACCAGGAGCGGGAAAGGTACGGCTGCAAATCCTCTGACAAAACCCGACAGATATGAATCACCGCCAATACTCTCGTAATCAGCCTCATCTACATACATTCTCATATCGCGGTAGACGCTGTCTTCCCGGTCAAGATACTTATCTATGCTCTCTTCATTGATATTTTTGTCCACTCCGAAAGTTTCGCCCATAAATCCTTCTGCTCTTTCAGGTTTGGGCAGCTTTGCCAGCCTGTGGCCAAAAACAAAATAAGAAATGATTCCTCCAGCTAAGAATGCCAGCAAGAAAGCCAAGGCAAAAATTGTTTTTTTCTTCATCTCCTCATCATCTCCGAAAAATTGCAACCCATTGATTAAGCTGCTAAAAGCCACTATCTATTATCTTAACCCTATTCTTTTGCTCTCAGAGTGTCAAATATCCACGATCTCTTACTATCCTTAAACAAAAGCAAGGCTCTTTTGGGCTAATGCTTCAATAATTGAGATGAAAATTGTTTAATATAATTTAACAAACAATATAAAATAATATTATTAATATCACATCTTGGCAGGAGCCCTACTTGATATTTTTACTCCAAAACTTCTGCTAGGTTAATTAAAATTCAAAAGCCTGCATGCTTCTTCATCTGCGACCAAAATTGCCCCTGGATGAAGCTGCAGGATAGAGGCGGGGCATTTTGGGCTGACCTCGCCCTTAACCATTCCATACACCGCTTGAGCCTTCTTAGCTCCTGATGCCAGCATTACCACCGTTTTAGCACTCATTATCTGCCGCATGCCCACTGAGATCGCATGGCGGGGAACATCTTCTAGGCTATTAAACTCTCTGGAGTTTACAGCGATGGTATTGTCAGTTAGCACAGCCCTGTGTGTATTGAGAACAAAATGGTCTGCTGGCTCTATAAAAGCGATGTGGCCATTTTCACCCACTCCAAGTATCTGGATATCCGGTCCGCCCAAAAAGTCGATCAGCTCATCATAGGATTGGCAGAAAGCTTCAATATCCTCGGTTTTCCCATCGGGGACAAAGGTGGCTTCAGGATCGATATTGATATGCTTGAAGAGAACATTGTCCATATAGTAGCGGTAGCTTTGTTCATGACTACCTGCCAGGCCGCAGTACTCATCTAAATTCACAGTTGTGGCCGCACTGAAATCTAGCCCCTCCTCACGATGCTGGCGGATCAGTTCTTCATACATACCGATTGGCGTCGAGCCCGTTGCCAGACCTAAAACAGAATCCGGATACAGGCGCAGCTGTGCAGAAACCAGCCGAGCGGCAGCAAGGCTCATCTCGCGGTAGTCTGGTACTCTAATAATTTTTATCATGGGAAATATCTCCTCCCCTTGCTCTCAACGCTGATCAATCTTTTCTTCACAATTGGGGCAAAAAAAGGATTCACCGTTAAGTTTTGCTGCTTTGGAAGCAGTGGCACTGCCGCAGTAGGGACATGAACATAAGACGATCCTGAGGATAAATCCGGCGACAAATACTGCTATGCCAAGCCAGATGAGTAATTTATATTTGACAGAATTGACGCCCAGGATAACCATAATACTGGCCACCAGATACAGAAAAGAGCTAAATTTTACTGCCCAGCGGGGTATTGTTTTTCTTTCTTTTGCCATATGCTCTCCATTTACATTATTGCTGTCCATTTGCTGCGATAGTTTATAATAAATAATACAGCCAGCTGAAATCAAGAAATAATTTGTTGAATTATAAATATATTATCTACTCTTGGGCAGATAATGACAACAAAGCAATCATCTTTAGAAAAAGGGCTGTAAATAATGAGGAAAATAAAGGAGGACAAAATGAGAAAGATTTTATTTTATGCCATGCAGGGAGAAAAGATGTGTTTTTTGCATGTGCTTATGAACGCTCTCCAGTTGGACGAAGCCGGATATGAGGTGCGCGTAATTTTTGAAGGAGCGGCAGTAAAGCTTCCATCCGTCCTGGAAAAGGAAGATAACAAGCTGTATCTAAGAGCCAAGGAAAAAGGCTTACTGGCGGGTATCTGCTATGCCTGCTCCGTTCAGCTCGCCGTGCTGGAAGAGAATGAAAAAACCGGCCTACCCCTGCTTAAGGATATGAACGGCCATGCCGGCGTACTCCCCTTTGTCAATGACGAATACGAGGTTGTCTGGGTATGAGGGCTCTGATCCAAAGAGTATCTTCTGCGCATGTCAAAGTTAAGGAAAAGATTATCGGCAGTATCGGCAAGGGCTTTTTAATCTTGCTTGGGGTCGGTTATGAAGATGACAGCCAGAGCTGTGCCAAGCTCTGGCACAAAATTGAAAATTTGCGCATCTTTGAAGATCTCGAGGGTAAAACCAATCTCAGCTTAAAGCAAGTAGAAGGTGAGGTGCTAATCGTATCTCAGTTCACTTTGTTTGCGGACACCAAAAAAGGAAATCGACCCAGTTTTCAGGCTGCTGCGCCGGCTCAATTAAGTGAAGAACTCTACGAGCAGTTTGTTGCTTTGGCCAGAGCCAGTCTGGGAGATAAGGTTGCTGTGGGAAGCTTCGGGGAGACCATGGATGTCCAGCTGGTCAATCAGGGGCCTTTTACCATTTATCTGGATTCTGACAATTTATAATCCGGAAGTAAAAAAGCCGGTACAAACTGAGTTTTATCTTTTGTTGAAAGTCTTAAGCTGGTCAGGGCCAGATTGCGCTTTTCTTCCGCAGCAAAGAGAGCAAAGAGCACCGGGCCCGATCCGGTAAGCTGAACCAGAGATGCCTTGGTACTTCTTAATCTTTTTTCCAGACTGTCAAGGCGGGGATCGGATAGATTGCCAAAGACATTGCCGGCATACTTGCTGATGCCGGTGATGTCTTTTTCTTTTATGGCTTGAATGAGGCTGGGATTATCCGGTCGCTGCCATTTTGAGTTATCTAAAAGGTCTAGCTCAAAATACTGGTTTTGGGTGGAGAGAGAAAAGGAAGGCAAAGCCAAAAGAATTGGCCATTTGGGTAAAGGGGGCAAGGGCTCAATCATCTCTCCGATACCTTGGCAGCGGGCAACGCCCCCTTGAAGGCAAAAAGGCACATCGGCGCCTATCTGTGCAGCCAGGGCAAAAAGAGTGGCTGAAGGAAGAGGAGTAAAATCTATTCGGCCTGTTTTTGCCAGTTGATTCAAAACACGCAAAACAGCAGCTGCATTAGCACTGCCACCGCCAAGACCACTGCCGCTGGGAATATTTTTTTCTAAAGCAATGCCCACAAAAATATTATTTGCCCGGGCAGTCAGGCACCAGAGGTCTGCAGCCCGCACGGCTGTATTATTTAGATCTAAAGGTAGGGGTCTGCTGCTTTTGATGCCGATAATAGCATCTGCAGCTGAAGATTTCATTAGCGAAAAGCCATTGTTTTCCGCCAATCTCTTTGCCGATGACAAAGGCGCTACTGTAACAGTAACGCCGTCGGCAAGTGATATGATCTGCATAATGCTGTCTATATTGTGGTAACCATCTTCTCTTTGCCCCGTAACATCTAAAGACAGATTGATTTTTGCAGGGGCAATATCCCTGACAGTTACCGCGTCTGCTTGCATAAATTAAACCAGGGGCTGTCCGTCAGTTAAACTATCCTGAGAGTCCAACTCCTTGTCAAAACGGATTTCTACAACTTTGGTCAGGACATCAACATAACTAAAGGAAACATATTCATCATAAGCTGACGATACAGGGCAACGCACTGTAAAAACATTGGACGAGCAGTTGTCTAGATAACCTTCGTGAATAATGGTCCGTTTTCTACCGCCCTTGGATTTGAGCCAGATCTTACGTCCAATACGCTCTTGCAGGCCGCTTCGACATATCCTCAGGTCAGATTTCTCTATCAACAAAATCACCTCGATAAAAAATATTGTTTGTGCATATCATTGTTTATTATATATCAAAACAGCCCAATAAGCAAGTGCAGCGTCGCTGATCAATAGCTGCGCATGCACAATCTGTAGTGGTCAGATAATTTAGAAGCACAAAATATTGTGGCAGATAAGATAATTGATTTACTAAAGGGAACCAGAAAAGAATAATCGTTTTTGTCTTCAGGGGAATATTTACTTATCGTTTAGAATAACTGCTGGCATACGAAACGGGCAGGATCCGAATAAATTTTGTCACTAAGTGGATGATGCCGGATTAGCTGCCCGTTTCATCGAGGTGTACTTCCAATACAGTACTTCCTCCTTCCTTTGCCCAGATCAGATCTTTTGCCTTTTGCGCCCGCCCATGAAAAGGGATGAACTTGGCGACTTGGAGCGAAAAACAAGTTTTTACTGCCTTGGCCGATGCTGCGTCGGGGGATCATATCTCTTGATCCAGGAATGGCAAATGCCATTAATTTTGCAGTCTGTCAAATTGCATTCTGCCTGTTTTTCTCTGGCAGCTGATGGGCGAGTTCCCAGTAATCTATGCTCTTCATAGTTTGTGGAACTTATAAAAATTTTAGCGCCAGTTCATTAAAATGTCAAGTATTTGTTGGATTTTGATGCAGTTATTGTTCTAAATGCTCAAAAATCAGCGCAGCGAAAGCTGCGCCAAAGATTGTTTCACTTAAGCTGGCCGGCAGATCATCTAGAGATTATCTATGCTGCCGCCCCCGTCAATTTTATTGTTTTGCTCTACGCTTCTTTTAATTTTGTTCTCTCGTTCATAGAGTTCAATTTCCAAATAGGCCTCCGCCCGCTCCAAAATTCTGGCCTTAGCCGTCAGAGACAGATGATCAAAGATATCGATCAATCTTCTCTTCATCTCAAGCTCACCTGCTTTACTGACATTGACGCCTCTGTGATAGGGCGAGTCAGCATATATATAGGGCAGATGGGTATCTATGCCGCTGCTGTCTGAAGAATGCGGGGCTAAAATCTGATCCAGACTGGCACCAAAATAATCAGCTATCTTCCTGGCTGTCTTGATATCCGGAAAATTCCTGCCGCTTTCCCATTGGCTAACAGATGTTTGAGTTACATTTAATTTCTCTGCTAGTTGAGCTTGAGTGATGTGATGTTGTTTTCTGAGCTGACGAATATAACTCATAATTATTCTAATTCCTCTTTCTTTTTTTCTATATCAATAATATCATCATGTTATTTACAGTTCAATGAATTTTATTGAAAAATTCCGTTAACAATTTACTACAACTTAATAATATTGAAATTATCCTGTTGGCGGCATTCTCAATTGATCAATTGGCTAAAGAAATATTATTAGGTATACTATTCTGGCAGATGCTTTTTACTAAATAATATATTTTCTGGAGGGTAAAATGAAAATTTCAAAAAGAATGCAAGCGATGCAGTCGTCGCCAATCAGACGACTGGTGCCCTTTGCGGATGAAGCCAGGAAGCGTGGCGTTAAGATCTATGGTCTCAATGTAGGACAGCCGGACATTGAAACACCTGACGTCTTCATGGATGCTATCCGCAAGGCAGATATCAAAGTTCTGGCCTATGCCAACTCGATGGGTGATCCTGAGCTAATCAAAGCTACCTCGGATTACTACAAGAGAATAGGACTCCCCTACGAGCCCGCAGACATCATTATCACCAATGGTGGCAGTGAAGCATTGATGTGGGCTTTCATTGCTGTGGCTGATGTCGATGAGGAAATCCTGGTACCGGAGCCTTTTTATACAAATTATCGCAGTTTCGCAGCTCCCTATTCTGTCACACTAAAACCCCTTACCACTTACGCGGAAAATGGCTTCGCCCTGCCCTCTGAAGAAGAGATAGTGGCCCTGATCAACGACAAGACAAGAGCAATTGCTCTCTCTAATCCAGGTAATCCAACCGGTGTAGTCTACACCCGTGAGGAAGTGGAACAGGTAGCAAAGATCGCCAAGGAGCATGATCTCTTCATTATTGCTGATGAAGTTTACCGCGAGTTCACCTATGAAGGCTTGAAAGCAACCAGCTTTGGCGAGATGACCGATATTTTGGATCGGGTTATCATTGTCGACTCTGTTTCCAAGAGATTTTCCGCCTGCGGTGCCCGCATCGGCTCTCTGGCCACCAAGAACAGTGAGCTAATCGCTCAGGTATTAAAGCTTGGACAGGGCAGACTCTGTGCTCCGACTCTGGAAATGATCGGTTCTTCAGCCCTTTACAAACTCGATCCTTCCTATTTTGATCCCATTCGCGAGCGCTATCAAAACCGTCGTGATGTCCTGTGTGACGGTCTGGCTGCAATTGAGGGCGTGCTTTGTAAAAAGCCCATGGGAGCCTTCTACGCCATCGCCAAACTGCCGGTCAAAGATGCAGAAGATTTCGCCAAATGGCTGCTGACCGATTTTACGGATAACAATGAAACCGTCATGGTCGCCCCGGTTGAAGATTTCTACGAGACTGACGGCATGGGAGTTGACGAAGTTAGAGTCGCCTATGTGCTCAAGTCGGAAGATTTGGAGCGCGCAGTCGAGATTTTGGACAAGGCCCTAAAGGTATACCCCGACCGTGTCTAGGTAAATCCTGCCTTAAAACTAAAAAAGCAGCTGCCCTTTCAAGCGGGCAGCTGTTTTTAATTGGCGAAAAAATTAACAAGAAATCAGCTCAAGCTTAAATGACCTTGTCAACATAGGCACGCAAAATTTTCTTCTTTTTTTCCAGATAGCTTTTGCTGGGAACTTTTACCTCCGGCAGGCTGTATGCTATACCCATTTTTTCATAGGTTGAAAGCCCGAGCCGATGGTAGGGCAATAGCTCAACAGCTTCTAATTTTTCCAGCCCCTGCAGGTATTTGCCGGTCTTTTCGAAAAGATCATCACTGTCATTAAGACCCGGTATCACGGGGATGCGGATTATCAGGCGAAAGGGAAGCTTTGATCTGGCTGCCCTTTCAATATTTGCCAAAATAAGAGTATTATCAGCACCGGTAAACTCCTGATGGGCTAAGGGGTCAAGATGTTTTAGATCGGCATAAAGAATATTCAAATACGGCAGGATCTTCTCCAGCTCACTATAAGGGCAGATCATGCTGGTCTCTACGGCTGTGCTGATACCAAGTTTTCTACAGCGTTTCATTGTGCTGGCAACAAAATCCGCATACATAAGCGGCTCCCCGCCTGAAAAGGTGATACCCCCGTTTGAATGAAAAAAGAAAATTTCATCCTTGCTGATCTCTTCCATCAGCTGATCAACTGACATCAGCTCCCCATAAGTCTTTTGATCAATCATCTCAATTTCTGCCTGCTGGCTTTCCGGTGTTGAACACCAGGCACAGCGCAGCGGGCAGCCTTTGAGAAATATTACTGTGCGCAGCCCTTCGCCGTCATGGATCGAAGAGCGTTCGATGCGTAAAACTGTTGCCCTTTCCATTATCAATCCTCAAGAGATGCTTGTCTGCATGGTTCTGGCAATAATTTCATCTTGTACATCTTTGCCCAGCTCGACGAAATAGGCTGTATAGCCGGCAACGCGAATCAGAAGACCCTTATGTTTTTCGGGGTATTTTTGTGCCTGCAAAAGCTTTTCTTGATCGATGACATTAAACTGGACATGAAAGACACCCAGACTGCACATGCTCTTGAGCAGTGACATCATCTGCTGGATACCGTTTTCTGTCTTGAGCAGATCATCTTCAACTTTCATATTGAGCAAAGTCCCCTGCGTAAACCTGTCATGGGGAAGTTTGGAAACCGATTTAAGTACAGCTGTGGGGCCGCCCAGATCTGTACCTCCGCTGGGGCTGACACCATCGGCTAGAGGTTTCCAGGCCTTGCGGCCGGAAGGCAGCGCCCCCACCTCAAGTCCGAAGGGAGTATTGCCCGACACCGGCAGTATACCGGGAGTCATGCGGCCAAACTTGCTTTCATACTGCTCAATCTCATCAGCTATATAGGTAAAAATCTCTGCGGCAATATTATCGACATCCTCATCGTCATTGCCGTACTTGGGCGCTGAAAGGCAAAGCTCTTCAACCTCTTCATAGCCCTTAAAATCTGCTGCCAGTGCCCGGGTAAGTTCAGCCATGGAAAGTTTTTTATCCTGGTAGACTAACTTTTTCACAGCGGCGATGCTGTTGACCAGATCGGCAACCCCGATCAAGATAATGCCGTTGCCGACATTGTATTTGGCTCCTCCGGCGGAATAATCCATGCCCTTTTCAATACATTCCTTGAAGCTTAGTGACAAGGCCGGTACAGGTCTTTCCAGGCAGATATCGTCCAGCAGATGGCTGCCGGCAACTGTGGCATGAATGGTATGTGCCAGCTGAGCTTTGAGAGCCGAGATAAAATCTTCAAAGCGATCAAATTCCTCCGGATCTCCTGTGCTGACAGATATCTGCTCACCGCTCTTGCGGCTGACGCCATCTGTCAGGGCCAGTTCAACAATACTGCCCAGATTCACATCTGCTAGGGCGGTATATTGCCTCATGCGCCCTTCAAGATTGGTCTCGACGCAGCCGCAGGGATTCCAATCCCAGGCCTCTCTGAGAGGTACGCCCTTGTTTAAGAGCATGCGTATGCCCACCTCATCATTGTGAAAGGCGGGAAAACCTGTGCCCAGGCTGATCAGCTCAACTATTTTGCGCAGGAAGGAATTGGGATTTTTGGCCATATTATAGCGCACAGACAAAGACGGCTGGTAGAGCTGGACATCAATTGAGGCCTGGATGATCAAATAAGAGAGCTCATTGACTGCATCCCTGCCAGCCTCGTCAATCCCTCCCACACAGACATTTTGAAACATGGGATAGCCGGCGGCAAATTCTGCGGTCACAGCATCCTGAAATAAACAAGGCTCACTGAATTTGATCCACAGGCAGTCTAAAAGCTCTTGCGCCTGATTCTGATTGATTCTGCCACTTTCAAGATCAGCACGATAGTAGGGCAGCAGATACTGATCCATTCTGCCGGGATTGTAGGAGGCTGCGTTTTGCTCCATGAACAAGCCGGTATGGTAAAAATAAAATGATTGCAGGGCCTCGTGAAATGTAGAGGCAGGATTTTCAGGTACACGGCGGCAGATCTGAGCGATCTGTAAAAGCTCTGCCCGGCGAAGGATATCTTTTTCCTCAGCCAGCATCTCTTCGGCCAGATCAGCGTAGCGCCCCGCCAAAGTGGTCAGCCCGTCACAGACAAGCAGCAAGGCCTGGAGAAAGTGATCCTTTTCCAGGTCTCCGGGCCTGGCCAGATCGATTCTCCTGCGGCGCTCATTGATCTTTTCTCTAATCCCTTTAATGCCAACTTCAAGCAGCCAGCTATAGCCAGCGGTTGTCTCACCAAAGCCGCGCACACCTTTACGGTCTATAAAGACAACGCCATTGTCTCTCAACAGTTTTAGATCCTCGGGAATCTGCCGGCGCCATTTTTCAAAATTTGATTTGCCCCGCCAGTAAGGTTTCACCGTATCCAAAAACAACTGCCTGTCATCATCCTTGAGCTGGAAGGGATCGTACTTGCGTTCACTGATTGTCTCCAATTCATCATCTAAGACCGACCAGCAGCAATCGGCACATAAAATTCCTCCCCGGATTTTTGAGCCCGAATTGCCGACGATTAGCTCATCTGCGGCAATGGCAATTGTTTTTTCTTCACATTGCTTGCGGAAGGCATATGCTTTCTTTAAAATCAGGGGCATATTTTCATACTCAATGAAACCCGCAGTCAGGATCTTGGCATTCTCCAGATCCATTTCCGGTGTAATAGACAAAAGTCTTTCTTTTAGGCGCTTGATCCTCTCCATGTATTGAGCCATTTTACTTCCTCCCTATCTGACGAAAACTGAATTTAATTCTTATTAAAAGGCAAATCAATTGCTTTGAGCTGATGGGAACTGCTTCAAAGCCAGCTCCAAGGCGCCACTGAGATGGTCCCGATCGAAAATTTCCAAGGCATCCTCTTTACGCTCTTCGCGGATAGCGAGGATAATATCTTCCCAGCCCTGAATAATATGAGCCAGATATTGATTGTCGCGCTCTTCATTTCTGACAAAGCTTAGTCCTATGCGGATCAGCTCATCCTGGGCATTGCGGTAGATCCTATCAATCCTCTTATTGCCCAGCACCTTGACAATGGCCATATGGAGATTGGTTTCCGCCAGTTCCCGCTCGTAAAGATCGAAAACATTGGCTTTTATGCTGAGCAGAGCTTCTTCCATAACAAAAGAAAACCTCCAGGTTTTCTCTTCGGCGAATATTTTTTCCATCGCCGGCAGTTCCAGTAGATTTCGCATCTGGTAGATATCGATCACATCTTGTCTAAGTATAGGTTTCACTCTGGTCTTCTTTCTGAAGTCGGCAATAATCCAGTCTTCCAGCTCCAGGCGATGCAAGGCCGATCTAATCGGCATTCTGCTCATTTGCAGTTCATCCGCCAGCCGCGCTTCAGTAAGGTCTGATCCGGGTTCATAGCTCAGATCGATAATCTTGCGCTTAATGATCTGGTAGGCCTGCTCCGACAATGATTGATCCTTCTTGATTACCTGCAAAACAGTTCCCGGCATTTTTTATCTCCTCGTATAGTAGTAATTGGATCAAGAAAACTCCTGAGATCTTGACCCGGTTGAAAGTTCAAACGCCCTGTTTGATAATGGTTTAAAAGGCCGTTGAGG